>JAZBOO010000314.1:0-47482 GCA_036351155.1 Candidatus Krumholzibacteriia bacterium | reverse complement strand
GACCTCATGGATCTGGCCCAGATGGCGTTGTCCGATCTGGAACCGCATGAGGCCGGAGTGGCTGTTCTGAGGACGGTTTTCGGGGACCGCATGGCCGCGGGAGTCCGGGCCAACCTGCCGAACGATCAACTCCTCAGAGCATTGGTTCCGGGCCTGGGGACGCGTTCCATTGTGACCAGACTTTATGAAGAAGGCGTGCGCGGCGGCCCTTTTCCTGAAGCCGAACACATTATTTGGCGCCGAAACTTCCGCGAAGACCCGGACGACCCCAGGCGGGTGATCGTGACCGTCCTGGGGGCCCATTCCTTCCTGATCGGATTGAAAGACGCCAGCCCCTGGCACGCCGAGATCGATATGACTCCGGCAGACTAGACCTGAAGTTCGCGTCATTCGGCAGCGTGGTCGATGCGACCCCAAACGGGCCGGCCTTCTGGGTTTCGGATGCCTCAGATCGGTCCATGTTGGGCGAAGGCACGACAATAGACAAGCAGCCAGGTGCAGGGTATCTTGCTTTCCCACGGGACAACAGCATCTGAATCGGGCACGAACAATACTGGCCGCCAGCGATTGTGAGCAGATGGTGGTTCATACGCACAACCAGAATCCGCGAACCATCGGACTGATCGGTGCGACCCTGATCGGTGTCGGCGCCATTGTCGGTGGCGGCATCCTTGCATTGGCCGGCGTGGCCTTCGCCACGACAGGCCCCAGTGCGATCGTCGCCTTTACCCTGAATGGCGGCATCGCCGTTCTCACCGCCCTCTCGTTTGCCCAGCTCGCCAGGCGTTTCCCCGAGTCCGGCGGCACCTACACCTATGCTCGCAAGGTCCTGCCCGTGGACGCCGCATTCGCCGTTGGCTGGGTCGTCTGGTTTGCCTCGATCGTCGCCGCGGTGCTATACGCCCTGGGTTTCGGTGTTTTTCTGGTACCCATTCTCGAGCAGCTCATCCTCACGGCCGGCGGCACCCCTCCCGCCTGGCTTGGAGCGCGATTCTCCGTGGTGGCTTATGCGACTGCGGCGGTGGCCCTCTACTCCTGGAGTCTCATGCGATCGGCCGGTGGAGGGAGCCAGTGGCCTGCCGTGGGCAAGGTGATCGTCTTCGTGGCAGTCATCATGGGCGGGTTCTGGGTGTTGATGGTCCATCCGCCCAATGTGGAGGAATTATCGGCCCGCTTTCGGCCGTTCTTCCACAAGGGCGGCGGGGGCCTGGTGCAGGCCATGGGCTACACCTTCATCGCCCTGCAGGGTTTCGACCTGATTGCCGCCGTTGGCGGGGAAATCAAGCAGCCCGAGCGCACCATCCCACGCGCCATGCTCCTTTCCCTGGGTACGGCGTTGATTATCTACCTGCCCCTGCTGTTCCTGGTCGTCGCAGTCGGTGCGCCGGACGGGTCCATCGTCGCGGCCGCCGAGAAAGACCCGGAGATCCTCATTGCCAAGGCGGCCGGTAATTTTCTCGGACCCACCGGGTACTGGCTGATCATTGTCGCCGGTCTGCTTTCCATGCTGTCCGCGCTGCAGGCTAACCTGATGGCCGCTTCCCATTTCGCGAAGACCATGGCGACGGACCGCACCCTGCCGCGTCGCTTTGGACGGATGGCCCCGACGAGCGGCACCCCGGTGCCAGCCATCATGCTGACGGCGATCACTGTCACGTTCATCCTGATTGCCTTGCCCGATGTGGCCACGGCCGGAGCCATGTCCAGTCTCATCTTCCTGTCGAGTTTCGCCCTTATCCACGGCCTTGCCTATCTGGTCCAGCGACGCGACGGGGTGAACCACTTTCAGTCGGCAGCCTTTCCACTGATTCCCGTCATCGGCGGAGCAGCTTGCCTGGCCTTGGCCTTGTTCCAGTCCGTCGCCGTGCCCTCGGCCGGAGCCCTGGCCGCCATGTGGCTCGGCCTGGGTGCCCTCCTGTACATGATTTATCTGGCACCCGGAGCCAAGATCGCCGACGCCTCAGCAGAAGCTCTCGATCCCAGCCTGGTGCGGTTTCGCGGCCGCAGCCCGCTGGTGCTCGTGCCCATCGCCAATCCAGCCAGCGCTCCCATGCTGGTGACCATGGCCGACGCGCTCATACCACATGCGGTCGCCAAGATCCTGCTCCTGTCGGTCGTGAGGCCTCCGCAAGACTGGTCCGGCGAGCGCCTGCCTGCACAGCTGGTCGACGCCCAGAAAGTCCTTGGCGGCGCACTGGCAACAGCCTTCAAGGCCTCTCTCAACACCGAAGCCCTGATCACCATGGGAGAGAATCCCTGGCTCGAGATCGAGCGGGTCGCCAACCGGTACCGGTGCGAAAGCCTGATTCTCGGATTCGGCAAGCTGGATGAATCGCTTTTGACCGGGTCTCTTGAGACGCTCATGAGTCGTGTCGAGGGTGACGTCAAGATCGTGAGAGCTCCGATGGCCTGGAAGGTTGGCGACGCGCAGAAGATCCTCGTGGCTGCTGGCGGTCGCCGCGATCAGAGCCGCATCAGGGCCCATCTTATCGGCAACATGTGCCGCACAAGGTTGCGCGAAATCACCTATCTACGCGTTCTGCCGGCGGCATCCTCTCCGGCGGAGAAACTGCGTGCCAAGCAGGAACTGGCCAAGCTCGCGGCTGACGAGGCTCCCGGAATCAGCACAACGCATGTCGTCTGCAGCGATGACATGATCTCGGTGATCACGGCGAAAGCCGCCGAGAGCGACCTGCTCGTGCTCGGGCTCCAGCGCCTTGGCCGACGCAACAAGGTTTTCGGAAAGTTGGTGCTCAAGATCGCCGACCGGACGACGTGTCCCCTGCTGATGATCAGCCAGCGCCGCTAGCCCGGATTATTCATGATGGAGTTGCTGCGGATGGTTAAAACCGCTTCACACTCTGTCATGAACAATCCGGGCCAGGCTCGTTCATATCTTCTTCTTCTCGAAGACCTGGAACAGGGCCAGGTATCCGGCCACCAGGACCGGGATCACCAGCCAGGGTGAAACCCCCAGTATCCCAGGCAAGGTGATCTTGCCGAACTTACCCCAGGCCAGCACGTTGTCCTTCAGGGCCGGATAAGCCTCGGCATACAGCGCCGCCCCGACCAGCATGCCGGCGATGGCGAACAGTGCATGCCAGCGTCCTTCACCCAGCGCTCCCACCGAGGTGCCGGGGCAAAAACCCATGACCGCCCAGCCTGCACCGAAGAGCAATCCACCGACAAGGTTGGCCCCGATGGCGGTGGCCTTGACGCTCAGCGCGATCACACCAAGGCTGACCAGCAGGTTGATGCCAATCATTCCCACGATGATGGCGGAGAGCATGAACTTCAGGATGGTCATGTCCTTGAAGAGCATGGCGCCCACCTGTTTCTCGTAACGCAGGACACGTCCCTGCTGCAACAGGGCTCCGAAGAAGATGCCCGTCACCAGTCCCAGCCACAGCTCATTCATGGCCCACCTCCTTGATAACTGTATTGCGATAGATGAGGCGCGCCACGATGATGCCGGCGCCGAAAAATCCCGCCATGGCAATGAAGCCACTGACGGACATCTGCATGAGTCCACTCAGCCCGTGTCCGCTGGGACAGCCTCCCGCCATCCGGGCACCGAACATGGCCACGATCCCGCCCAGGAAAGCCCCGATTGCCCGGGTGGAGACCTTGTGGCCGAAACGGTCACGCCAGAGCGGGGGCGTCCCTTCAGCCTTGAAGCTGCCGTCCATCCGCGAGGCGGCAAAAGCACCGATGAGGATGCCGGCCAGCACCATCATCTGCCAGTCGACTTTTACCTTCTTGCTCTGGTAATAGACGTTCTCCGCCACATGGTCCGGCGCCACCGCTTGTTCGATGAGCCCCGCCGATCGGACAAAGGTGGTCGAGGCCCCCAGGTACTTGGGTTTCTCCAGCACCTGGGTGCTGATCACCACCGAGAGAATGGCCAGCACTCCGACCAGAGCTCCGGCGATATAGGGTCTCCAGGATTGCGTCATAATTGTTCCTCCCAGCTCAACAGAAAGAGATTCTGGTTTTCAGTTGGGCGCCAAAATATAACAGTTTCGAAATTTCGCAATAGTTCATATCAAGATTTACCGAGCGGTCGATACCAGGCGATAGCTGCCCCGCCAGTCGATGGTGACCCGCGACTGCCGCCCGGCTGTCTCGGCCCCCAGCAGATCCACCAGCTCCCGCCCACGGAATCCCGCCTGCACGCTGACCCGGCCATCGTGCCAGGAAACCTCGTGCAGGCCGAACGGACGCAAAGCGGCAAGCCCTGCCAGGGCAAGGCGGGACCGGTACGGCTCACAGAAGATCCAGACGGGGATTTCGCTGATGGAACGGCCCAGTCGAACGAGATCGGCATCGGTGAACTGATGCAGCAGGAAGTTGGCGATCAGAACGTGTGGCGCCGGTGAGAATTCGTGGTCCAGCAAGTCCCTGCGTTCCCAGGCCCAGGGGTCCGGCCAGTCCGCGGGCCTTGTGTGGCTCAGGTCCAGTCCGGTGTAGAGACCGCCGCGCAGAACCGGCAGCCGGCGCCGCAAGAAGCGGCCCAGTTCACCGTCGCCGGCACCCGCCTCGAAGATGTGGTCGCCCTGGACGTACCATCGCTGGAGCGTGGACGCGACCCAGGAAGAGGTACCCATGATGCCGTTGAGGAGCCGCAGGTCGCGGCGGTTGGCGACGGCGGACGGGTGATCATACGGGAGCGAGTCGAGTATCTCAGGCCGGACCACGCGGTTCTTCACGGAGTTTTTTCCTTCAGCTCAAGATCGGCGAGCAGATCGTCGCGAAATCCCGCACCGGGCGCCACAAAACTGCCCAGAAGGGCACGCCGATGCGCCGGACCGACATCGGTCTGATCGATGGTGACGTGGCCGTCCTGCCGCGTGAAAACGGTCCTCAGGGTGTCGTTCACGATCGCGTAAGTGAATCGGTCACCCGAGGCGATTCCCTGCGCGCGCAGAGGCTCCAGCCAGACAGGCAGGCCCCTCGTGACCTTGGCGTAACCCGCGGTGTCGAGCAAACCCGCACGGACGGCGCGCTGCATGTCCTCGGTGACACCGGCAAGGAACCGGTCGAGATTCACATCGCGCTGAAAGACCAGTTGCGCCCAGGCGTCGCGGCTGTCGGCGATCGCCGTCGCCAGCGAGTCCGTGCCGGTAGCAAGATGCCGCCGGACTTCCCGGGTTGTCGCCGGCCCCAGCCACAGCTCCAGCGAAACGACGTCCACCTTGAAGATCGTCTTTTCCAGCAATGCGGTCACCACGAGCGACGGTGTGCCCTCCGGACGGGCGGGCTCGTTGTCCGGAAGTGCGCTCCCTATCGGATGGACGATGGCCAGGATGGCCATGACGAAGCAGGCTGTCAGGTTCCTGTTCATGGGCACAATCTCGCGGGATAGACCTTGCATACCATTTCTCGACACCTCTATTCCATCTTCTGCAGGCAGCACTTCTTGTATTTTTTCCCGCTACCGCACGGGCACGGAGAGTTCCGGCCAAACTTCCTGGGTCCGGCCGTCATTTCTCGTCGGATGTCCTGCAACCGGCTCCCCAGATCCTGGCGAAACACCTTCTGCATCGCGGCAAATAATTCCGGATGCTTCTGCTTCCTCAACCCAGGGACCGATCGCCTCGCGATCCAGACCTACAGACGGCAGTCCGTCGATTACCCCGTCGGACTTGTCCACCAGATGCGCGAACTCGTGCACTCCCACGTTGCGCTTGTCCGATGTATTCTTGAAACCCTGGATCAGATCAGGTTTGACCAGGATCATGATGCGGTTCATGGCACCGCTGCCCACCATGCCCAGGATGTTCTGGTGGCTGTCTCCATCGAGGCTGAAGTCCTGCCCTGATCTGGACGGATAAACAAGCACGGCCGATACTGCAGCCAGAATCAGGGCATGCCGCTCGGCGGTCGTGCCCAGTCGGGAGGGATGAGCGGGTTGTCCGGTCATGAAGCCTCCTTGCCGCCAAAATACCACAGGCGGTGATGCAGCGCTTCCGGGGAAAAGGCCCCTTCAGGAAACTTTACCTGCCTGCCCGTTGAAATGGTCCCCACCCGGACAGCAGGCGAAACAAGATGCTTGCCCTCCTGTTTCTGATGGGATAATGTCCGCCATGTCAGTTTCTCTCTCAAAATCCTCGAAATCGAGGGAACGGAATACCCATGAAACACCTGACCAAGTCCCGGGCCGGTATTGCTAGCCTGGTCGCCATGATTTTTTTGACCCTTGGCCCAAACATTGCCGAGGCATGTCCGGCGACACCACCGGATCTCGAGGAGGGTGACCTGTTTCGCCTTGCCTTCGTGACTTCCGGGGTGAGAGATGCGGAATCGAGCGAAATAGCCGACTACAATGCGTTCGTTTCCGCAGCAGCAAACGCCGTCCCCGAACTGGTGGCCCTTGGCACCCAGTGGTTCGCCATAGCATCGACAGCGACGGTGGACGCTCGGGACAACACGGACACCGCTCCACCGGGAGATGTGCCCGTGTATCTGCTGGACGGAACGATGCTCGCCGGTTCCTATGCAGACCTGTGGGATTGGTCGATCGCCGTCCCGCTGAATGTCTCGGAGCTTTGTACGACGGTGGAAAGCAATCTCAACATCTGGACGGGGACCGGGGGATTCGGCACTGTCGAACAAGCGCTCGGAACGGCTGCTCCCACCATTGGTTCCGGGTCTGCCACCATCAACCAGCAATGGGTGAGATTCGGAGCCACCGCTTCGTCGGCCGACCATCGTTTTTACGCGATTTCTGGTGTGCTCACCATCACGTCGACGCCGATCGAGGGCAACACCTGGGACAACGTCAAGACCTTCTACCGGTAAAGCGTGCCACGGAAATTGTTTCTGGCTGTTCCCCCATGGTTCTCAATGCCATGGGGGACATAATTTTGGGGGATCAATAACTTGCAATTAATGCTATTATTAGCGCATTGCTCACCTCAGCGAGACTGATGTCCTCCTGAAATTGACCCTACTTGCACCCTCCACATCATCGGGAGACTCAAGATGAAACCACAATCACGCGGCCTGCTGACCATGCTGATCCTTCTCTGCCTGCCTGGAGTTCTTCTGGCCGGCATCACACCCCAGGACCAAACCGTGAATGCCGACAGAGACCTGTTTCTGGAAGGTTTCGAAGGCTCCTTCCCCCCTGCGGGGTGGGCCATCATTCACCTGGGCAATACTTACCAGTGGCAGAGCACCACCGCGGCCTCCCACACCGGTGCCCGTTCGGCTTTGCTCCATTCCGGCGGCGTAGGCCAGCCTCAGGACGAATGGCTGGTCACCGCGCCCCTGGATCTCTCCACCACCGTGGCTCCCAAGCTGGAGTGGTATGAAGAAGAGAACAACTGGAATCTGGGCGATCATCATTACATTGCTGTTTCCACCACCAGCCAGACCGATCCCGAAGCCTTCACCATGATCCACACCATGACGCCGGCCACCCATACTGTGGCCGGTTTCGGCGGCGCTCCCGTGACCCTGGACCTCTCGGCCTATGCCGGTGAGCCCACGGTTTACGTGGCCTTCCGCTACGTGGGCGAGTACGCCGACTGGTGGATTGTCGATGACGTCCGGATCTTCGAGCTGCTGGGTCGCGACATCATGCCGCTGGCTATCGCCCCGGCCGACAACCACTTCGAGGAGGGCAGCACCCTCGACCCCGTGGTGACCGTTTATAACAATGGCGAACAGGGTGAGTCCTTCGACGTGACCCTGGAGATCCTGGAATCCGGCACGCCGGTTTACAGTGAAACTATTTCGGTCCTCACCCTGGGGTCGGACAGTGAACTTCAGGTTTCCTTCCCGTCACACACCGTCAGCGCGGGCAAGCTGATCAAGATGGTGGCCACCACCTCGCTGGATGGCGACGAGAACAGCCTGAACAACACCGTCACGTCCTACAACGAAAGCTACACCCAGGCCCACACACCCCTGGGTCTGCTGTTCACCAATGCCGGATGTGGCCCCTGCGTGCAGGCCAACCAGGCCCTGGATGCCTATGTGCCCACCCAGGGCAACGACATCGCCGTCATCCGGTTGCATGTGTCCTGGCCGGGAGCGGATATCATGTACAGCGCCAACTCCGCCCAGTCCAACTACATGGTGACCGACTACGGTGTGGGCGGCGTGCCTGCGTTCTACCTGGATGGGGTGGAGAATACAAATTCCGGCGCGGCCTTCCCCGGCCTGTTCGCTGGTGCCCAGCAGGGCAAGGTGCCCATGCGGATGGAACTGCGGTTCGACCCGGACCTGGAGCAGACCATCGTCACGGTCAAGAACCTGGAGCAAATGCGGGACAACATGGGCCCTCTGAAATTGCGGGTCGTGATCACCGAAGACAACGTGTACTACGCCGGCAGCAACGGGGAGACGCACCATAGCCAGGCCATGCGTTACATTTTCCCCGACGTGTACGGGCTGGATGTGCCCACCACCCTCGGAGACCATCAGTTCGTGGTGGACACTCCTCTGAATGGCTCCTGGGTGTACGACAACCTGCGGGCCACGGTTTTCCTGCAGGACATGGACTCCCGGTCCGTGCTGCAGTCGGGCACCGATTTCCTGACCAACATTGACGAGGCCACCTCGCCGGTGCAGGACCAGATGGTCCGGCCTTACCAGCTGGCCGCCAACTATCCCAACCCCTTCAACCCCAGCACCACCATCAGCTTCAAGCTGCCCCGGAATGAGCAGGCCGAGCTGGTGATCTACTCGGTCGATGGCGCCCGGGTGACCACGCTGATCAACGAGCAGATGGCCGAAGGCGCCCACAGCGTGACCTGGACCGGGCGGAATGACGCCGGTCAGCAGGTCGCCTCGGGCACCTACTTCTATCAGCTGCGCACGCCCTCGTTCTCGGAAACGCGGATGATGACCTTGATCAAGTAAGGTGCAGCCAGCTCATCAAAGGTCACGGCCCCGGGCGAAAGCCTGGGGCCGTTGCTGTTGCGGATGCCCACCACATGCCCCTGTCCTTTCGTGGTCGATGGCGAAGCGCAATCCGGCCAGGACCAGATACCCAGAGCCACGATAATTCCGGCAGCCAGACCGCTGAAAAGCTGCAGCGCGAAGAACATGATCAATGCCCGGCCCACAGCATGTGCGCGATGTGCAGGCTGTCCCCGCCCACCCGAGGATAACCGGTCAGGTGGAGGTAGAACCGGATCAGCAACACGCTCAACACGGCCATCACCAGGACGAGGTCCAGCAAGGGACCGGCCTCGAAGTCTCGCAGGACTTCGCTGGAGCTTGGCCAGCAGCTGCTTCTCGTTGCCGATCAGCGCACCAGCACCACCCGCTGATGGCTCACCTGCCCGGCCGCCTGCAACCGTAGTAAGTAGACTCCCGCGGAGGCAGGGCGGCCCGCCTCGTCACGGCCATCCCAGGTCCAGGTGTGCCAGCCTTCGCCATTGCTGTCGACGAGCAGATCACGCACCAGCTGGCCCCTGACCGTGAAGATCTTCAGCCGCACCGCATCCTGTCCAGCCGGCACCCGACCCATGACCGCCAGGCCACCCGACGTGGGATTTGGCCAGGCGGGAGCCAGCTTGACACTGGTCGCCCGGGTGTCCAGAGGAGCAGCAGAAATGGGTGCGTTGCCGGCACCGGGGGTGGCCACATCCATGGCGGCCCAGGCGCCCTGCCCATCGGGCCATCGGCCCCAGGAAACATCGGTGGTCTGGGCGCCAAAGACCAGGACATCGATGGGCAGGTTACCGGCGGCAAACCCGGCAAACAGACCCAGTTCCTCGCCTCCCGCTCCCAGCTTGAAGCTGGCGTGCAAGGGACCCTGATCCAGGTCCTCGTCGCACCACACCACCAGAAATTCGCCCGGTCCGAGCACCAGGTCGGGAAGAGCCCATTTGGTGGAAGATTCCAGGTTGTCGGTGAGGAAAAGACCCCCCAGGGAAACCGGTTCTGTCCCGCCGTTGTAGAGTTCCAGCCAGTCGTCATACTCGCCGGCCTCGTCAGGAACCACCGAGTCGTTGTCGGCCATGAACTCGTTGAGGCGCAGGTCAAACTCGGGCCTCTGCCCCGGT
Source organism: Candidatus Krumholzibacteriia bacterium (assembly GCA_036351155.1). Classification (GTDB taxonomy): domain Bacteria; phylum Krumholzibacteriota; class Krumholzibacteriia; order LZORAL124-64-63; family LZORAL124-64-63; genus LZORAL124-64-63. The sequence continues at coordinate 37,460 of JAZBOO010000314.1, read as the reverse complement.
TTCTCCACCCAGGAGTGAACCTGAGGCTGCCCTTCCTGGTCGAAATGGGTCAGCCGATAGTAGACCTCCCGCCCCGCCGGCAAGGCCTGGTCGATAAAGGAATATTCAGCCGGTTGCTCGGGACCGCCCTGGGCCGCCAGGGTCGGGTCGTCAGGATAGCCGGCCAGCACGGTGAAATCATCGGGAGTGTCGAGGCTGCGCTCGACTTGCCAGCCGGCGCAATCCAGTTCGCGGGCCGTGCTCCAGGTCAGCACCGCCTGGTCCCCAGCAGCAGTGGCGGTGAAGGCGATCAACTCGGCCGGCTCGGCCCAGGTGTCCAGAAACGCGGCCAGCTGATTTCCCACAATGTCGTGGCGTGCTGTCACCTTGAGCCGCGCCGAAGCCAGCCGCCCACTGTAGGACCAGGGCGGATCCCAGCGGACCGTGTGGTGGACCCATTCCGGCGCCTGGATGTCGCTCAGAGTGTCCAGGCGGGCCACCATGGCCTCCTCCGACAGATCTCCGACCAGGAGCTCGGCCGCTCGGTCCCGCAGGCGGGCCTTGAATTCGGCGTTCTGCATGCCGCGACGCAAGAGAGCGTTCCAGCGGAAGGTGAACTCCCAGGGTCCACCACTGAACCAGGTGGCAGGCTGGGTGGTGATGAACTCGGCAGGATCGGCCGATGCATAGAAGGAGAAGTAGTTGGCATTCTGGTTGCCCGACTGGAACAGGATATCCTCGTCCCAGGCCATGAAGTGCAGGCGGTCCCCGCCGATGCGCAGGATGGCCATGTTCTTGCCGTGCATGTTGTCCGCGGTCTGGCCCATGGCGTTGACCAGGATCCAGTCAAAGTAGGACTCCAGATGAAAGCTGGCGTCGAGCCACTGGAACCAGGCATGAGAGGTGGCATCACCGTCCGCCACACCGGCCAGGAAGTCCTCCCATTCCTGGAAATCGCCCTCCTTGGCCTCGTTGTCTTTGATGAGGAGATAATCGTCGTCGCCCCATTCGTGGGTGGTCTCCACCCACTTCGAGTCGAACCGCTCGCGCAGAGCGTATGCACCCCAGTATTCCCCGTTGAGATACACGGCCACGTAGGCCCAGCGGCTGCCCGGATGCCCCAGATCCCGGTGCAGAGGTTCTCCCCAGCCCGACCCGATGGCGAAATCAGGGTATCCCGAACCCCGCAACACCAGGCGCTCGCAACGCACCGGACCCTCACCGAAGAAATCGTATTCGACCACGTCGCTGGTCCCGTAATCGTCGAAGTAAAGCCGCAATCCTTTCTGGGTGTAATCGCGGCTCGATCCGCCATTGATCCGCAACCCGATGGGCTCGTTGAAAGCCAGAGTGCCGTCGGCCGTGAAGTACTCCAGCTGGGCCGGCCGCTCCCAGTCGCCCCCGGTCTGGCTGTAGTTGATGTAGTTGCCCCAGGCATAGATTCCCAGTTCCGGGTCCCAGAGGTTGGCGGGGTCGGTGGTGATGCACAGGACAGGTAGGTCGTGTCGAGCAAAATCCAGAGGCATGCGCGGCGACGGGCTGAAGGTGACCGTCAGGGTCTCCTGTGCCGCATCGACAAACTGGACCTGACGCGGCTCGGACTCGAACCAGTGAAAGAGGGTCTTCCAGGCCTGCTCTCCGGCGGGCTCCAGCCAGGCCGGGTTTTCCAGGGGCGTCACCGGGCCGGAAGCGGTGGCCACCACTTCCACGGATCCCTCCAGAGCCAGGTCGGTGGGCTCTCCGTAAAAAACGCGGGGAAACGAGGACTCCAGGGTGAACTCGGTGGCCAGCAGGGGCGTGGCCAGAAGAAGGCAAACCAGCAGAGTCAAGCCACCGGCCCAGGGGTAGCCGGTGTCATGGTTCCGTTCGGACATGGTGTCTCTCCCGGACATCACCACCAGGCAACGGTCACGTCGACAATGATGTCATGTTGTAGCAAGGGTTGCGATGGCCCAGGCCAGCTTGCCGACCTTCGATGTGATCATTGATTCTACCAGAATCAAAAACGGAATTCAAATCGAGATGCAGTCGGACCTACCTCACCAGCGCGATCTTTCGAACCCTCTCTTCCGGCCCATCGGGACCATGCACGGAAAGCCGGGCCAGGTAGAGCCCCAGCGCCGCCCGACGGCCATTGCCATGTGTGCCGTTCCAGAACACCTGGTGGTGACCTGCTTCCTGCTGCCCCTCCACCAGGGTGTGCACCAGACGGCCGCGCACATCGAAGACCTGCAACTTGACCTGCGCAGCAGCCGGCAGCGCGTAGCTCAGAGCGGTGCGTGCCGAGGCCGGATTGGGAAATGGCGGAGCGAAGGCCAGCAAGCTGCTGCTCGGGGTTGGCGGATCCTCGACCGCGGACAAGGCCGCCTCCTCACAGCCCAGACACCCGGACCGCCGGGCATCGAAACCGTACATGGGCCAGGCCATATTGGGCGCCCCCACATTGGGCGGATTGCCAACATCAAACATCCACAGCTCATTCAGACCCAGCGCGACGATTTCGATGTTCCCGTCCAGATCGATGTCGCCGGCTGCAGGTGACTCTTCCATGTAATCACCCACGAATCGCGGCCAGCCGTTGGGGACTGCTCCCAGGTTTTCCCAGCAATATAGGGATTGCCCCGCACTGACGACCACATCGGGCGAGGTCAAATGCACACCGGTCACGATCGGGGGCATGTAGACAAAATCATTCGTGGCGGTCGCCTTGGGGTAATTGAAACCCGGCACCCCATCGTCGAAGACGATATGGGTGGTCCCGTCGAGCTGAGAAAACACCAGCTCTGGGGGGGTATTCCCCAGCAGGTTGGCAAAAATCACACCCATCACTTGCGAGGGGTTTCCGGTGTCGTAGGGGAACTCCGGCGCGAAGTCCGTGAAGTCGTGATTCATCACGTAGACCTTGCCCGAGGCGGTGCCGACGGCGATCTCCAGGTCACCGTTCTCGTCGATGTCGGCCAGGGCCGGCATACCGGTGAGCGTTTCGGTGGAAAACAGGCGAAAGGCCTGGGCAATGTTGAATCCCAGGCGATGCACGTGGATCGAGCCAGGCTGGCGGGTCACGATTTCGGCGGTGCCATCGCCATCCACGTCGCCAATGGCCGCCGGAGACGTGTACGCTCCCACGGCCGTGCCCCAGGCGGGACTGAGGTCTTGCCCATCGTGCGAATAAACCCGCAAGACAGTGCCACTGCACACCACCACCGAGCGCGGAGAAGGGGGCCCCAGGGCCCCGATCGAGACAAAGGTGTCCGCGCCCGTTCCCAGATCGACGGGCCAGCCGGGCAAAATGGTGCCATCGGAACGGAAAGCGAACACCCGGCCGAGCGCGGTGCCCACCACGATCTCGGGTTCACCGTCGCCGTTCAGGTCACCCACGGCCACCGGCGCATCCCAGGCAATGTCTTCGTTCAGGTCCACCGGCCAACCATCAGCAAAAGTGCCGTCATGATTGACCACATACAGCAGACCCTCTTCGGTGGCAAAGACGATCTCGCCAAAGGGGTCGGCGTCGACGTTGGCAATGGCGGGCGGGGTGCGCCCGATGCCCCCTACCGGGAGGGGGAATCCCGGCTCGAGGTTTGGCAGGCCCGGATCCCGGAACCACTCGGCATCGAAATACACCTTGAGCTCGGTCGGGCTGAAATCCAGCCAGACCACCGCCCGCCGGTTGCCACGGGAACTGTCGTGGTCGATATCGTAGTAGATCTTGCTCCTGGTGGTGTCCCGCGCGGTCCAGGCTTCGACGGCGCTCAGATCGCCCGGGTTGGCCAGGGAAGTCCGCTGAGAAAGAAGCGAGCCCGCCCACGGATCCTGCACATAGTCCCCACCCAGCAACCAGACATCCCCGGTCACAGGGTCGATGTCCGGGGCACTATCCAGCGAACTGATGCCAGTGCTGACCTCGCTGTTCACGGGCCACGTCACCCCATTATCACTGGACCACAGCAGCCGACCCACAAACGCTTCATTGACCTGGTCCCTGAGCTGAACCAGAACGGTGCTGCTGCTGGAAGTGGCGGAGAGGCCCGTCAAAGAGGAGGCCGGGCCGTCAGAATAGTCTTTCAGGACGGTGGGGGCGCTCCAGTCGGCCGCTCCCCCCGCAGCGAACCCCCCGATCCTTCGGTGTTCAACGGCGTAGGGATCACCCGGCAAGTTCCGCATATCGTAGGCCAGGTGAATGTGGTCGGACGCGCCATAGGCGAGCCGGGGGTTGAAAGGAAAATCGTTGGGACTGATGGAATGGACCGCACGATAGCCGGCTTCCCAGGTCGCCCCCAGGTCGGTCGAACGGGTGAACCAGATGTCCCGACCGTCGCTGTCGTTGGCTGCGGCGGTCAGATAGAGGTAATAGTCGTCGTAGTCGCCGGCGTCGGTCACGATGTCCATATCCGAGCCGAAGTCTGCACCTGCCCCCTCCAGGGCCGTCACGAAATTCCAGGTCGGCGGCCCCGCGGTCAAATCGGCCCAGGCCACGCGCACCCTTCGGGGCCCGGGAACGTCGGTACTGTAAACCAGAAAGGCCCGGTCAACTGTTCCCTCGGCAATGATAAAATCGCCAACGGTCCCCACGTCAACTGGAGGCGCATCGTCCCAGGTGGACCAGACGGTGAATGTTTGCCCACCGTCATCTGAGCGGTAAATGGTGAAAGTCGGGTACAAGCCGATCACCGGCAAAAGGGCCACGTAGATGGTGCCTGTGCGGGTAATTTCAAGCCTTGGAAAAACCGTGTTGGCCACAGCGGAAATTTCCATTTCCTCGCCCCCGACTTCGGGCCATTCCAGATCATTGCTGCCGGCGAGTGGCAATCCCCCCACCACCTCGACCGGCAATAGTTGTCCTTTGTTGTCCAGACGGTAGGCCGAGGCCATACCAGCGGGGCGGGCCTCCTGTTCAGTGCGCCAGGCTTCGGCTCGGGCCAGGCGCTGGGCGATGGCCTCGTCGACAGGGTCCTCACCTGCCACGGCGGTTCCGGCCCAGACCAAAAAAGTGAGCAAGGCCAGCCACACAAGCCGAGCAAACAAAGGACCAGGATAGTTGGGCTTGGGCGCCAAAAACAGCATTTCAGACCTCTCTATGGGCAATAACCGGACATCTCGACTAATTTCATACAGGTATAGTCGTCTTTCTAGCCCAGTTGTGACCCTCCGAGGCTCATTATTTTTTTGTCGCCGAAACTTCCGATTGCCCAGGGACCCAATTCAAACCATCATACCGACATGCCAAAAAACAGAAAACACCACAAGGTCCTGGTCCGCGGGCTCAAGCTCAGCGACTACCCCGACCTGCGCGAAACCATGGAACTCGCCTACGGCCAGACGGCAGGCGACCTCTGGGCGCGTCCCCATGTCGCGGCTCTCCTGAAGAAATTTCCCGAGGGGCAGATTGCCGTGGAGGTGGACGGCCGGATCGTCGGCTGTGCGCTTTCCTTGATCGTGGATTATGAGCGTTTTGGTGATGGGCACAATTACGACGACATCATCACCGACAACACCTTCGAGACGCACGACCCCGACGGGGATGTGCTTTATGGCATCGACGTGTTCGTCCACCCCGAGTACCGCGGACTGCGCCTGGCGCGCCGCCTGTACGATGTGCGCAAGGATATCTGCGAGAAGTACAACCTGCGGGCCATAGTCGCCGGGGGCCGCATTCCGGGTTACAGCGAGCACGCCAACGCCCTGACGCCCCGCGAGTACATCCACAAGGTGCGGATGAAGGAGATCTACGACCCCATCCTCACCTTCCAGCTCTCCAACGGTTTCCACGTGCGCAAGGTGATGAAGCAGTACCTGGTGGGCGACACCGACTCCCTCGAATACGCCACCCTGCTCGAGTGGAGCAACATCTACTTCGAGAAGAAACCGCGGGCCCTCTACGGGACCAAGCGCGAGGTCCGCATCGGGGTGGTGCAGTGGCAGATGCGCCCGGCCAGCCAGATCGACGCGATCATCAACCAGGCCGAGTACTTCATCGACACCCTCAGCGACTATCACTCGGACTTCATCCTGTTTCCCGAGTTCTTCAACGCACCGCTGCTGGCCGAGCACAACGAGGTGAGCCAGGCCAAGGCCATGCGCAAGCTGGCTCTGGCCACCGAGCCCATCCTGGCCAAGATGCGCCAGTTCGCCGTCTCCTATAACGTGAACATCATCTCGGGCAGCATGCCCGTGGTCGAGAACCGGCGCCTGTTCAACGTGGCCTACCTGTGTCGCCGGGACGGCTCTTTCGAGGCGGTCAAGAAGATCCACGTGACGCCCAGCGAGCGGAGGGATTTCGGCATGTCCGGCGGGGATGTGATCCGCGCCCTGGACACCGATTGCGGCAAGATCGGCATCCTGATCTGCTACGACGTCGAGTTTCCCGAACTGCCGCGGTTGCTGCGCGCCCAGGGGGCCGAGATCCTGTTTGTCCCCTACATGACCGACCTGCAGACCGGGTACCAGCGCGTCCGATTTTGCGCCCACGCCCGCGCCGTGGAGAACGAGTGCTACGTGGCCATCACCGGCTGCGTGGGCAACCTGCCGCGGGTGGACAACATGGACATCCAGTACTCGCGGTCGGCCGTCTTCTGCCCGAGCGATTTCTCATTTCCCAGCACCGGGATCATGGCCGAGTCCACACCCAACACCGAGATGGTGCTGATTGCCGACGTGGACCTCGACCTGCTGAAGCATCTGTCGGACAAGGGCAGCGTGAACAACCTGCGCGACCGGCGGGAGGACCTCTATATCCTGAAGCTGAGGAAGAAGGCCGAGGGGAAATAGGGGACCTCTGGGATTGTTCCCGGGGTGAATAGCCCGGTGAGCCGTTGCAGCCGCTGCGGCGTTATTGACGCCCTTCGTTCAAGACCGTAGGTTCATCCTGAAAATGGGGCACTCCAACCAGTTGAAGCAATGCTTCCAGCTGGGATATCCGGGAGGCCCCTCCTCTTGAACAAGCTCTCTACACCGCAGCTTTCCCCCCTGTTCTGCACCATTGTTGGCCTTGGCTCATTTTTGCTTTTCCTGCTTCAGCCCATGGCTGTCCGGTCTTTACTGCCGGTTTTTGGCGGGGTTCCTGCCTTGTGGGCCGCCTCCCTGGCCTGTTTTCAAACTTTCCTCTTTCTGGGATATTTACTGGCTCACCTTTTCCAAACCAGGGCCTCGGGACTTCAACAAGGCGGCCTGTTGATTCTCTTGTTGCTGCTCTCTTCACTGACCCTGCCCCTGATACCGGTCAAGACCCATGTCCAGGGAGATTCTGTCTGGGCTGTGGCCCTGGCTCTCACCTTGGGCGTCGGACCGGTGTTCCTTGCCTTGTCGACATGTGGACTCATGATCCAAACCTGGGCCGGCGTCGCTGGGAACCGAGCCTACCGCCTGTGTGCCATATCCAGCGCCGCCTCACTGACAGGCCTGCTGGTTTTCCCAACCATGCTGGAGCGCATGGTGGATTGGGACAATCTCGGCGATGTGTGGGGACTGCTGTTTGTCCTGGAAACTGGCCTGGTGATCGGGGCCGTGGCGCGTCACCACTTGCAACTGGGTCAACCCCAGCCCACTGAAAACCCCTCAACCGTCCCGCTCCGGTTGATTCTCACCTGGATGGCCTGGTCAGCGGCAGGAGCTTGCGTCCTGAACGCCTCCACCACCGTCCTCGCCCAGGATGTGTCCAGCGTGCCGTTGCTCTGGGTGGGCCCACTGGCCCTGTATCTCGCCACCTGGATCGTGGCTTTCTCCGGTTGGCTACCCCATCGTCCAGGCAATGCCTCGATCCTGGCGGGATTCTCCCTCACCATGTTGCTCTTGGCATTGGCCCCCCGCCTGGGAACGCCCACCCTGTTTGCCATCATTTTTGTGCTCGTGGCCATGACCGCAGCCTGTCTGGCCGCCCATGCTTCTCTTGCGGCCTCCAAACCTGAGCCGGGGCGGATCACGTGGTTTTACCTTTCCATTGCCGGAGGGGGAGCACTGGGTGGAATTTTCTCTGGCCTGGCGGCGCCTTCCCTGGGGCCATGGTGGACGGAACTCATTGTGGGCTATGGCGCCATTGCCTTGCTCGGTATCACTCCTGGACCGTCTCACCGATTCCCCCGGCTGCCTCGGAAGCTGGCGATCGTGACCATGACCTGCCTGCTGGGGTTGTTGATTCGTGAGGTCCTGGTGGCTCCACCTGGGACGGTCCTTCAACATCGAGATTTCCATGGACTGATCCGAGTCGTGGAAATTGGAACCGACGATCTCGCCTCACATCGGATCGTACTGATGCATGGAGCGACCAAGCACGGCGTACAATTTCTTGCCCCGGAATTGAGAAGACAACCCACCACTTACTTTGCCCCGAGCACGGGCTGTGGCATCGCAATGGCCGTTCAAAGAGACCGCCGAGGTTCCTGCCTCCGTTTCGGTATTGTCGGAATGGGAATCGGCTCACTGGCCGCCTATGGAGGCTCGGGGGATTTCATGAAATTCTATGAGTTGAGTCCCGCCATGGTTGCCGTGGCCAGGGGCCGCAGCAAGCCAGCCTTTTCCTACCTCAAGGACACTCCCGCCCGGGTTGAAGTGGTGATTGGCGACGCCAGAATATCTATGGCCAGGGAACTGGAATCTCACCAGGAGGGAAATCAGTTCGACCTTCTGGTGCTCGACGCTTTCGCCGGAGACGCGGTACCCCAGCATCTGCTGACGCGGGAGGCCTTCGCAATCTACACTGCACATCTCGCCCGGGACGGAATGATCGCCGCCCACATTTCCAGCAACTGGATTGACCTCCGCCCGGTTCTCTACGCCTGGGCAAGAGAAAACAACTACTGGGCCTTGACCATCGCCAACCACGCCAAAGGAGCAAGCGATATTGACGCCATTTCCACCTGGGTGCTTCTCTTCCGTGGTCTTGATGGTTTGAAAGTCCTGCGCGACCGATGCGTTCCCCTGATGGCCAACGGTACTATCCAGGTGGAGAACATGGACAATGTCCAGTTCGGGCATCTTGATACCTGGACCGATAACCGTGGCGGCCTGCTGGACGCCCTGGTGACCAGGGTTGTCGCCCGGGATGGAAGCTAGTGCTCCGTCACACGCCGGCCAAAAAGCCGATGCCGATCATGACGGTCCACCCCGGCGTGCGGTGCCGTCCCGCGAAACTCCACCACTGGCCATAGCCCACGCCCACCTGCAGGCGATTGGTGAAGGGGTCCGCATCGTTTTCGAAGCCGTCGCTGAGGCCCACCAGCTCCAGGCTGAGCTGCGGCGTGAACAGCACGCCCTGATCGTCACCGTGTATCCGAAAGGGCAACAGATCGGTCCGGGTGGTCAAGGCCAGGCGCAGGCTACGGGAAAGACGCAGCTTGATGGTGGAGTTGGGAGCGTGAAGCAAAACGGAGTACCAGTGCAGCTGCCCGGAGCCCGCCAGCTCCCAGAAACCTGCGCCGGACAGTGCGCTGTCCACGCGGTCCAGCAGAAAGGACACCGGAGCCCGGAAGCTGTAATAGTGCGCCCTCTCATCTGCCTCACCCTGCCAGTTCAGTTCCACGAGGGGAATGACCGTCAGCACGGGGTACTCGTAGACGAGGGGACCGTTGCCCAGCCGCCGGGCCTGCAGGAACTCCATGCTGTCCCAGGTGCTGGTGGATTCCGAGAAGCCGCCCCGGTACCAGATCACCGTGGGTTCGTTGATGATGGGCTGGGGATCGGCCAGAACCGAGCCGGCGGCACCAATGAGGGTCGCCAGCAGGAGTGAAACCAGCAGACATCGCATGGTGGCCCCCTTGATACTGAACCTCCGCAGGAATGCTACTTGTAGATCGCCTTCAGGCTGTCCCAGCTCATCCGGTCGGCCGCGACGGTCGACTCGACGATGGCGAACACGAGGTCCTGGTCCGCGAAGGAGTTGGGGACCACGCGCCCGTCGTCGGGATCGTCGGCATCCACGTAACAAAGGGAACCGGGCATCATTCCGCCGGGGACCGGCGACAGTGTGTCCCAGGCGTTGATCATGTAACCGCAGCGAGCCCAGGGCTGGTCAGGGACCTCGAAGCCCTCCCCGCCCACGAGAACCTCGCAGCTGGCCAGGAGGGCCCGGCCATCGATCACCGGCAGAGGTTCGTGGAAACACCCGTGCAAGGCCCCGTCCTGTTGCTGCAGGGTGCCCGGCACCGACAGGACCCACTCGGCCGGATTGAGCCCCTCGGACATGGTCACCTTCACGTCGAAGCAGGAAATGTTCTCCACATCACGCTCGACCCCGTTGAAATCCGGATTCACCGGCCGCACCAGCCAGAGGTCGATGGTGATGAAGACATTGTTCTCGCTCCACAGGCAATTGAAGTCGTAGGCCGTGGAATAGGGTTCGAAGACCGTGCTCATCCAGTTTTCCCAGGGTTCGACGGCCTGGGCGGGAGCATTCAGCAGGCCAAGCAGGACCAGGAGCAGGATGAATCTCATTTTTAATCTCCCTCGGGCATTGGCATGGCAACGGCCCAGCGGTCCGTAGACTTGGACCTCGGGGGCGTTCTGATCTGGGGATTATAGCATTAATCGCCCAGTTTTCGGCAAAATTACGGCCTGGACCACTTGCCCCGCCGCCACCGGAGATTCCCACGCGTGGATGGCCGCTCCGAATGGTACTCTCAATGTCATCGCACCAGCATCGCCTTGCGGGTTTCCCTGCCGTCCGGCGTCACCAGATGAATCAGGTACCCTCCCGAGGAAAGAATCCGGCCACGGTCATCCTGGCCGTTCCAGGCCGCTGTGTGCGTGCCGTCCGAATACACCTCGTCAACCAGCGTGGCCACCCGCCTGCCGGAAAGGTCGCAAACCGTGAGCGTCACATGCTGCGCCCGGGGTAAGGAAAAACTCACGGTCAAGCGGGGATTGAACGGGTTCGGCGTCACATTCTCGATGTGCGAGATGGGAGACGGGGTATCCGGAGTTCCCGAAACATAGTGGGCCAGCCACATCACCACATTATCGAGAAACACCCGATTATCGAGTTCCTCATCCAGTATGGTCAGGGTGTGAATGGCAGCCGCTCGGCCCGCGCCCACACTCCTGGCCACCGACACCGGGGGATAGGTTCCCGGAGGAAAAAACCAATCGTCGGTCGCGGCGTCATCATCTCCGATGAGAATCTGCTCGGACCACGGAGCGATAATGGCTCCCGGTGAATATCCCAGGACTGCGGAAACACCAGCCATGAAACCCGCGGCATCGGGATGGCCACCCGACAGGGTAAACCAAGGACACGCGGCTTCACCGCAGTTGTCCGTGGGGTCCACCAGGGCGGCTCCGTCGTAAAATTCCCAGCCCAGAAAATCGTAGATCTTTTGCGGACTTTCGCTGTTTCCCGGCCCTCGCTGATACTGAACACCGAACTCGTGATAAGTGATCGGCGCCGAAGACCCGATGTGCGGAGCGGGCAGAGGCCAGGCGGGAACACTTGAAGGTGAAATGATGGGTTCTCGCCCCAGACCGGTGGCCCAGATCCACATGGTCCGCACCTTTTCCTGTGCGCCCGGCTCATCCTGGAAAACAATATGGTGGTCATAGGCGGCCGTGCCGATCCGGTACAATCCGCACCATCGGTCATCGCTCAGAGCATCGTTCATCCAGCGATCGGCCCAGTGATAGTGCGCCAGAAACTCCTCGCATTCCGAGGCGAAAAGACCCGCCCGACGACCGCCCTCCCGGATGATATTTTCAAGTTCAGCCTTGAGAGCCTCGCCACCGAGCAGCTCACCCGGACGAGTTTCCGCTTCGCTTCCCGCCGCCAGCGTGCCAACCCGCACCAGGCGCCAGCTGTCTCCCCCCTCGTGACGTATCAGGTGCAGTTCATTCAGAGGCCATTCGGTTCGGTTGAACACAGCGGGTTGATCGCTGTCCGGTTTCAGCTGCAGCCAATCCGTCTGGCGGCGCAGTTTTCCCTCGTAGAGAATCTGGGCCGACTGATCCGCATCGACCCTCAAGCCGTTCCAGCGCAGCCAGGTGCCGGCAGGGGCCGATGCGGTCGAGCAAGGAGGTTCGGCAAAGGTCAGCTGGCCCGGAAAACCCAGGCCTACATCACAAAGCAACGGAGTCTCGGCATAGATATTGATGATGGGCTTGAGAGCCATCTCGACGAGGGGTTCCCGAACGAGCAGGAATCCTCCCCCATTTTCCAGGTAGGCGATGAGGCGCGCTTCATCAAGCGACGAGTACTGCGGCAACTCGCCCCGGAACATGAGCATGGTGTCATCCCACAAGTTGCAAATCAGGTCGTAATCATCCAGCAGTTCGGCGGTGAAAAGGGGGGGGCCGGTTCCGATCTTGTAGCTGGCCGACATGGCCGTCCAGCTGCTGTAGGTCAATCGGTACTGCCCCGGTTCTGGGTTCTCGAAATGAAGTGCGCCTTCGCAATGACTCCCCAGCCGAACATCGTCCGGCCCGTACAGAGTGATGTAGGGCAACTGGGTGTCGCTGCCATTGAACGCGAACTGGAGATAAAGAGTTTCCGCACCCTCGGGCACGCTGAAAAGGATCTCGGTGGGAAAATCGGTGATGCTCCCCGAATCGATCAGGTCGACGATGGGGAACGAGGCACTGGTCAGCGGCGTGATGTCGCACCCGGGCAAGGCCGCGGCCAGCTCGTCGGAAAGTGGGCGGCCGTGGATCTCGTCCACCAGGATCGAGATCGACGCCACCGCGGGATATGCCGCCAAACCCATCATCAAGCCGGCGGCAACACACAGGATAGTGAGGGCTTTCATGGTCATCCTCCCCCGAAGAAGAACACTGGCTCTCACATTATAATTCAATTCAGAGAATTGCGAATATGGGCTTTCAACAGGGCGCATCGACCAGATGGGCAGCCGCTTGGATCAGGATCATTTCCCGTCCAGCATGCTCCGTACTTTCTCGGCGAGTTGCGGGGAATCGAACGGCTTCTGAAGAAAGGTGACGCCTTCATCGAGAACACCCCGATGTGCAATGACATTGGAGGTATAGCCCGACATGAACAGAACCAAAAGGTCCGGGAAAAGCGTTCCGATCCTTTTCGCCAGCTCCCGGCCATTGATGTCCGGCATGACGACGTCGGTCACGAGCAATCGGATCTCGCCCTGGTGCCGCTTCGCCAGGTCCAGGGCAGTCAGAGGAGAATTTGCAGAGATGACGTGGTAGCCCTGCCGTCGCAAAACGGTCTCCAGCAAAGTCAAAATGGATGGGTCATCCTCGACGATCATGACCGTCTCGCCACCGCCGCGGTGGACGACGGCTTTCTTCGCTTCCAGGGCCGGACTTCCTGTGCCCTCGTGAAGGGGGAGATAGATCTTGAATGTCGTGCCCTGGCCCGGCTCGCTGTACACGTTGATGAAACCCTCGTTCTGCTTGACGATCCCGTAGACCATGGCCAGACCCAGGCCTGTGCCCTCATTCTTGTTGGTAAAGAACGGCTCGAAGATGTTCTTCTGAAACTCCTCGTCAAATCCGCAACCATCGTCACTCACGGCCAGCATGCAGTAGTCACCCGGCAGGTATCCTTCGTGCAGCCTGCAGTATTCCTCATCGAACCTGGCGGCCTGGGTCTCAATGGTCACCTTGCCGACATCCTCGATGGCTTCCCGCGCGTTGATGCAAAGGTTGGTCAAGATCTGGTCCAGCTGCGAGGAGTCCATGAGCACGGGCAACGGGTTCTCATCCGGCGCCCAGACCAGGTCCAGGTTTTCTCCCACCAGGCGCTTCAACATCTGCAGGGTATCGTCCACAGACTTGCTGAGATCAATGACTTTCGGAGCAATGGTCTGCTGACGAGCGAAGGCCAGAAGCTGCCGTGTGATACCGGCCGACCGATCGGCCGCGACCTGCACCTCGTGCAGGTAATCGAAGGCGGGGTTGGTCGAGGGAACACTGGATATGGCCAGCTCGGTGTACCCCCGGATGACCTGGAGCAAGTTGTTGAAGTCATGGGCGACGCCTCCGGCCAGACGCCCGATGGACTCCAGTTTTTGCGCCTGGGCCAGCTGAATCTGCAACTGCTCCCGCTCCTTTTCGACCTTCAACCGCTCCTCGAGCGAGGCTTTCAGCTCCAGAGTTTTCGCTTCGGTGTCCTGGAACAGCAGGGCGTTCCGGGCGGTCAGGGCCGCCAGGTTGGCCAGTGCGCCCACCAGTCCGATGCGGTTCTCGGCGATATGGACGACCCCACTGGTCGAACCGACAAGGAATGCCCCGATGCCTTCGCCATCGATCACGATCGGGACGTAGAGCACCGTGCGCAGCCTCCGCTGGCGGGCCACCTCCCGCTCAGCATCCGTCTTCGCGGCAGTCAGCAGGTCATCCACCACGAAGGGCTTCTTACCGCTGATCGCCTCCTTGATGTGCAGATGGTCGGAAAGGGGCGCATCGCGCAGCTCTGCGGGGAAACCGGGGGGCAAGGGAGGGTAGGTCGCCCAGAGGTGCAGGATCTCGTCCTCCAGGAGATACACTGCAGCTGTTTCCAGGCCGGCCAGACCGGTGATACCGTCGACCGCCGCCTGCAGGATCGTCTGCAGGTCCAGGGTCTCGGCCAGGCGCTGACCGGTTTCCACCAGAATATCGAATTCATGGGCGGACTGACGATAATCCGGCTTCAGGTCTTCTCGATCATGGCTTCTGGGCACGTTCACCTCAGCACCTGTTGGAGATGGTTCTGATGGTATGACAGCATGGTGACCCTTTTCAAGGGAATTAGATCAACACCCTCGCGGGAAACACAAAGCGAGACGGCCCCTGGTGGGGCCGTCATAAACAATTTAGAGGCCCGGATTTGGGCTGGACGGAACGCTAGTGCGAACCCATCTCCCAGATGACGTTCATGATCATCCACCGGCCGTTGAACTTCGTCAGGTGGATGTAATCGATGCCCCAGGCCGCATCCAGCTTCACGTTAGCGATCATGTCGGTATGATGGAGGATGGTCACCTTGCGGGGGGAGGTCTTGGGATCGAACATGCCGTCCTTGTTCAGATGACCGGCCAGGTCCTTGAGATCGGCAAACGTCATCCAGCTCTCCTCGAGTCCGGAGCCGTCCTGCGCTGGCATGTAGCCCACCTTCTGCAGCTTCGGGCTGACGCTCATGTCCAGCAGCTCCGGCTTCATGTCATAGATCGAGTTCGCATAGTTCAAGACAGCCTGTTCGATACCTTTCTCGTCGGCACTGCTGCCGGCCATGGCCACTCCGGTGCAGGCCAAGGTCAGGGTCATCACGATCAACAGGGCCTTCTGGTGGATATTCAACATGCTCTTGCTCCCTTTCAATACTGGACAGAAAACGGGAAAAATCCCAAAAACGATCTTCCATTGTTAGTGCCAATTACCTGGGGCCGCAATTGGCCCCCACTGGTCCTTCATGGCCAGCCTTTCTTTTTCGCCTTTCCCGTACTACACTCCTGCGCGGAGCGTGAGGGTCCCGTTTCCAGGATTGCGGACCTCCGCCTTCTTGCCCCGGTTGGGACAATTCTCTGTTTTTTCCAAGGATGTATCCCATGTCTGATGTGGCCAACGGCCAGGTTTCGGGGGTCCTCGAGATCCTGAAGCAAGGTGGCGGGTTCCTCCGCGACCCCGCCCTCTCTTTCGCCCCCAGCTCCAGTGATATTTTTGTTCCTCAGAAATTGATCAAGGAATTGAGCCTGGCCACCGGCGCCCTGGTGACCGGAACCGCCGCCAAGGGCAAAAAGGGTCTATCCCTGACCCAGGTGCACACCGTGTGTGGGTGTACTCCTGAGCAGTTCGCCCGTCGCCAATCCATGAAAGAATTGACCGCCCTCAATCCCGAAGAGCGGTTCAACCTGGGCCGGGGTGGCAATGTGTCCATGCGGATCATCGACCTGATCGCCCCCATCGCCAAGGGCACCCGAGGGCTCATTGTTTCGCCACCCAAGTCCGGAAAAACCACCCTGCTGGAAAATCTCGCCACCAGCATTTCCGAGGATGCCCCCGAAACGCGCATCGTGGTGCTCTTGATCGATGAACGCCCCGAAGAGGTGACTCACTTTCGCCGCTCCACCCCCGCCGAGGTCCTGGCCAGCAGCAGCGATCAGACCGTGGCCGACCATGTGCGCCTGGCCCAGATGGCCATGTCGCAGGCGGTGCGCGAAGTGGAATGTGGACACGATGTGGTGGTGCTGGTGGACAGCATCACGCGCATGGGACGGGCCTTCAACCAGAGCGACAAGGGTTCCGGACGCACCATGAGCGGCGGGCTCGATTCGCGCGCCCTGGAAATTCCGCGAAAGTTCTTCGGCATGGCCCGCAACATCGAGGGCGGGGGTTCTCTGACGGTGGTCGCCACCGCCCTGGTGGACACCGGCAGCCGCATGGACGATATGATTTTCGAGGAGTTCAAGGGAACCGGCAACAGCGAGATCGTCCTGGACCGCAGCCTGGCGGAAACCCGCATTTTTCCCGCGCTCGACCTCCGGGCCAGCGGAACGCGTCGGGACGATCTTCTTTTCAGTGAAGAGGAATACGAGGCCCTGACCATCCTGCGGCGAAGAGCGGCCGCGGCCCACCCCCGACCCGCCATGGAGGGCATGCTCAAGCTGATGGAAAAGTGGGACACCAACGAGGCCCTGCTGGCCGGACTTTCGGGGGACTAGTGTCCTCCCGAAAGCCCGATCAGAGGTAGATCACCAGGAAGACCACGGGAATCAGCACACCAATACCGGTCAACCAGGCCCCGCGTCCCGTGATGCCCTTGCGGCCCTTGAGCACGAACAGCCCCGTGATGGCCACCAGGATCAGTGCGCCGGAGTAGATGTCCGAGAACCAGGTCCACAACACCCGCGGATTATAGTGCAACCAGTTGACCTCGAAGAAGATGGCCCGTCGCTTGATGTGCTCGGCGTATCCAGCTCCGGTGGAGCGGTCCAGGAGCACACTGCCGCCGTTCAACCAGATCTTGAACTGGCCAGGCTGGGGGCTGTAGTGGCTCTTGTAGCCCTTGTTCTCCCCGATTTCCTCCAGGAACGTCCTGACCTGCTCTTCACTTACCGGGTCGGCGGGTACGCCACCGTCCCAGGCCACCTCACGGTGCGTGATGATGTAGTTGGGATTCCAGTCCCGCATGTGGTTCAGGGCAATACCCGACACGGCGTAGACCAGGGTCATGCCGACAATCAGGTACCCGATGTCCCGGTGCAGAATGTTGTTCCACTTGCGCCACTTGAAACCCTTGCGGGCGGATTTGTTCTCGGTCACGCTACTTGACTTCCTCGAAAGATCGAGCTTCCAGGCTGCAGAAGGCCAGGTACTCGCGGCCGGAAGCGGCCAGCTCTGCGCGCAGGGCGTTGATCTGGGACATGGCGGAATCGTGCTCTTCCTGCTGGTCCCCGCCACCCTTGGCTATTTCCTTCTGCTCCTCGGAACACCCGGCGGCAGGATCATCGCCGCCCACTTCCTTGGCCCAGTTGTCCAGGTAGGCGTTGTCCATCTTCATGACCGTGCCCGTGGCCAGGACCTTGATCTTGCTGCCCTCCAGAGCGATGTCGAAGGTGCCCACATCGCCGGACTCGATCTTGACCCGGTCCTCCGGATTGTCGCCGCGGATGAACAGGCGCTTGCCACTGTGCTTGCACACGTGGTCCACGATGCCCTCGACCTCCACCAGCTTGCCTTCGTATTCCTCGCCCCTGGCGTTGAACTCGGCGATGGTCATGGGGACAGGAGAGTCGGCGGCCGCGGCGTGCACGTCCCCAGCGGCCTGTTCGGCCTGTTCGGCCTGGTTGTCACCGGAGCAGCCACCGATCAGCAGCAGCAGCGACATGGCGATGAGCGTGAAATACTTCAGCATGGATTTCCCCTCCGGTGGACGCGGGGCAAGCCGCGCCGTGCGGTCTTTTCCTGGCGATCCAGGTCGCGTGGCGAATCGTTGAATCTGAAAATTATACCCAGGACACCTGATAATCAACAATTGAGGGAAAAAGGAGAGTTCATGGCGGTAAAATCGGGTAAATTCCAACCAGGAATACAGCTCCGTCACTCTTGGGACGGGCGATATTCGGGAATTTCGGCGGGGATGGGGAATACCGGGTAGCCTTGCTCTCCCTCCCGAAAACCCTCTCAACATCGGTCTCGACATCCAGGAAGGAATGACCCAGCTGATGTGTTATGGTCCCTTCTGAACCCCACTTCGAAGCCTTCAGAAATGCGGTGGTGTATGCCCTCGACCTACGACCTCAAGCAGAAGTTCAGCGGCCTGCTGCGCCCCGTGGCCAACGCCCTGGTGAGAGGCGGCATCTCGGCCAATGCCGTGACGAACTTCGCGACCTTGCTGAGCATCGGTTTCGGTGCGCTCATCTACTTCATGCCGACCACCAGATTGATCTTCCTGCTTTTCCCCCTGCTGTTGCTGGTCCGCATGGCGCTCAACAACATCGACGGCGTGATCGCGCGGGAACACGACCAGAAGACCCCCCTGGGCGGCTACCTCAACGAGCTGGGTGACGTGGTCAGCGACGCTGCGCTCTACCTCCCCTTCGCCCGGGTGGCCGGCTTCAGCCTGGAGGCCGTCTTGCTCTTTGTTTTCACGGGAGTTGTTGCCGAATTTTCCGGGGTGCTGGCTCACGCGCAAGGCAAGGAGCGGAGCTACCGAGGTCCCTCCACCAAGAGCGACCGGGCACTGATCATGGCTCTCCTGAGCCTGGCGATCTTCTTCGGCCTGACCCAGCCCGCCGTCATCAATGGCGTGCTGCTGGTGATGTCCGCGTTGTCCTTGCTCACGATCAGCAACCGGATCAAGTACGGGACGGCGGTGGATCATGCTTGAGCTGAGTTCGCGCGCCGGTCTCGCGCTGGTGGGGGTGTGGGCGTTTCTCATTGCCGCCACCATCTTCGTCAAACGGAAGCAGGCCGCCGACCCCGAGCGTGATCACACCGAGCTGGCACAGCGCATGAACAGCTGGTGGGTGATTATCGGGCTCCTGAGCGTTGCCCTCTTTCTGGGCAAGGCCACAACGATCCTGCTGTTTGCCTTCGTCAGCTACCTGGCGCTGAAGGAATACCTGACCATCACCCCCACCCAGATCCAGGATCGGGTGGTGCTGTTCTGGGTGTACCTGATGATTCCGCTGCAGTACCTCTTCGTGTTCACCGTCGACTTCGAGATGTTCCTGGTGCTGATCCCCGTGTACGGCCTGGCGGTGATCGCCATGCAGATGATCTTGACCGGCGTGACCCAGGGCTACATCGCGCGCATCGGCACCATCTACTGGGGCCTTTTGATGACCGTGTTCTCCATCTCCCATCTGGCCTATCTTGCTGTGTTGCCCGGACCCGGGGGCCCCATCACCGGCGCGGGGCTGGTGCTTTACGTGGTCCTGCTCACCCAGTCCAACGATGTCAGCCAGTACATCTGGGGAAAGAGCTTCGGGCGCCGCAAGATCATTCCGAGCGTGAGCCCGAGCAAGACCTGGGAAGGCTTTCTGGGAGGCATGGGCACCAGCGTGGTGCTGGCGAGCTTGCTCGGGATTTGGCTCACGCCGTTGCCATGGTATCTGGCGGCCCTTTCGGGTTTGCTCGTTTCGGTGGCCGGGTTCTTTGGCGACCTGAACATGTCATGCGTCAAACGGGACCTGTGCCTCAAGGACACCGGCGCCATGCTGCCCGGCCACGGCGGCATCCTGGATCGGGTGGACAGCTTGACCCTCACCGCGCCTCTGATGTGTCATTTCATTCGCTACTTCTGTTACCTGGGACAGGGATGATGCACAGCCTCCTGCGCAAGCTGCTCTATTATCTCATTGTCAAACCGTTGATATTTCTGGGCTTTGGCGTGTGGGTGCGGGGTCGCGAGAACTTTCCGGTCGATGGGCCCGCCATCTTCTGCGCCAACCACAATTCTCATCTGGACCTGATGGTCACCCTGGCCATCAGCGGCCAGGTGCACTACAAAATCAGGCCGGTGGCCGCCGCGGACTACTTCTACGCCAACCCGTTGCTGCGCTTCGTGAGCGACAAGATCCTGCGCATCATCCCCATCGACCGCACCCAGAATCCCTTGCAGGCATTCCTGGCGGGGTGTGCGCGAGAACTCGAAGCGGGCAACGTGGTGCTCATTTTCCCCGAGGGCACACGCGGCGAGCCCGAACAGATGCAAGAGCTCAAGGGCGGTATTGCGCGCCTGGCGGCCGCGCACCCCGGAGTCCCGGTGGTGCCGCTGTTCCTGCACGGAACCGGGCGCACCCTGCCCCGTGGTTCCTGGCTGCCGGTGCCCTTCCGGATTGACGCCTTTGTGGGGGCACCGCGATATTGGGCGGGCGACCAGGACCAGTTCCTCACCGACCTCAAGGAGTTCTTCGAAGACTCCTACCGGCAGATTCACCTTTGCTCAGTCCCTGCAAAAAATTCCTGAGGACCTGGTCATTCATTTTACGGAAGTGCTTGTGTCCCGGCTTGCGAAAAAAGGCACTCAATTCGTGGTTGCTGAGCTGGAAATCGGCCAGGGCCAGGATCCGGATCATGTCGGGGCCCTTCAGATTCAGAGCAATCTTCAGCTTGGTGGCGATCAGATTATTGGTCAGCCGATTTTCCGGGACAGGAGCGGGACCCGGCCGCTTGCCCCGCTTGTGGTTGATCAACCCGTTGAGAAAAGTGGCCAGCTCCCGGTCAGACAGCTTCGCAAAAAGCGGGTCCTTCTCGTCCAGCAGCCAATTTTTCACCTGCTCTTCGGTGGCCACGTGATCGGCCGCGGCAAAAACCGCCACCATCTCCGCATCGTCATAATTCAAGATGTAGCGGAGGCGCCCCAGAATATCGTTACAGGTCATCAGGTTTTCCTTCGGCAGGTGGAGACGGCAGCAGCCTGATGCCGTCAGGATCAATGGAGACCAATCGCTTCTTGTAGAGAGAGCCGAGTGCCTTCTTGTAGTTCTTCTTGCTCATGCCAAAACGATCCGCCAGTTCCTCGGGCGAGGTCCTGGCAGTGATGGGCAGAAAACCGCGGTGGCGGGCCAGCTGGTTGAGAATCGTCTCGGCCATGCCTGCCACCTTGTCATATCCCGTGGACGTCAATGACAGATCGATCTTGCCGTCGTCCCGTATTTTCTGGATGTAGCCTCGGACCTTCTTGCCGATGCGCACGTCCTTGAAAATTTCATTGTGATAGAGGAAGCCCCAGTGGGCATCGTTGATGATGGCCGTGTACCCCAGCTCCGTTTCGCGCGCCACGAGCAGTTCCACCATCTGACCCACTTCGTAGTCAGCCGGGGTCTTGTCGATGAACTTGTTGATGCGGGTGGAACCGACGATCCGGCCCGATTCCTCATCAATGAAGACCCGGACGATGTAGGACCGGTTTTCCTTCAACCGCACTTTCATTTCACCAAAGGGCACCAGCAGGTCCTTGGGCAAGCCCCAGTCCATGAAGGCACCCACCTTCTCCATGGAGGCGACCCGCAGCAGGTTGAACTGACCAACCATCACGTGTGGCCGTTTGGTGGTGGCGATGATCCGGTCTTCGGAGTCGAAATAGATGAAGACGTCGAGATAATCGTCAGGGGAACACCCCTTGGGCGCCTGCTCGTAGGGCAGCAGGATTTCGCCCCACTGGTCGTCTTCGCTGTCCAGGTAGAAGCCGAAATCCAGCTCTTTGATGACCGCCAGTCTATTGAACTGACCAATTCTCAACATGGCAGCCTGGCCCTTCATCGAGTTTGCACCACGGGAGGAAGAACCAATATATCGCACGGGTATGATTTCGTACAGAAACCAGCCGCCTGGACTTTCCCCCGCCCAGCGAATACAGTGCCCTCCATGAGCCACAAACGGAAACCTTCAGGTCACGGCCGCCTCAAGGGCCTCCAGATCCTCCACGAGGACCAGGACCTCCTTGTCGTCTGCAAAGACCCGGGCCTGCTGACGGTGAGCTTCCGGGGCGACCGAAAGGCCACGGCCGAAAACCTGCTCACGGACTACCTGCGCAAGGGAAGCAACCGCGGGTGGATCCGTGCCTATACCGTCCACCGACTCGATCGTGAGACCTCCGGTCTGCTCATCTTCGCCAAGAGCGAGGCCGTTCAGCAGAAGCTCAAGGGGAACTGGAAAGCCGTGGAGAAGCATTACACGGCCGTGGTCAACGGGAGCCTGGAGGAGAAGAACGGCAAGTTTTCCAGCTATCTGGCGGAGAACAGCGACCAGTTCGTCTACTCCACCGCCGAGGCAGCCAAGGGGAAATGGGCCGAAACACTCTACCGGGTGGTCAAGGAAACGCCCCGCTTCAGCCTCCTGGATATCACCCTGCTGACCGGGAGAAAAAACCAGATCCGGGTCCACCTCGCCGAGGCCGGACATCCTGTTGCCGGCGATGTGAAATATGGCCAGAAACGCGACAGGGTCCCGCGGATGGCGCTCCATGCCCGCACCATTGCCTTCCCTCATCCTCACGATGGCCGGCGGATGACCTTCGAGGCTCCGGTGCCGGCGGAAATTCTGGGGCTGGTCTAATCATCTGTCTGTTACTCGGTCAACCTGACAACTGGAATGTACTTCGATTCTCGATTGGGGCATGAGTTTGGGCTGCGCGTGCTGGTTACCGGCGGTTTCATCCTCATTGGCATTGAATTGAAAATCCTGATCGAACACACCATCGGGTAATCCCGCTCCCAATCCCCCCGGCAGCCCATTGAACGCATCCTTAAGGGTTTCCTTATTCTGCCGAATAAACAGGGCGGCATTTCCTCGCCCGGCAACACCGCGTAAAGAAATGAGGTGGAACGGTGCAATGGGACCGGCAGAACGGCAAGGTGGTGATCGAGGCGCTGGACTCGGCCGAGGAATGGCTCCTTGATCGATTGTTCAAGTATGCCCACCGTCACGAATACACGAAGTACTCCTCCACGCTGAAGGCCGCCTGGCTGACCTCTGTCCAGCGCCTGGTCGAAGTCGTGCGGGCCGGGCTCAGCGGGGATGACCCGCTGGATCTGCATCCCGACGATGATTTCCTGAACGATCCGGCCTGCACCTTCGGCGTCATCCAGGCACAGAGGCACCGTGCACGCGGCGTGAACCTGTCCATGTTCCTGGGTCTGTTCAAGTACTACCGGCAAACCTTTCTGGATTTTCTCCACGAGCAGGTGGAGCTGGAAGACAAGGTGGCGGTGACCTGTCGCATCAACCGTGTCTTCGACCGGATCGAGATCGCGTTTTGCACCGAGTGGAGCGGCACCGACTCCGAAACCCAGATCAAGGAGCTCGCCACCGCAAGCCGTCTGCTCGCCAACGACAAGAACCGGTTACTGACCTTCTTCGAGAGCCTGCACCATCCTTCGTTCCTGCTGGACAAAAAGGGCGAAGTCCAGATCATGAACCGCGCCGCCATCCGGCTGCTCGGCAAGAACGGCGAACCCGGTGCGCACTACTACGACCAGGATCGGCGGCCCGAGCCCCTGCTGTTCCTGGCGGCGAAGATCCAGGATTTCCTGAGCTCAAGCGACGATGACTGCAGCTTCGAGTCCGTCTTCACCGACCGGGAACCGCACCGCCACTTCGAGGTCAGCCTGCACCGCCTGCCGGATATGAGCGGCCGGATCGAAGGCGCGGCGCTGACCCTCATGGACATCACCCAGCGCCAGCACTGCCAGGTAAGTAGCGACGAGGCCCGGGATAGACTCAAGAAGACGCTCGACAAATTGAAGAGCACGCAGGAGCAGCTGGTCCAGTCGGAGAAGATGGCGGCCGTTGGCCAGCTGTCTGCCGGGGTCGCCCACGAGATCAACAATCCGATCGGCTTCGTGAGCACGAACATCGGACAGCTCGGTCAATACATCGAGCAGATCTTCCACCTGCTGGGTGCCTACCGGAATGCCGTGCCGTCGATTCCAGACACATCGCTGCGCAACGAACTGACCGCGCTGGCCGAGGAGGTGGAGATCGACTTTCTCGCCGAGGATACACCCGAATTGTTGCAGCAGACCCGCGAAGGACTGCAACGGGTGACCCGGATCGTGGCCGACCTGATGAACTTCTCCCGCCAGTCCAGCGATGAGTGGGAGGCGGCAGATCTGAACCATTTGATCGATAGTACGATCAACCTGATGTGGAGTCAGATCAGGTTCAAGGCGGATTTGAAGCGGGAATTTGGAAATGTTCCGAGCGTGGAATGCATCCCGGGCAAGCTCGCCCAGGTCGTGATGAACCTGGTCGTCAACGCCATCCACGCGATCGAGCGGCACGGAACGATCACGGTCGCCACCGGTGCCGACGATTCCCACGCCTGGTTCAGTGTTGCAGACGATGGAAACGGCATTCCCGAAGAGGTCAAGAGCCACATTTTCGATCCGTTCTACACCACCAAGCCCGTGGGCAAGGGCACCGGACTGGGGCTTTCGGTGAGCCACGGGATCGTCGAGCGGCACGGCGGGCAAATCGAACTGGATAGCGAGCCGGGTCGCGGCTCCACATTCCGCATCACCATCCCTCTCATCCAGAACGGCGCCGTGGAGGACGTGGGTGAACCGATCCATATGGGTTCACCGTGAGGCCGCCCACAGCTTCGACCCAGCACCTCCAAGAAGCAGCCTGTTTCCAGAAAACCTGGCGAGGCCTCAGCCGCCAATCATGACGCTGCCGCCATCGGGATGAAGATAATAGAAGGTTTCGCCATCTCCTCCGGTGCTGCCAAACAGGCTTCGCCGGATGGTGTTGTTGCTCTGGCGTGATCTGCGGGCGGCCTCCTTGATGTCAAAAAACGGGGGGCCATATTCGTATCCGCCGGCACCCTGAGCATTCACCCAGAACCGCCCCTTGTACACCTGGCCGAATAGTGACAAAAGGTAGGCCACCTCCTCGGGATGAATCTCCCGCCCGTTGATGAATGTGCCTGAGCCGCGGCCCGAAGCGTCGGCCGGCAGAGGACCACCCAGAGGTAACCCCGCCTGAATCTGACCCAAGGTCGGTCCGCCGATCTCACCCCAAAACCCAGCGAAACTGTCGTACCAGTATTCACCAGGGAGAATTTCGTACTCCTGGGGGATCTGAAGGATCAATCGCCACGCGGCCATTTCCCCGGAAGTCATGACCTTGTTGTTGATGCGCACCTCGCCACCTTCTGCTGCGACAGCCGTCGCCAGAGCCAGAAGCAAGATGGTGATCAAGAAAAGTCGGGGAATCATGGGGGCCTCCTTTTCGCTGGGTTCCTTGAGGGCAAGCCAATCAATCTGGCTGTAATGAAAAGCGAGAAATCCAGATCAATCGGCTCACACAGGGACCCTCAATAACCCACTTTCTTGTCCACGATGTTGATCAACTCCCGGCCTTCGGCAAACCGCTGCATGTTCTGCTTGAGAACAGCCCACCTGCGCTGGCCCGTCAATTCGGCGCGGCTGGCCACATGGGGGGTGATGATCACATTTTCCATCTGCCACAGAGGGTGGTCTTCAGGCAGAGGTTCCGGGTCGGTCACATCCAGGGCCACCCCGGCCAGGTGACCGGACTGCAAGGCCGCCACCAGAGCATCGGTGTCGGCAATCGGGCCACGGCCGATATTCACAAACCAGGAGCCGGCGGGCATCAGGGCCAGGCGTTCGGCATTGAAAAGACCGCGGGTTTCGTCGGTCAAGGGCAGGGCCACGACCACCACATCAGCCTGCCCCAGAAAACGCTCCAGATCGGCGGCCCCACCCAGTTCATTCACGTAAGGGGGTTTTTCACGGGCCGCCGGGTTTCGCACCGTGGCCAGAACGGTCATGTCAAAGGCATGGGCGCGGCTGGCAATCTGGGAACCGATACCCCCCATCCCCACCACGAACATGGTGCGTCCAGCCAGGGTGGTGGCATCGCCGATGGCCGCACGGTCCCACCGGCTTTCCCGCTGGGCGGCATGCAGCTCGGGCAGGTTGCGGGTCAAGGCCAGCAAGGTGGCAAACACGTGCTCGGCAATGGCCGGCCCGTGAACACCCTGCATGTTGGTCAGGACAATGCGCTCGTTGCTCCGCAGGCCATCCAGCTTCAGGTAGCGGTCCACTCCCGCGCTCCAGGACTGCACCCAGCGAAGGTTTGTCGCCGCTGCCAGGAAGGCCTCATCCAGCAAATGCGCATCGGCTCCATGGATTTCCGGCGCGCGTTTCAGGGCCTCTTCTTCCGACAAACCCACCAGGAAATTCACGTTGGGGGCCAGCTCCTGGAGTTCGGCCAGGTCGCTGTCGCCGAGGCTGCTCACCAGGTAGGTCAGAGATTCGGGGTTTTCCGCCGCAGCCGGGTCAACCAGCAACAAAGACGACCACAGCAGCAGCACCATGGGGATCAAAAACAGGCAAATCTTCTTCATGTTAATCCTGAACTGTTGAGGCCAAAAAATGGCGTGACAGGGAAGGGACCATACCTTTGATATAGATGGTGTTGCTGTGCTCCACCACTCTGCTCATTCGTCCAGTTCGTCCTCCTCCTGGGGCGAATCTGACTCTCGGAGAATGTACCGGGGCCATCATCACGCTTCAAGCCAGGGGCCCCATCATGGAGCTTTTCTTGCCCCAGACGCCTTCGCCCGCCGCCCTTGAATCACCGGCCAGGCCAGCGAAGCCACGGCCAGAACAAGCAACCCCAGACTCAAGGGATTGGTAAAGAACACGGTCCACGTGCCCTCGGAAAGCAAGGCCTGCCGGAAGTTGGTCTCGGCCATCCGGCCGAGGATCATGGCCAGCACCAGAGGAGCGGTGGGAAAACCGTTGCGCCGGAGAATCCAGCCGAGCACACCGAACCCCAGGCACACAAACACATCGAACATGGAGTTCTTGACCGCGTAGCTGCCCACGAAGGCGACCGCGATGATCACCGGGAACAGGACAGCCTTGGGCGCGGCGATCAACTTGACCCAGAGCTTGTTGCCAAGCGTGCCAATCATCAGCATGAACAGATTGCCGACGAACAGGCTCGCGAACAGCGCATAGACCAGCGTGGTGTTGCTCTTGAAGAGTTCTGGACCGGGCGTGATGTTGTGCAGGGTCAGCGCCCCGACCATGACGGCGGTTGCCGCGCTGCCCGGTATGCCCAGAGTCAGCAGCGGCACCAGGGCCCCACCTTCCGAAGCACCGGCGGCCGCCGATGGGGCCGCCACGCCTTCGAGAGACCCGTGGCCGAATTCATCGGGTTTTTTACTGGAGCGCCTGGCCTCGCCATAGGCGATGAACGCGGCTATTGTCGCGCCCGCACCCGGGATGGCCCCGACCACCGCGCCGATGCCGGCGCTCTTGAGGATGGTGGTTTTGAGCTGCAACATGGTGCCCATTCCCGGCATCTTGCTGGAAAACGCCACCACCTTTCCCTTCACTTCCTGGAGATTCTCGATATTCAGAAGGATCTCCCCCAGAGCGAACAGCCCGATCAGGGCGGGAATGAAGGAAAAGCCGTCGAACAGATTCGTGTTTCCGAAAGTGAACCGCGGGTGAGCGTTGATGATGTCCAGCCCCACGGTCATGAGCAGCAGGCCCAGAGCGGTGGAAAAAAACGCCTTGGTGCGATTCTTCGCTTCCATGGCCGCGACAATGGTCAGGCCGAAGATCGCCAGAGAAAAGAAGGCCGGCGGTCCGAACTGAAGCGCCACCCTGGCGATCGGAGCCGAAAGGAAGATGAGAATGATGGTGCCGACCATGCCGCCGGTCGTGTTCGCCAGCAGGCTGGCACCCAGCGCCAGTCCCGGCTCACCCTTCTTCGTCAGAGCGTACCCGTCCTTGGCGACAGCCACGGCGGCCGGGGTTCCGGGCGTGTTGATGGCAATCGCGGTGATCGTGCCTCCGTAGGCCGAAGACAGGTAGATCGAGGCCAGCAGGATGATCGCCATCATGGGGTGCATGCCGTAGGTGAAAGGGACCACCAGCGCCAGCCCCGTCGAGGCCGAAAGGCCCGGCATGACGCCCACGAAGATGCCGATCGTCACACCGCACATGATGACCAGACCCGGCTGCCACCAGGGAATCGTATCGGTCCCCAGCAAGGCGAGGAAACCGTCGGCCAGATGTGAAAAAATATCCAAGGTTCTCTTCCCGGCTCAGAACAAGCTGCCCATGGGCAGCGGGACCATCAGCACCTTGTAGAAGACGCCGTACATGAATGCGAGGACCGCCACCGAGGCGATGCTGATCACGCCGATTTTCCGGTGACCCAGGATCACCATTCCGCCCACCAGCAGAATGAGTGTCGCGGGAAAGAACCCGATCAACGGCAAGAGGAAGGTGAAAGCCGTGGTCAGGGCAATCATCATGATCACCAGTCGGGTCCGTCCAGATGCCCTGCCTGCCTCGGGCGCGGACCTCAGGGTGCGGACCAGGATTATCATCGCCATCACCGCCAAAAATAACGTCCAGAACTGCGGGACAGTGGCGGCCCCGACAAAGGTGCCCTTCCTGGGCTCGGGAAAGTATTGACTCATGAAATAGAACAGAATGGCCAAGGCCAGGCCGAAGGCCGCAATCGCCATCGTCCCGTTCAGATGGGTGCCGGTCTTTCGGGTCAAGAAGAAAAGCACCGCCAGCAACACGACCAGGACACCAACAAAAACCAGGACCGGGTGGGGTGCGCTTTCAGGGACGGCCCCGACCTTGAATCCGGCCTGCCCCAGATACTCCCGGGCAGACAGCGCATCCCGGGTGACCATGGCCGAGAATTCCTCGTTGCGCAAGAATACGCCCTGCACCATGGTTTTCTCGACGAAGCTGATCCAGAGAGGGTCCTGACTGCACTTCCACAGCAGATCCTCCAGGTAGCTGACCACTTCGGGCGGCGTACCTTTCTTCACGGCAAACCCGCGCCACATGACATTGTCGGTCATGTCGATACCGAATTCCTTGAAGGTCGGCGCATCGGGAAAATCGGGAAGGCGTTCCTCGCTGGCCACAGCCGCAATGGTCAGGGTGTTCTCTCGGCCCAGCAGATCCTCCGGGTTGCCGATATAGACATCGGAGTGCTGACCCATCACCGACACGATCGAAGGCGCCCCCCCACCATAGGGAATCCACTTCACGGAAATATCCGCCTTGTCCCAGATCTCCACGCCCACCAGATGATCCAGGGTTCCACTGCCGGGCCCGCACCACTTCTGTTCGCCCGGGCGGGCTCGAGCATCCGCGAGGATCTGTTCCAGCGTGACGACGTCCGAATGCTTGTTGGTGACGATCACCTCGGGAGAGATGGTCAAACAGGCAATGTAGTGGAAGCTGTCGAGGCCGAAGCCGATATCGGTCGTTTGCAGAGGCGCCAGGAAGGCCGCGGGAAAAGCCAGCAACGTATATCCGTCAGGCTTGCTCTTGTACACGTCGGCCAGAGCCAGCAGACCCGATCCGCCGGGCTTGTTGATCACGACCAGAGGCTGATCGCAGTAATTCGTCGCCACCTGAGCCAGCTGTCGCGCCATCAGGTCCACGGCGCCGCCGGGCTTGGTGTGCACAAAGATCTGGATCGGCTTGGAGGGAAAATCGGCTCCCCAGGCGATCGCATTGACGGCCAATAGTCCGCAGACGACAAGAAAAAGAAGTGACCTCTTCATTCCTACCACTTGCTGAAAGGGTGCCTGGTCAAGTATGAAGCGAAGTGCATCTGGTGCAGGTAACCGGGGACACTCTAACACACGAAATCTGAGACCATGAGGGCAAATTGAGTGCAATGACGGCAACCCACCGGCCCGCTCATCCTCGCCCTGCTGGTGGTGATCAACCTGATGACCTCCCCGGATGATCTGTGGGTCAAATGGGCGGCCCTGGGCATCGGGATCGCCTGGGACTGGTGGGACAGGCATCTCAGAAGGCCGCAATACGCCGCAACAAGGCGAATGGCGGCAACTCCTTTTCCAGCAGCACGAACTGGGAGTTGTTCACCACTTCTTTCAGGTCACCCTCGCGGGTTCTCATCACAGGGGGCATGGTGTAGGTGTTCAACTTTCCGTCAGGAGTCAGCAGCTCCAGCTGGTCACCGCCGGTGATCCTGTTGCGCACCTCGAGCACGGCGCAACCGTCGCTCCTTTCTTCCAGAACATTACCCACGAATATGGATTCTCCCGTGGAACTGGGCGCGTCGAACGCGTAATCCTCGGGAGTGATTTCCCCCTTCATGAAACCCTTGGAATAGCCGCGATTGGGCAAGCGATTGAGCAGGGCCAGGCCCTCGTCCCAGGTCACCGGACGGCCGTCCAGCACCTGGCGGTAAAACGACACCACCTGGGCAATGTAGTGGATGCTCTTCATGCGCCCTTCCAGCTTCACCGACGCCACACCGGCCTGTTGCAAGGCGGGCACGAACTCGAAAAGGGCCAGTTCGCGTGGGTTGAAGAGGTAGCTGCCGCGTTCGTCTTCGAAGTAGTCCAGGTACTGACCGGGACGCTTCTCTTCCACCAGGGTGTACTTCCAGCGGCAGGGCTGCTTGCATTCGCCCCGGTTGCCGCCTTTACCCGTCAGGTAATCGCTGATGGCACAGCGTCCCGAGTGAGAGAAACACACCGCGCCGTGGATGAAAACCTCGGTTTCGATGCGACCGGCCAGAGCCTGCTGGATTTCCTGGACCTGCTGCAGGGTCAACTCGCGTGCCAGGTTCACCCGATGGGCCCCCAGTTCGGTATAGGCCAGCACGGTCTGCCAGCTGGTGGTGTGGGCCTGGGTGCTGATGTGCAGCCGGGCTTTCAGGCCCATCTTCCGCAGGGTCATGAACACGCCCAGGTCGGCCACGATCACCGCATCTACCCCCGCCTCGTCGAGCTGACCGGCCAGGCTTTGCAAGCGGTCGAACTCCTCCGAGTAAGGAAAGATGTTCAGGGTCACATAACCCTGCTTCCCCAGGGCGTGCAGCTCACGCAGCCCCTGTTCGGCATCCTCCAGGGAGAAGTTTCCGGCGTAGCTGCGGAGCGACCCGAAGTGGGTGCCGAAGTAGACGGCGTCCGCGCCGTAGCGAGCGGCCCAGCGCATCTTTTCGAGAGTTCCAGCCGGAGCCAGCAGTTCCATGGCGTGTCCTGGGGTGGGGTGTTCAGCCAACGGGTATTGTGGGCGCTCCACGAAGATCATCCCTCTCATAACAAAACAAAGGGATTATTTTGCTTTACCCGAACCCAGGGATATCAGAATACCGTTCATCGCCACAACAGCTAAAATCCCCAAGCCCACCTTGGCCAATCTTTGCCGTCCATTGCGGCGTTCGATCCGCAGCAGCTTTTCATAGTTGAGGGTGCGTTCATGGGTGATCTGCTCGGGGGTGAGGGTTTTCTTGAAGGTGCCGTATTCGGTGTAGGAATCGTTGGACTGGTACTTCTCGTGGAGGGCGGAGTTGAGCGTGGTCGAGGGGCTGATGATCCTGACGACATCAAAGCCCCCGACAACCACGGCTATCGTGATGCTCACCACACTGACAAGGGAAACCGCCCGGGCATAAATATCCCACAGGCGGTTCCGGTAGTGATCCCCTATCTCCATCAGTTCAAGGTGAGCGAGAAACTATTGCTCATGGTCACCGGGGTTCCGTTGTAATTGAAACTGGCACTGCCAAGCTCCAGAGTCACAGCTCCTCCATCGATCTCGAAAGTCCCCGAGAACATCGCGTCGGTCACGTTCCCCGATGGCTCGTTGATGGCCGTGCCGGCAAAAGTCCCGGTGTCGTTGGTGTAGAAAGTCAACGACATGGAGACATCCCCGTAGGTGGCCGAGGTCACATTGATATCAGCTGTCCCGTTGGCGATGAAATCGGAAAGATCCACGTTGAAGGTTTCGGCCGCCGGATCGGCGCCACCATAAACACCGCCGTCGATATCAAAAATGAAGGTGGCCATGTTCGTGGCCGGGACAAACGATGCCTCTGCCATGAAATTGCCCGTGGAACTGAATGTATTGTTGGTCCAAGTGCCCGATGCCGTGACCGAGTTGGCGCCCGTCAACGTCGTCAGCAAGCCTTCGTTGGCGGCCGCGTCCGTGGAAACGGTGAGGTTTGGTGTGGTGGGGTTGTCTTCATCGTCGTCAGAACAACCTGTGCCGAGCATCAAGCCGATGGCGATGACGGACACCAAAATCATTATCTGGGGGCGAGTATTCATGATATTTCCTCCCATGGGTTGGTCAGCAATAAAACCACACTATTCTAGTATGCTTTTAGTTGTCAAGGCGGCAGTGAGAGGAAGCCATGCAAGGAAGGTCGCCCTCGAATCATCAGGATGCAGGGTTCAGGGGCGGTAATGTGAGGTTTCAGACTTTCCAACCCGTTGGAAAGCCTTTGAAGCCGGTACGAAAATCCGAGGATTGAGCTTTTCCACGAACGGCACAAAACTGAGAATGGGGCTGGTCGGATTCCCACCCCTACCAACCCCAGCATGCAATCACCTGATCAGCTATTTCCCCTCTTCTGAAGCCCCTACCTGTAAAAAGCCTTCAGATCTCCAAGCCCCAGCTTACTCGTGGCCACTGAACAACAGACCATTAATGGCTCTACCCCTTACTCCCGACCACCTACATCACCTAAACATTGCCTTCAAGCCGCCCCAGAATTCTACTTCAGTCGGAACTGTACACCCCTGGTTAGTGATTGTAACGACTCCCTCACCTCCAATATTCGCCTCATTAATTTCGCAGCAGTTAAGGTGTAACTCTGCCCCTAGAGAAACGAAAGCATCGTGCGAGCCCTCCATAGCGCTGTTGTTGACGAAATCTACATTTTCACAATATGAAGTACCTGAAGCGTTTATCCCAGCAGTAACCCCCGTCGATTGATTATGACGAAAGGTGCTGTTGACTACTGTGACTTCACTTAGCGGGCCAGACTGTACAGCAGCATAATCCCCGCAGTCATTGTCAGAAAAAAGGCAGGAATCGATCTCAAGGTCGGCAATAAATGACAAAAGAAAAACACATGGTTGACCCGACATTCCGGAAAATGACGTCTCGCTAATCCGCAATTCTCCCCCAGATTGGGCAATTTCGATCCTTGAGTTTTCGCTGAATGTGCTTTCGGTAATCGTCAATATTAGCCCAGGTTCTTCACCCGAACTGTACATACCGCGAGCCACCCGAGACTCACCAAGGAACTCGGTCCCAGTGATGAGGTGTGGCCCAGAAATGAAATCAGCCAAGCTACCAGTGAATGTGCAACTGGATATGGCACCCAAGGCCCTCCCAGCTATCGAAGCATCCAAAAATTTGCACTGGTCTATTGAATAGGAATCAATTAGCCACAGACCTATCCCATGAATTGTCAGATTTTGGAATTGAATGAACTGGGTTGCCCAAAGAAGAAGAGTTGACTCGCTTGTCAATTCACACAAATCAGAATCACCACTAACCGAACGAAGCGTGAGATCAACCGAAATAGTTTGCGTACTAGAATCCAGCGAGTGAATTCCGTCAACAAACTCAAGTACATCGCCGTCAATTACTACAGGAATAGCCCCTTCCAAGTTGAGGAAATCGCCTCCTCCGGAAGGGTCAACAACATAAACTGCAGCTTGGCTGGCGGCGCTGATAATTAGAATGGAGACTACCGTTTGTAGAACCACACAGGTTTTCATGATCAATCCCCCCAATTGAATGGTCCAGCTTTTCAAGTTATTCCGGCGTGTGATTTCCCCCCAGTAACATGAAATTCAACACACCAACTCCTCGTCCCGGAATATTCTGGCCTCCTGAGAAGCCTAACTGTAATTACGCAAGCAAGACAACAGACCCCCAAGACAGGCCGCTCCTAGAAATTTTCCTGAGACTGAGGCTAGTCGAAATGGCTCATCTACCAACCCCATGGCTCCATTACCTGATCAACATCATCTTTTCTGCTGCCACCCCCTCTTCACTGACCATCCGAACCAAATAGGTTCCTGAAGCCACAGCCTTGCCTTGCATGTCCCTTCCTTCCCAATCTACAGAGTGGGTCCCGGCTACGAAGAAACGAGAGACCAGCACAGAGATGCGCTTGCCGGTCATATCGAAGATACCGAGTTCCACGGTTTGAGGATGGTCGATGGCGAAGGTGACTGAAGCGCGGGGGTTGAAGGGGTTGGGGTAGACTGAAAGGTTGACCGTTGCCGAGGGTATGTCGCTGGGTTCGGGGTCCAGGGAGTCGTCATCTACACCCACTGTACCATCGCATTGGAGGGGAAGGATCTGCAGGCCGGCAGAGCGGTCGGCGACGAAGGCTTGGTCGCATGAAATCGCCACGTCAAGGGCATGATCTGGCACTTTCACACTTCCTAGGATCTGCGGACTCTCGGGATTGCTGATATCAATCACTTGCAGACCGCTCAACCCGTCCGCGAGGTAGGCATGGTCGCCTGAGACTGTCACGCTTCTGGCTGCTCCCGGCGTATCCACAATGCCGATGATCTGCAGGTCCTCGGGATTACTGATGTCGATTACTTGCAAACCGTCACTGTAGTCGGCGACGTAGGCATGGTAGCCTGAGATCGTCAAACCCAGGGCCACGCCCGGCGTGTCCACACTGCCGATGATCTGCAGGTCCTCGGGATTACTGATATCGATCACTTGCAGACCGCTCGGCCCGTCCGCGACGTAGGCACGGCCACCTGAGATCATCACGTCCAAGGAAACGCCCGGAGTGTCCACACTGCCTATAATCTGCAGGCTTTCAGGATTGCTGATGTCGATCACTTGCAGGCCGGCCTCGTCAACAGCGACGTAGGCATGGCTGCCTGAGACCGCCACGTCCAAGGCATAGCTCGGCGTGTACATGCTGCCTATGATCTGGGGATTCGCGGGATTACTGATGTCGATCACCTTCAGACCGGCATAGTAGTCCGCGATGTAGGCATGACTGCCTGAGATTGCCACGCCAACGAAGCGACCCAGCGTATTCAGAAGGCCGGTGATCTGCGGACTTGCGGGATTGCTGATGTCGATCACTTGAAGACCAGATTCCCCGTCCGCGATGTAGGCATGGCTACCTGAGATTGCCACTTCCCCGGCAGATCCCGGCGTGTCCACACTGCCTATGATCTGAGGACCCGGTTGGGAAACCCTTTCCACAATTGAAATGTATGAGTCTCCACAAATGGAATAACCAAAGTCACCAGCAATTTGGACCTCTGTGGCAGAAGGCAATATACCGCCAAGAATCTGAGGAGACTCCGGTGTGGAAATATCCCAAGCCTGAAGACCTCCTTCAGCGCATGATCCATACAAGAAATTTCCGTTGGCTGAAAATGAAAAGACGGTAAAAGGCAGGTCAAGCGATGTGACCACCATGGGCAAAGTCGGGTCAGAAATGTCCACCACCAGGAAGTGGTTGTTACTAGTCCCGAGATAGGCGAAGTCCCCTGACACCGCCAGCCCACGCGGACTGTTTTCGGTGGCTAGCTCCCCAATGATGACGGGCACTGCTGGATCGGAAACATCAACAACCCAAAGTCCGAAATTGACCACTGTCACAAGAGCATACGGCGGGGCCAGCACGCATTGCCAGGTGGAAACATCCGGCCGCACCACACCTACAACCAGTGGAGAAGCTGGGTCTGAAAGGTCGATGACCTGAAGTCCGAAATCTAACCCGGTAGCAAAGCCAAGGTTGCCCTCAATTGTTTTTATCCCGAAGAAGGTTTCCGAATAGGCCACCACCTCTGGG
Source organism: Candidatus Krumholzibacteriia bacterium (assembly GCA_036351155.1). Taxonomy (GTDB): domain Bacteria; phylum Krumholzibacteriota; class Krumholzibacteriia; order LZORAL124-64-63; family LZORAL124-64-63; genus LZORAL124-64-63. The sequence goes on along the minus strand of JAZBOO010000314.1, from coordinate 1,970 downwards.
GCCGATGGATCAGAAACGTCAATGACATTCCCACCGGAAAGTACAAATGGGTCCAAAAAGTGCATTTCAGACAAACCGAGGCTCAAGGCGACACCCATTTCCACCAAATTTTCCGGATCGGAAACATCGAAAATGTGGAAGGTGGATCCCATATTTTCGAGATACTTGCAGGAAACATAAACATAGCCTTCATGAGTGAGAATGTGGTTGGCAAAGGGTCCGTAGGGAATATCTAGAGGATTGGACACCTGAATCTGGTCAGACAATCTCCAAAAATCACTGTAATCGACACAATCCTGCGCCACCACCATGGAAGGAAGCAATACGGCACCAAGAAAAAGCATTGCTAGAAGTTTCACTATCAACCCCCTTGAAATCTGTCCCCCCAATTTTTGCTGAACTGAATCCCATCAGATTCCAGGTAAATTCCAGATAAATAGTGCCCCCGATTACAGTGCGAGAAAATTGCCCTCGTCCCTTCAGATAAATTTCAAAAAAATTCATGGACAAACAAAAACCCCAAGCAAAGCATCCTGCTTGAGGCCAAAAGGGTCTCCTTTGTGCTCATCCTTGAAATCTTTCCCCCACCCAGACCTTAGCATCTTGACCGCTACTTGCACAACGGTTTTCATTTGGGCCAGGTTGAATTATGGTCTATTGGGTGCACCTGCCGTGGCTGCTCGGTTCTTAGTGGACTGCATCACAATTATTTACCGTTTTCCAAGGCGGAAACTTGAGGTCTGAGACTTTCCAACCCGTTGGAAAATCTACCCTGATCCACGGCGAAGCAGAGGCGGGGTCCTTGAGACGGTCAAGACCACCCTACCGCACGAGCGTGATTTTTCCACCAAGTTGCCATCGCGCAGGGGAACCCGCGGCGGCCCCGGAAGCCGACTGGCAGGTGAGGCGATAAAGGTAGATCCCCGAGGGTAGTGCGCGTCCGGCCTGGTCGGTGCCGTCCCACATGAATTCACGCCCGCCTGGTGCTCGGGACGGCAGATTCTCCACGCGGTGGCGTCGCCCCTGCAGATCGAAGATTTCCACGCGGTCAGCCGTGACCAGGTCGGATTCCCAGCGAAGATAGCCGCGCGGATTGAAGGGATTGGGCGCGGCCGCCAGCAGGCGCACAGGCTGGGGCACATGCCAAGAGGGACCATCGTGAGAATCATCACCGGGTACGGCGCTGACGTTGCTGGCCTCGTTCAACAGCCACTGATCCGGATCAATGCCGAGCGAGCCAACTCCCTGGTCCAGCACGAAGTCGAAGGTCTGGTCGAGCGCGTTGTTCCAGACGGTGAACGTGGTGTCCTGGCCCCCACTGTAGAAGCGGAGGTCGACGGGGACCTCGAAAGGTTGCCTGCCGTAAGTCGGGTCCGGATCCTGGACCTGGCGCAGGCGTACGCTCACATGGTTCTGACCACCTTCCCATTCCTGCTGGTAGGTATAGGCATAAATGGGATAGGTCGACCACTCCAGCCACTGATGGAAGAAAGTGTCGAGGTCCCGATTGGATGCGGCCTCGAATGCGTTGATGAGGTCGTCGGTATGGGCGGTTTTCCAGCGCAGGTCCGGGTCGTGGACATAGACCGAGAGCCCTTCAAAGAAATCGTCATCACCCAGCAACCGGCGCAGCATGTGCATCACCCACCCGCCCTTGTGGTAGACCGAGACCGGAAAATAGTAGAGCGGATCGTCGACGTCTGGACGGCGCAACAGAGGATCTTCCAGATAGCCCAGTCCCCACTGGCGCTGGGACATGAAGTTCTTCAGGCCCACTGGCCCTTCCTGGTGTTCCACCCACAGGGCTTCCACATAGGTGGCCAGTCCCTCGTTCAGCCAGATGTGCGTCCAGTCCTCGGGGGTGATCAGGTTTCCGAACCACTGGTGGGCCAGTTCGTGAACGATGATGATGGAATGGATGTCGGGATGGGCGGCGGTCAGATAATCCCCCCAGGTCACGGCCGTCGGGT
>JAZBOO010000313.1:0-3358 GCA_036351155.1 Candidatus Krumholzibacteriia bacterium | reverse complement strand
CGTCCCCCTGGTGGGACTGGACCAGGTGCCCGGACCCCAGACGGTTCCGGACATGGTGGAGGCCGCCGCCCGCATCGTGGCCGGCACGCACTTCGCCCGCCTGGATCTATTGCCCGATCCGGGTTTCTGGTCCGTGATTGCCCGAAAATTCTCGCTCGATTTGACTGACCCGGCTACGGCCGACCCAGGAGAGGAACCCTCATGATTTCCCTTTCATCCGTTCTGGCCCATAACCCCGATTGCCCCGTGCGTGAGGTGGGTGAAGGCCTGGTCATCATGGCCGCCCAGGGTGACACCACCCACTCTCTGGACGAAATCGGCACCTTCATCTGGCAGCAGATTGACGGCGCCAAGGATCTGGCCATGATTCTGGATATCATTCTGGATGAATTCGCCGTGGAGCGAGCCGTGGCCGAGGCCGATTTGCTGCAGTTTGCCGAGGAGTTGCACGTTGCCGACCTCCTGGTCACTGCCTGACCGTTTTGGGCGGCTTTTTTGTTCATTTTGTAGTATAATTAAACGTTAGAAAACCATACTCCACCAAATGACAAGGAGAACGTCCATGGACTTCGCTTCCAGGCGCGCTTTTGTCAGGTCGGGCCATCTGCTGGCCGGCCTGCTTCTTTTTGTTTTCTCACTCGGGTTGCTGGGTCAGTCCGGCGTAGTTTTCGCCGCCGAAAGGTTGGTGGTCGGAGAACTCTACTCCGCGGACAACTGACCATTTTGCCCAGCCGCGGTCGCGGGTATCAATGATCTCGAAGACGAATATCCCAGCTCTTTCCTCGGGCTGACTTTCTACGGTAGCTCCCCCTACAGCTTCTCCGAAGGCCTGCAGCGTGTCAGCTGGTACGGCTTCTCCGGCACGCCTTCGGCCATGTTCGATGGTGTCGAAAGCCATGTGGGTGGCGCCACCTCCGGGTCCATGTTCGCCACCTATCACCCCCGGGTTGTTTCACGCCAGTCCATCGCCAGTCCCCTGGTCATGGACGCCAACTACGTCATCGTGGGCAACGAAATCACCATGACCGTCAGCGTGGCCGTGGACCAGGCCGTCACCACCAGCAACAACCAGGTGCACTTTTTCGTGGCCCGAGAAGGGGTCCATGGCCAGAGCAACCTGGTGGTCGACATGCTGGACAGCGAGCCATTAACCATCACCACCCCCGGTGAAAGCGTCCTGGTTCAGCGGGTGTTCACGGTCGATCCCGAGTGGATCAATGATGACCTGCGCCTGGTAGCCCTGGCCCAGAGCCAGTCCAGCAAGGAAATCCTGCAGGCCACCGTGGCGGTCGCTGATTACGCAGCTGTCGTGGCCATCGACTGCGAGCCCGACGGCGTGCTGGCGCCCTGGCGCCTCCAGGGCCCCGAAGGACTGGACACCCTGGGTGAAGGCGACAAGGTTCTGAATGTCTTCTATGCCGGCGAGTACACCTTGACCTGGCTGGATGTGCCGCTGTGGACCACTCCGGCCAGCTCCGGCACCAGTCAGACCGTGCTCGAAGACGGTACCATCACCTTCGTGGGCCAGTACACCAACGGTCCCTTCGCCACCGTGACGGCCGGGCCTCTGGGTCAGGTGGCTCAGTCCCGTGGCTCCTCGCTGGTCGATTTCGACAACGATGGCGACCTGGACATCCACGTGATCGTCGAAGGTGCCCCTGACCAGCTGCTCCAGAACGATGGAATGGGCGGCTTCACCGATGTGGCCTCCGGTCTGATCGCCGACAGTGGCGCGGGCCGTGCCGCCGCCTGGACCGACTACAACGGTGACGGGTTCCAGGACGTGTACCTGGCCCGATTCGGCGAAGAAAACATCCTGTTGAATGGCGATGGCGCCGGTGGTTTCACTCCCGCCACCTCCTTTGGCGCCAACGATGCCGGCAACGGCAACGGAGCCTCCTGGATCGACTTCAACCTGGACGGCAACCTGGATCTGTACGTGACCAATCGCGGCGGTACCAGCTCTCTGCTGAACAACAACGGCGACCTCGGTGGAGGTTTCTACATCTTCACCCCCCGTACCGATGTCACCGCCTATACAGGGAATTGCAACACCGCCAGCTGGACCGATGCGAACCTCGATGGTCGCCTCGACCTCTATCTGGTCAACAGCTTTGCCACCAACGTCATGCTCGAGAACACACCCATCGGATTCGATAATATCAGCAACAGCTCCGGCCTCGATGACATCACCAACGGGACCGATGCCGCCTGGGGCGACCTGGACAATGACGGCGACCTGGACCTCTTCCTGGCCAACGACGGCATGGCGGACCGCCTGTACCGTTGCACGGGTGACTTCCAGTACAGTTTGGTGACCGGAGCCCTGGTCAGCGACCTCGGTCACGCCCGCAGCGTGGAGATGGTCGACCTGGACAACGACATGGATCTGGACATCTATGTGGTCCGGCACGGCCAGGCTGACCTCCTGTTGCTCAACGAGGGGAACCTGACCTTCACCAGGGCCCCGGTGGGTGAACCCGAAGCCGACGGCCCCGGCCAGGCTCTGGCCACCGGCGACTTCGACGCCGACGGCGCGGTGGACCTCTTCATCACCCGGGATGGGGCTTCCAACGTTCTGTTGAAGAACGAGCTGGCCCAGGTGAACAACTGGTTCGATCTGAAGCTGAACCCGGCGGCCCCGCGGACCGATCCCGTGGGAACCCACTTGACCCTCAGCGCCGGCGGGGTAGAGCAGCTGCGGGTGGTTACCGGTCAGGCCGGCTTCCAGAGCATGAGCTCCGGGCGCATCCACTTCGGCCTGGGCAGTGAAACCCAGGTGGACCAGATCGAGATCACCTGGCCGGACGGCACCGTGCAGAGCATCGGGCCGTTCTCGGCCAACATGCACCTGACGGTCAACCAGGGTGAGAACCCGGTCAGTGCCGTGGGTGACGAGTTGGTTCCGGTGCGCGTGACGACCCTGGGTCAGGCCCACCCCAACCCCTTCAACCCTTCGACCACCATCGATTTTGCGCTGGCCCAGAGTGGCCCGACGCGGCTGGACGTGTTCGACCTGACGGGTCGTCTGGTCAAGACCCTGGTGAGCCAGAGTCTGGAAGCAGGGCGGCATAGCGCCACCTGGACCGGTCGGGATCAGGCGGGGCGTCTGGTGGGGAGTGGGGCTTATTTTGTCCGGTTGATCGGGGCCGATGGTGTGGTGGAGTCGGGCAGAATGACGCTCCTCAAATAATCGGTGCCTCGGAAATTGTTTTAGTGTGCCTCGGAAATTGTTTCTGGCTGCTCCCCCATGGCGCGCTCCGCCATGGGGGACTTTTTAATCAGTACGCATACTTCAGTTCATGCTTCGTGTTCCTTCCAATCGCCGGCGTTTCCACGGCCCGATCATAGTACTCTG
>JAZBOO010000312.1:0-9272 GCA_036351155.1 Candidatus Krumholzibacteriia bacterium | reverse complement strand
CCGGGATCTTGCAATTCATTGATGAAGTTGGCGGCCACCAGAAGATCGGCCCGGGGTCGATTCCGATCCGAAAGCTGACGGGAGGTGACGATGTCCCACGACGAGTTGGCCCCTGTGGTCATCTCCTCGAAGAGGTGACGGCCGGCCTTGAGCACCGACTCGGCACGGTCCACCCCCTCGTAGGTCAGCTTGCGGGCACGCAGCTGGGGGCAGGCCATCCACAGGGCCTGCAGAAAAGTGAGGGGGCCGGCGCCCAGATCCAGGATGCGCGCATTCTCTGGCAGATCCAGCCCTAGCCCCTGCAGCAGGCGGCCTTGCCGATAGATATTCCAGGGCAGAAAGTAGTTCAGGTAGGCCGCCAGATACTCGGGGCGGGTCATGTAGTCGGGCGGCAGATTTTCCCGCTCCACGGTCAGGAATGCCGACAGGCGGCGCACCCCACCGGGCAGCTGGGCCCGATGCTTGGCCTTCAGCGGAAACACCCGGCGCAGGATGGGTTCCAGCTCGGTCAGTCCCTTCTGGAACACCGCATCGGGCACCGGAAAAAGGGGGCTCGGCAGGCCGCCGGGTGGGGTTCTCATTGGCCCAGCTGGCGAGGATCCAGGTGCCGATGGTCCCGCAGGTGATTCAAGACGTAATCCTTCACGGCGTCCTCCAGCCGGGTCAGCGGACGAGTGTAACCGGCGGCCTGGAGCTTGTCCATCTCGGCCCGGGTATGGTACTGGTACTTGCCCTTCAGGTGGTCGGGCATGGGCACGTAGGTAATCTGAGGTTCCAGATCCTGCGCCCGGAAAATGGCCGTGATCAGGCGGTTCCAGTCATTGGCCTCGCCGGTGCCCACGTTGAAGATGCCTCCCACTTCGGGGTGATCGGCAAACCACAGGGTCATGTCCACGGCGTCCTTCACGTAGACGAAATCGCGCTGCTGCCCCCCATCGGGATACTCGGGCCGGTCCGAGGCGAAAAGCTTCACGCCGCCGGTGTCCCGGATCTGCTCGAAACCCTTGCAGACCATGGAGCGCATGTCGCCCTTGTGCCACTCGTTGGGTCCGTAGACGTTGAAGTACTTCAGGCAGACGATCTGGTCCAGCACACCCTCATCACGGGCCCAGAGGTCGAAATCCTGCTTGGACTTGGCGTAAAGGTTCAGGGGTTTGAGCTGGTCCAGGCCCTCGTGGTCGTCACGATACCCCAGCTCCCCATCGCCATAGGTGGCCGCGCTGCTGGCGTTGATGAATCGGATGCCCTGGTCGAGGCAAAGCCGGCACAGATCACGGGTGTAGCCGAAGTTGTTGCTGTCCAGGTAGGCGGCATCGGTCTCGGTGGTGCTGCTGCAGGCTCCCATGTGATACAGGACCTCGATTTGCCCCCCTTCCCGGGCCAGCCAGTCGCGGAACGCATCCTTCTCCAGGTAGCGGTCATACTGTAGCGGGGCCAGGTTGGGATTGCCCTCATCGGTGGGATGGACATCCACCACCACCAGGTCGGTGCGACCCTGGAGGTTCAGCTGATGCACGATGTTGCTGCCGATGAATCCTGCAGCTCCGGTCACGGCGATCACGATGCGGCCTCTTTCACTGGAAAAACCAATCAACTAGAAGAACTTTTTCACCAGGCCCAGGGCGCCCTGCTTCCAGGGCACGCGGTGGCTCACCCCGGACTGGTCGGCAAACGAATCCTGGTTGGCCAGATACCATTCGAAGTTGCGCACCAGGGCGTCCTGGTTCGAATGCTGCGGGGCGTAGCCCAGCACGTTCTGAGCCTTTTCGATGGACACGAAGCTGTCGGTGGCGGCGGTCTCGTAAACCCACTTGTACAGAGGCGACAGGCCCAGCTTGTCCAGGATGCGCAGTCCCCAGATCACCGGGGCGGCCGGGAATCCCTTGACCTTCTTGCCATGCCCGGCGTGGTCCAGCACCGCCTGCCAGTCCTGCTTCATGGTGGTGTACTGCCCCGCACCGATGTTGAAGGTGTCGTTCACCTTCTCATCAGACAAGGTACTGCAAAGCCAGCAGGCCTGACTCAGATCCTCCACATCCAGCAGCTGGTAGCGGTTGTCCCCGCTGCCGATCATGGGGAAGCCGCGGCCGTCCTGGGCCCAGTCATAGAGGAGCGCGAACACACCCAGCCGTTCGGGGCCGATGAAGCTCTTGGGCCGGATGATGGGCACCACCATGCCCTGTTGGCGGAACTCCAGGCACACCTCCTCGGCCTGCACCTTGGCCTCGCCGTAGGGCCCCACGCCGTCCAGTGTGTCATCTTCCAGCAGGGGATGATGATCCGGAATGCCGTAGACCGCGGTGGACGAGACGTGCACGAAACGCTTCACGCCCATGTCGCGGCTTTTTTCCAGCAGCAGGCGGGTGCCCTGGATACCCGTGGACAGGATATCGGCACGGCTGTACAGGGGCAGGGCCATGGCGCAGTGGATCACCAGGTCCACACCCTCGAGGGCCTGTTCCACGGCCTTCGGGTCGCGGATATCGCCGGTGACGATCTCGATCCGGTCCTTGCAGTCGGCGTAGTCGAACGGCGCGTAGTCCAGGGAGCGGATCTTCAGATCATGGTCCACCTTGTCCAGCAAGTAGCGAATCAGGTTGATCCCCATGAAACCGGCTCCACCGGTCACCAGCACATGTTGCGGAGTGTATTCAGCCACGTCCCCGTCCTCCTGAGAGATGCTATTGCAGTTCCTCGATGACGATTTCGCCCGACCAGCGTTCCCCATCCCGTTCGGCCACGAAGTTCAAACGGTCGTCAACACTGGCTTCATACACAAGGCGGTAAAGGATGTCGGCGGAATCCAGGCGGTAACCCTCGACCTCGCGGATGATGTCCCGAGGCCGAAGATTGGCCTTCCAGGCAGGGGAATCCGGGCGCACCGACACCACCAGAAAGCCCACCGGGTCCTCCAGCTGCAGGTACTGGATCATGCCCGGCGATAGTTTCTGGAGATCGAAGCCCAGGCTGAATTCCCGGTAGCGACCGAACTGCCGGATCTCGTCCAGCACAGTGTGGACCCGCGAGGCGGGCACGGCAAAACCGATCCCCACGCTGCCCCCGGTGTCGGAGAAGATGAAGGTGTTGATCCCCACCACCTCGCCCCGCGTGTTGACCAGCGGACCGCCGCTGTTGCCGGGGTTGATGGCCGCGTCGGTCTGGATCATGCCCAGGTATTCCCGCTCGCCGCTGGACCGCTTGATGTCCCGGTTCAGAGCGCTGATCACCCCCACGGTGACCGTGGGCTGGGTATCGGCCAGCAGGTACCCGTAGGGCGATCCGATGGCGATGGCCCATTCGCCGATCTGCAGGGTGTCATCGGTGCCCAGTCGGGCCACCGGCAAGTTGTCGCCCTGGATCTGCAGAACCGCCAGGTCGTAGCGCTCGACCAGATCCACCATGCGGGCCTGGTACTGCCGACCATCGGACAGGGTGACGATCACCTGCACCGCGCCGGCCACCACGTGGCTGTTGGTCAGGATGTACCCATCGGCCGACAGGATGACTCCCGACCCGATGTTGGCCACCTCACGGTAGTACTCGCGCTGAGGAATCAGGCCCAGTCGCTCCATGAGCTCCATGCTGGGGCTGCGCACGGACTGGGCCTGCAACACATTGATGCTGACCACCGCCGGAGCCACCTGCCTGGTGGCCAGGACGATGGCGCTCTGGCGCTCGACTCCCGGGTCCAGGGGGGGATTCTCCGCAGGAACCTCGGTCACATCTGCCGGTGAGGAATCCGCGCTGTCCGGGGGAGTATCCAGGGTATCATCAGGGCCCTGGTCCGCGCTGATCGACCGACCCGACCCCGCGAATGGCCAGCTCCAGTCCCATTGCTGAACACCCAGCAGAAGACCTCCCGCCACCGCGCCCAGCAACAAACCCGCCGCAATGCCTATCCAGGATCGACGCAACTATTTCCCGCCCTGCAGTTTTTCCCAGTCGGCCATGAAGCCCGCCAGCCCCTTGTCGGTCAGGGGATGGGCCACCAGCTTCTTGATGACCGCGGCCGGGATGGTGGCGATGTCGGCGCCCAGCAGGGCCGAGTCGACCACGTGCAGGGGATGGCGCACCGAGGCGACGATGATCTCGGTGTCGAAGTCGAAATTGTTGTAGATGTCGACGATGTCACTGATCAGCTGCATGCCGTCCTCGCTGACATCGTCCAGGCGCCCGACGAAGGGCGACACGTAGGCCGCACCGGCCTTGGCCACCAGCAGGGCCTGGCTGGCGCTGAACACCAGGGTGGCGTTGACCCGGATGCCCTCGTCGGCCAGGGCCGCAATGGCCTTCAGTCCCTCGTAGGTGGTGGGCACCTTGACGACAATGTGGTCGCTCAGGGCCGCCAGGCGCTTGCCCTCGGCGATCATGCCCTCGGCATCCAGGGCGGTCACTTCGCCGCTGACCGGGCCCTGCACCACGTCGCAGATCTCCTTCAGCAAGGCATCGGTGTCGGTCCGACCGGCCTTGGCCATCAGACTGGGGTTGGTGGTCACCCCGTCGCACATGCCCATGGCCTTGATTTCCTTGATCTCGTCCAGATTTGCCGTGTCGATGAAAAACTTCATGATTCTTCTCCTTGGTCACCGGAGTCGGGTAAAACGGAATCCCGCCAGCAGGGTTCCTCTATTTTTTCGGGGTAATAGACTTCTTCCAGGAACAGCCCCTGGGCCGGCGCCATACGGCCGGAGCGGCTACGGTCCCTGGCGGCAAGGATTTCGGGGACACAATCGACCGGACGGCTCCCCTGCCCCACCTCGACCAGGGTTCCCACCATGATGCGGACCATGTGATGCAGGAACCGGTTTGCCCGTACGTGGAAGATAGCCGATCGCTCGTTCCATTCAAAGGTGCAAAGATCGACCTGGCAGCGGTTTCCATCGTCCTTCAGGCTGGAGGTGCGACAGTAGCTGGTGAAGTCGTGGTCGCCCAGAAAGCCACGGGCCGCCTGATTCACGGCGCCGCGGTCCAGCTGGAAAAACACCTGCCATTCATGTTCCCGGAAAATGTCGCGGCCAAAGAACAGGTGGTAGCTGTAGCGCCGGGCTTCTGCCGAGAATCGCGCATTGAAGTGGGGCGACACCTGGCTGATCTCCAGAATCTGGATATCTTCGGGCATCAGCCGCGGCAAGGCACCAATGATGCGCTGGGCCTCCTCGGCGGTGCGGACATCGAGATGGGCCACCTGCCCGCGCGCGTGCACCCCGGCATCCGTGCGCCCCGCCCCCACGGGCGTGGCCTCCCGATCCAGCAGACGGCTGCACTGGCGGCGCAGTTCGCCCTGGACCGTGCGGTGTTCCGGCTGGATCTGCCAGCCGTGGTAATCCCGGCCGCGGTAGGCCAAATCGATCCTCAGGCGCAAGGCCCCGGGTTCCGGCCGGGTCATGCCGCACCTCCTCGCAAGATGGCCCACGCCACCAGAGCCAGCAGCCATAGAAACAGCAGGACCAGTCCGAGAACAGCCGGGCCGGGCTGGCCAGCCGCCAGACTGCCCGGCCGGCGCGAGCGCAGGGACAGGCTCAGGGTTTCGGCCCGCCGGCTCATGGCCTCGAGCAAGGGGACGATGACCCGTGCCCGGTCCTCGAGAGTCTCCAGCGCCCCCCGGAGGTCGCGCCGGGGCTTCCGCTGACCTTGACCGGACGGTCCGCTCCGCCGCAAGCGCAAGCTCGCCGAGATGCGGCGTCCCTCACCCACGACCACCGGCACGGTGCCCATGGCCACGGCCAGAGAGAGGCCCAGGTCGGCCACCGGCAACCCCAGACGTCCCAGAGGATGCAGCCACCAGCGGACCCCGGCCACCAGATCATCCTGGGCCGTGCTGCGAGAATAGACCACCAGCCAGCCGATGGTGCACCCTACCCGGAGCAGGGCCTGAAGCCCTGCCAGCAGGCCGGGCCAGCTGGGCCGGCCCAGAGGTGCGGCCTCCAGGGTGGTCAGCAGATGGATCACCAGGATCAAAAGGATCATGGGCCACCAGGGGCGGAGCGAAGACAGCTGGACCCGGGGACTCAATCCGGTGCGCCACAAGGCCAGGGACAGTCCACCCCCCCAGATCGCCAGGATCGGAAACGGAAGCAACACCGTCGTGGTCAGGCCCAGGACCAGGACACCCATCCGCAGAGCAGGGTGCAGCCCAGGCCACAGGGGCCGGCGCACGGTGGCCGGAGACAGGCCCGGAGCGGGAATCACGGCCGGGATCCTGTCGCGGCCAGGGCCGCGATCTGCACGGCATTCCAGGCCGCCCCCTTCAGGAGGTTGTCGGCCACCACCCACATCAGCAGCGCGTGAGAATTGTGGGGATCGGGGCGCAGGCGGCCCACATGCACGAGGGTGTCCCCGCTCACTTCCAGAGCCGTGGCGTAGGCATGGGGATCATCGGAGACCACCAGCCCGGGAAAGGCGGACATGGCCGCGTAAACTTCCGCACAATTCACGGGACGATCGCAAACCACCCGCACCGCGGCGCTGTGCCCGTTCACCACCGGGACCCGGGTGGCGGTGCAGGTCACGGCCAGATCCGGTCCGCGGTCCAGGATCTTCCTCAGCTCCCGTTCCACCTTTGCCTCTTCCTCGAAGGATCCATCGGGCAGGGCGGGGCCGATGGCCGGAATGGCATTGCCCGCGATGGTCCGGGGAAACACATCACCCGGGGTGATTTCGGAGGTGGCCTCCTGCTGACGCCGCAGTTCAGCCACCGCCTTTTGCCCCGCGCCGGAAACCGCCTGCAGGGTGGTGACTTGAACTTCCTTGATGGTGGCGATGCGGTCCAGCGGGGCCAGGGCCATGGCGATCTGGATGGTGGAGCAGTTGGGATTGGCGATGATGGATCCACCGGAGTTCACCGGCAATACATGGTGGCCGTTGATCTCGGGGACCACCAGCGGCACCCCGGCCTCCATTCTGAACGCCGAGGAATTGTCCACCACCAGACAGCCCGCGCCCGCGGCCACAGGCCCCCACTGACGGCTGGTCTGGCCGCCGGCACTGAACAGGGCCACCTGGCACCCGTCCCAGGACTGGGCGGTCGTCTCCCGGCAGATCAGGGTCTCACCCCGGAACGGCAAAGAGGTGCCGGCCGATCGGGCCGACACCAGCAAGACCGGAGGAGTGTCCACCCAGGGGGCCTGATCCAGCAATTTGACGATGGTGCGCCCCACCAGTCCACTGGCGCCCAGGACAGCTGTTCGCATGAAAAACCTCATTTCAAGTTGGCCCGCATGTAACCCCATCTTTGCAGAAACCCGTTGAGGCGAAAGCTGTCAGGGTGCGCCAGCAGTGGAAAAAGTCGGGATTTGCAGGGCCGTAGTGTATCCGTAGATACATGAGGCCCTGCAAATCCCGACTTTATTCGCTGATGGGGTGCCATGGCAACAACTTCAGTGGTTTCGGCCAACGGGTTTCTGCAATGATGGGGTCAACACAGCACTACCGCCAGGCCCAAGCCCATGCTAAGCTTCCCGGGAGTGTTTCCCCCTCACTTCGTGCCAAGGATGGGTCCATGTTGACTGGTTGTGCTGTCCGCCGAAAGGTAATCCTGGGCCTTCTGGCCGCCATGTTTTTGCTGGGGACGGGGTGCCTTCCCGATCAGAGTGACCGAGACACGGGGTTCGCCGCCCTGGCCCGCTGGGAAGACCGCCGCCTGGCCCCCCAGGACTCCTTGACCCTCATGCTCCGGCATCCCGACGCCCACCTCAGACTGGCGGCCAGCCGGACCGCCGGGTTGATCGGCCGCAGCGATGTTCTGCCCGTGCTTTTGGAAAATCTGGAAGACCCCAGCGCCACCGTGGTGCGCCAGGCCGCATTCAGCCTGGGATTGCTGGGCGATACCGCCGCCGTCGAGGCCCTGGAAAAAACCGCCCATGACCCCCATGCCGCCACCCGGGTGGCGGCGTTGCGAGGACTGGCCCACCTGTCCCACGAGGGGCAGGCCCTGCTGGCTGCCTCGGCGGCGCGCGACAAGGAAGAAGCCATCGCCGCCTGGGACGGTCTGCGCAACCTGACGGCCACCATCGATTCCACCGCCCTGCATCAGGCCCTGGCCGCCGGCCTGAACCGGGCCGAGACGGACATCCTGTGGAGAGTGCTGCGGTGCAGCGAGCGGGCCATGACCCGGGACCTGTTGCCCGCCGTGGCCCCGCTGGCCCGCTCCTCGCATCCCCAGGTCCGGGTCCACGCCTACCGAGCCCTGAGCCGCCTGGACGATCCCCTGGCCCTGGCCGCCGTGGTGGCGGGTGGGCAGATTCACGGACCCTTTGCCGATCGTCACCGCCAGAGAGTGGACATCGCCTTGCTGCGGGCGATCGGCAGTCTGGCGAAGCACAATTTTCAGCTGGCCGACGATCCCGATGATCCCGAAGTCCGAAAAACCCGCGACTTCCTGGTCACCAGCTTGATCACCGGCGCCGGAGATGCCCATCCCCATGTGGCGGAAACGGCCCTGGTGGCGGCGGCGGCCGTGGTCCAAGATTCACCCCTGCCCCGGGAGGCGGCCGACCAGGAGAGCCTTTTGCCCGTGTGGCGGATCCGGCTGGCTCGGGCTGCCCGCAGTCACCTGGCCCATGAAACCCCCGCAGTCCGGGCGGCCGCCATCGCGGCCTGGGCCCGATTACGGGGTGCCGGAGCCGCGCCCGTCCTGGTCACCTTGCTCGATCGGGAAAAAGGAATGCAGTCCCAGGTGGCGCTGGTCGATGCCATCAGCCGGGTACATCCCCGCCCTCTGGACGTCCTGGGGCACCTGTGTCACCCCGAAGCGGACACCTCGGTCCCCGTCAGAACCGCCGCCTTGAGCGGCCTGGCCAGGGCGGTGGCCGATCGACCGGAATCCGTCTCCACCTCCCGCATCCGTGACCTGCTGACCGCCGGGGCCGCCCACGAGGATTTCGTGGTGGCCGCGACCTCGGCCGAGCTGCTGGGCGACTTTCCCCACCGGCTCTCCCTGATTGCCCTGGCCGAGCTATGGGACGCCGCCTCCGGACCGGAAAAAGCCGACCTGCAGCTGGCTGTGCTCGCTTCGGTGGGCAAGCTGGGGGCGCGCATCGAGGAGCTGGACCGGCCCGAGGGCCACCTGCAGTCCCTCTTTCAGGTGATCTTGCGGGAATCGTTCGACGTGCCTGATTTCCGGGTCCGGGACCGGGCCCGCCAGGTGGCTCTGGACACCGGTCTGCTGCCGGAGGAACTGATTCCCAGCCGAGGCAGCTTGAAAGCCACCTTGCCCGCGGTGGTGCGTTCGCCGGCCCAGCCCCCGGTCACCCTGCCCTTCGACGCCCCGCGGG
>JAZBOO010000311.1:0-6763 GCA_036351155.1 Candidatus Krumholzibacteriia bacterium | reverse complement strand
ACTGGAACCTACCGGCTGTTTCGCGAACGGAACCAGGCCCTGGCCTGGCTTGCACCCGGCGATGCCCTGGAAGGAGCCGCTCCCGCATAGATCATTTCGCCATTGTCAATTACGCATAACCATCTTGCCCCGTCCCACTTTGCCTCGCCCGGCGGAGCCCAGCAACGGGGGCCACCCATGCAAGACCGAATGACACCCGACCGCACTCGCGGCATGAATCTCATTTCCCTGTTCGCCAGGCTGTTCTTCTCGGGGCGCGAGTACTCGCTCACCGACCTGGCTACCCAGCTGGGCTGCAGCAAGCAGACGGTGCTGAGCCTGATCAATGAGCTGGAACAGCAGCACTGGATCCTGATCGACAGCGAGCTGCGCCGGGGACGCCGCTACTTCCGCATGCGCAAGTCGAACCTGGGCAAGGCGCGCATGGCGCTCACCGACGAGGAAATGGAAGTCCTGATCATGTGCCGCGCCTTCACCGGGCATCTGCTGGGGCGCGATCAGTTCGACGTGGCCATGAGCGCCATCCACAAGAGCCGCCAGCTGCTCGAAGGTGGGGGTGGGGCGGACACCGGCTGGGGCGCAGGACAGGGCAAGCCCGATGCGCCCTTCGGCATATACCGCCCGGGCGCCATCGACTACACGCCGCACCAGAAGCACTGGCACACCCTGCTCGAGGCCATCGAGAAGGGGCTGGTGTGCGAAATCACCTACCAGAAAATCGGCGACAAGAAGGCCAAGCGGTCGCGCATCAAGCCGCTCAAGGTTTTCTCGCACCGTGAGAGCATTTACGTGCACGCGCGGTACGCCAAGATGCCCGGCGAGCTGTTCAAGCCTGCGCCCTACGATCCGCTGCTGGCTTTGCACCGTGTCCGGTCGGCCCAGCTGACCGACACCCCCTTCAAGATGCCCGCGGACTACGATTTCGAGAAGGTGTTCAACCAGCACTTTGGAGTGATCAAGGGGCAGCGCTTCAAGGTGAAGGCCGAGCTGCGCGGCTGGGCGGCCGGCTACATGGCCGAACGCCGGCTGAGCCCCGACCAGAAGATCACCCGCAAGCGGGGGGGCGCCATGGAGTTTACCTTCACGGCCACCAGCAAGCCCGAGGTGATCAACTGGATTTTGAGCTTCGGCGAGGAGGCCAGGTTGCTGGAGCCCAGCGACTTGGTGGATCAGCTGCGTGAACGATTGCAGAAGGTGGCGGCCTTTTACGGTCTTTGACGGTGGGGGCGGGTTGGTGGTATCATCCGGCCTCAACGAGGCGGCCTGAACGGCGGGATACCGGATGTCTGAGCAACTTGAGATGACCCTGTTCTTGATTGACCGGCTGGAGTCGGCCGGAATTCCCTATATGCTGACAGGGTCGGTGGCGATGTCCACCTACATTGCTCCCCGTATGACCATGGATGTGGACCTGGTGGTGGAGTGCGACCAGACCAGACCCGCAGATTGGGTCGCCCTCTTTGGCGAGGATTGTTATATCAGCCTGGAGGCGGTTCGGGATGCGCAGGCTCGTGGCGGAGTGTTCAACATCATCCACAATCAGTTGATCGCCAAGGCCGACATCATTGTGCGACGGAACTCCGAGTACCGGAAGCTCGAGTTTTCCCGCCGCCAGGTCAGGGCTCTTGCCGGGCGAGATGTGTTTGTGGTGTCCCCGGAGGATCTGCATCGGGGTCGCCCAGCAATGGGAGCAAATCAAGTCATGAGCCTGGACACCCCACCCGAGGTGGAAGCCCGGTACAACCGGATGATCATGGAGCTATCTCCCGAGGAGAGAATGCTGCGATGCTTCCGTATGTTTGACCAGGCGAAGGCTCTGGCCCAGGCGGGCCTTGAGGCTGAGCCGAACCCGCGAAACCTGTCCATGAGAGCACGGATTTTCCTGCGCTTTTATGGCACCGAATATTCGGAGGAAGAGCAAGCCCGGATCATCCGCGCCATCGACACAGCCGCGCCCCGATAAACCCCGTCACCAGACCCAAGGATTGCCTTTGTCGCCCAGGGCAGCAAAACACCTGAACCTCCTTGCCCTGATGGCCATACTGGCCGCCGTCATGGGGGCGTCTCTGCCCACCGCGGCCCAGGATCCCCAAACCCAGGGCCCGCCTGCTCCGGACATCCTGACCCCCGAGGAACGCGCCTGGCTCACGGCCCATGACGGCAATATTCGCCTGGCCGCCGACCGCGACTATCCCCCGATCTGTTTCCGCGACGAGGACGGACAGTTCCAGGGGGTGGCCATGGATTACGTGCGGCTGATCGAAGAGCGGCTGGGTTTCACCTTCGACATCAGCATGCATGGCGACTGGGACACCATGCTGCAGAAGGCGCGCGACCGGGCCATTGACGTTATTCCCGACATTCAGCCCACCGCCGGACGCGCGCGGTATTTTCAGTTCACCGATCCTTACATCACCCTTCCCAACCTGATCATCACCCGCGACCAGGTGGACCGCACCCTGACGGTGGACAAGCTGAAGGGCATGAAGGTGGCTGTGGTGGAAAGCTACGCCACCCATGAGTATGCGGCGGCCCACCCGGCCAATCTGGACCTCCTGCTGGTGAAGGATTCCGCGGCCGGTTTGCAGGCGGTGTCCATGGGGCGCGCCGACGCCATGATCGTGGACCTGGCCGTGGCCTCGTACACCATCGAGAGCCTGGGGCTGACCAATCTTCAGGTTTCGGGTGAGGTCCCCGACTTCACCTGGACCTTCACCATCGGCAGCCGCAACGACTGGCCCATTCTGGGCGATATTCTGGCCAAGGGACTCAGCACCGTCACGGCCGACGAGGCCAAAGCCATCCGCAACCGCTGGCTTCACCTGGCCCAGGCGGCCCCGTCCCTCTGGGCCAACTGGCGGACCTACGCGCTGGTGGGCTGGCTGGTGTTCCTGGGGTGGGTGGTGGTCATCGTGTGGACCAGTGCTCTGCGGCGCCTGGTGGAAGAACGCACCGAGGCCTTGCGCCTCAGCGAGGAACGCATGACCCTGGCCCTGGAGGCGGCCCAGGACGGCATCTGGGACTGGAACGTGGTCACCGGTGAGGTGTATTACAGCCCGCGCTACGCCGGCATGCTGGGCTACGAGACCACCGAGGTGCCGGCACATGTCACTTCCTGGCTGGATCTGATCCATCCCGAGGATCGGGATCGGGCCTATGCCGCCAACCAGGCCTGCATCGAGGGGCGGCAGACCAGCTTCCGCTGTCAGTTCCGCATGCTGCACCGGAACAACTCGTGGCGCTGGATCGAGGGGAAGGGCAAGGCGGTGAGCCGCGGGCCCGATGGCAAGGCCACGCGCATGGTGGGCACGCACACCGACATCACCGACCTGAAGAACGCCGAAGAGGAAAAGCTGGGTCTGGAGCGGCGGGTGCAAAGCGTGCAGAAGCTGGAAAGCCTGGGCATCCTGGCCGGGGGTATTGCCCACGATTTCAACAACCTGTTGATGGCCATTCTGGGCAACGCAGATCTGGCCCTCATGGATCTTCCTCACGATTCTCCGGCCCGCGACTGTGTCCTGGAAATCGACAAGGCCTCGCGTCGGGCGGCCGATCTGGCCCGGCAAATGCTGGCCTACTCTGGCCGTGGCCAGTTCGTGATCGAGCCCCTGAACCTGAACGACCTGATCCGCGAAATGGTCGAGTTGCTGGAAGTGTCCATCGGGCGCAACGCCAAGCTGGTTTTCGAGTTGACCGATGATCTGCCCTGGGTGCCGGGCGATATTACGCAGATCCGCCAGATCATCATGAACCTGATCACCAACGGATCCGAGGCCCTGGGCGATGAGCCGGGAACCCTCACCATGCGCACGGGTCGGCGCCTGTGCTCGGAGGACGACCTGGCGGCCCTGAGCCAGGCCGTGCCAGGCCATGTGCAGGAGGAACTGGCGCCGGGTGAGTTTCTGTTCTTCGAGGTGAGCGACACCGGCTGCGGCATGGATGGGGCCACCATCACCCGCATTTTCGAGCCCTTCTTCACCACCAAGTTCACCGGGCGAGGGCTGGGGATGTCGGCGGTGATGGGGATCGTCAAGGGACATCACGGCCTCATCACCGTGGCCAGTCAGGTGGGCCATGGCACCACCTTCACCGTGTATCTGCCGCTGGATTCGGAGGCGCAGTCCACCCCTTCGGCCGAGGGCCTGTCCGGGGTTCATCTGCCGCGGGTGCACGTGCCCGCCGAGGGGACCATCCTGCTGGTGGACGACGACCTGGCGGTACTGGAAGTGACCCAGCGCATGCTGGCCAGTGTCGGCTACTCCGTCCTGATCGCCAACGATGGCGAGCTGGGTGTGAAGATATTTGCCGAACAGCAGGAGACCATAGATTACTGCCTGATCGATTTGACCATGCCCGGCCTGGACGGCCGCGAGGTGTTCCGGGAATTGCGCCGGATGGACCCGGAGGTCAAGGTGTTGCTCTGCAGTGGGTTCACGGTGCGAGAGGCCCCGGATGACTTCGCCTGGGACCCCCATGCCGGGTTCCTCCAGAAGCCCTTCACCATGGAGGAGCTGCAAGACAAGCTGGCCGAGCTGGGGCCTTGATTTCCCGCCGTTGAAATTTCTGTGTCATTTCCCTGCTGATCCCTGTCTTACCCCTTGAAACACCATTCACCGCATTTTCGGGGGGTCACGCCATGCGTCAGTCCGTTCTCCTTCTTTTTGTTGTGGTCGCTTTTCTGGTTCCCCAGGGGCCCCTTGCCGCAGCCGAGGATCAGCCCCCCGCGCCTGGACCGGGCCAACTGATCACCTTGCCCCCACTGCCGGTGATCACCGGCCAGGCGCCGGGGCAATCGCCCATGATGGATGAAATCAATGCCCTGCTGGCCGAAAGCGCGGCCACCCTGAGCACCCTGCAAACCCAGATGAAAGCGGCCCCCGATGAAGTGGCCACCCTGGACCTGCTGCGCCAGGTGCGTCAGCACAAGCAGGACACCGAGGTGGCCATCTTGCGCATCCAGCAGCGCTATGCCCTGGAGAAAGGGGACACCGAGGCCGCTGATCTGATCGAGGAGGCCATCGGTTACCTGTTGACTCCGAAGCCTGTGTCCGCCACCCCCGAGGCCCGTGCCGAGCGCGAGCATCGTCGAGGGGGTGTCGATCATGACTAGCAGAAGCTGGCGAGTCATATTGCTGCTGCTGGCGGGACTGGTCCTGCTGGGGGCAGGAACGGCCACTGCGAAGGTGAAAAGCGGGCTCGATGTAGAGGTGATGGAGCTGGAGGCAGCGGCCGTCAAGGGGCAGCCCTTCGTGGCCACCCTGCGCATCGCGGCGGACCGGGATCTGGTGATCACGGATTTCACGCTGGAGGGCGAGAGCTGGCGCGATCTGTCCTGGTCCCAGGTGAAGGGCCTGCAGGTCAAGTCGGGAGCCCCGCTGGACGTGCGGGTGACCGGTGTGCCGGGGCGTGCCGATGCGCCGCTGATCGTCACCGTGATGAGCGATGACGGGGCCTTCCGGCAGACCATGGTGCTGGGCGGCGAGGAGTTCGAGCGTCGGGGTCGGGCGCTGGCGGCGAAGGCCCCCGACTTTGCCGTGCCCGACCCCTGGCGAATGGAATGGGCCGGCAGCTATCCCGTGGGACCGGCACCACCGCGCAAGGGGCCTCACTTCGATCCCGATGTGGACATGTACCTGGACGATGACCTGGACAAGATGCCGGAGGGTGTGGAGGCGGCCAAGCGATCCATCCGCATCCGCGGGCGGTTCATTTACGTGCGCGACAGCGCGACGGTGCTGGGCGCCGACGGCATGACCGTGCATGTGTACGACGATGACCCGATAGCCGACGACCACCTGGGCTCGGGCATCACCGATGCCTATGGGTACTTCGATTTCTATGTGAACTGGGAGTCGCAGCCCTTCCAGACCAACCCCGACCTGCTGGTGGTCCTGGTGACCGAGAACACCGAGGTGCAGGTGCGGGACGTGGGGCACATCAACCCCTACCGCTTCGAGTTCGGTCCCTACAACAACTACAGCGGCAGCGACTGGGACCTGGGTGTGGGCATCCCGGCCAACGAAAGCGACCAGGCCATTCCCCACCTGATTTCCAACGGCACCCGGATCTGGCGGTACGTGGCGGGCGAGGGCCACGACACCCGTTTCCTGGAGATACGGTGGCCGGGCAGCAATGACGATGGGGCCTACTACAACCGGGTGTCGGAGACCATCCAGCTGGCCAGCAACGACCGCTGGGAAAGCGGCACCATGGCCCACGAGTTCGGGCACCACATCATGCACTGCCTCTCGGAATTGCCCGACATCGACTACTGCAACGGCATCTGCGACGACAACCCGCCCTTCGACTGCGGCCACTGCGTCTGGTGTGATGAGGATCTGAACGTGGCCTACTCGGAAGGGTGGGCCGACTACACCGGGCACTACATTCCGCGCACGTGGGATGCCCGCTATGGATTTCCCTGCATCAACGCCTACAACATGGGCGTACTTGACACCTGTCACGAGGATGGGCTCTACGGCGACCCGAACCATTCCGAGGGTTTCCTGGCAGCTTGCCTGGGCGACATGGTGGATGACGGCGCGGACGACGACCCCTACTCCCCCGGTTTTCCGGACCGGGCCTTCCTGGACGACGGCATGCTTCTGGACGTTCTGGATGCGGGGGTTTACACCCGGCCCATGTCTTACCTGGAGGCGGTGCTGGACGCCAACTCCAGCGACAAGGAGGACATCTGGTGGACCGGCATGAACAACGGGTTCAATCTCGATACCGAAAACCCCGATCCGGTGTACCCCATCGT
>JAZBOO010000310.1:0-14371 GCA_036351155.1 Candidatus Krumholzibacteriia bacterium | reverse complement strand
CCGTGAAATAGTTCGTGCACAAACTAAAAGAGATTAACTTGTTTGTCAAAGCATAATTGCTAACTTTCGCAGGTATTTCAGGTGGATGGAGGTTCGGGCAAAAGTGCAGAAAAAAAACAAAATGAGCAAAAAAAGCAGCCGCAGCCTGCGCTGGGTGGTCGAATACAGCGCCATCATAGTGGGTGCCTTCATCTGTGGAGCGGCCATCGCCTTGCTGATGGATCCCAACAACATTGTTCCTGGCGGTATCACGGGACTGGCCATGATCTGCAAGGATTTGCTGGGTGTGCCCATGGGGGTGGTCCTGGTGGTCCTGAACCTGCCTTTGATCGTCCTGGGCTGGAAGCATCTGGGCGGGAAGAAGATGTTCCTCAGGACCCTGGTCGGGGTGATGGTCATGGCGCTCTCCATTGATCTGACCACGCTGGCCACCGATGTGCTGACCCAGGATCGACTGCTGGTGATTTTTTACGGCGGTCTGCTCAGTGGGGTGGGGCTGGCCCTGGTTTTCTGGGGACGGGGCACCACCGGGGGCACCGATATCGTCGGGCGCCTGATGAACATGTGGCTGGATGTCTCGGTGGGGCAGGCCATCCTGGGGATCAACGTGGTGGTGTTCGGCCTGGCGGCCTTTATTTACGGTCTGGAGGAGGCCGCGGTGGCCTTGATGCTGTCCTTCGCCGCCACTCGCACCCTCGATTCGGTCATGCACGGTATGGTGGCCACCCGGTCCGCCATGGTGGTGACCCGGCATCCTGAGGCGGTCAAAGACGCAGTGCGCCGCCATCTGGGACGAACAGTGACCATGATGCCGGCCGAGGGCGGCTTCAGCAAGCAGCCCAGCACCATGCTCTACGTGGTGGTGGCGCGCTCGGAAACCGCTCGACTGAAACGCCGCATCAACGAGGCCGATCCCGAGGCCTTCGTTTCGATCTACACCCCGCGCGAGGTCATGGGGGCGGGCCTGGGGAGCTAACGGGTGTTGCGGCGCGGGACCATGCCACGTATCCTGCCTCGAAAATACGTGTGATTCCTCAACCTCCGGAGACCGCGAACATGGCTTCCTACCCCGGCGTCGACTTCTACCGTTTCGACCGCAACCTCAGCGACGAGGAACGCAGCGTGCGCGACACCGTGCGCCGCTTTGTCGACCAGGAGTTCTTGCCGGTGGTGCGCGAGCACTTCCGCCACGACACCTTCCCCATGGACCTGGTGCCCAGGCTGGGCGCGCTGGGCTTGCTGGGGCCATCGGTGAAGGGGCCCGGTTGCGTGGGCCTGAGCTCCACCATGTACGGGTTGATCTGCGAGGAGCTGGAGCGCGGAGACAGCGGTCTGCGCAGCTTCGCCTCGGTGCAGGGCAGCCTGGTCATGTGGCCCATTGCCACTTACGGCAGTGACGAGCAGAAAGAGAAGTGGCTGCCCGAGCTGGCCGCGGGGCGCAAGATCGGATGCTTCGGCCTGACCGAGGCCAACCACGGCAGCGACCCCGGCGGCATGGAAACGCGGGCCACCCGGCGCGGTGACGACTGGGTGCTGAACGGCAGCAAGCTGTGGATCACCAACGCCACGGTGGCCGATGTGGCGGTGGTCTGGGCCCGATGCGACGAAGGGGTGGTGGGCTTCCTGGTGGAAAAGGGGATGCCGGGGTTCTCGGCCAACCCCATCCACGGCAAGTACAGCCTGCGGGCCAGCGACACCGGGGAACTTGTTTTCGATGAGGTTGTATTGCCGGAAAGCAGCAGGCTGCCTCTGGCCAGGGGGCTGAAAGCCCCGTTGAGCTGTCTGAACGAGGCCCGGTACGGCATCGCCTGGGGGGCAGTGGGTGCTGCGGCCGATTGTTATCACACCGCTTTGAAGTATTCTGGCGAGCGTCATCAGTTCGACAAGCCGCTTTCGTCGTTCCAGCTGGTGCAGCAGAAGCTGGTGGTCATGGTGACCGAGATCACCAAGGCCCAGGGGCTGGTGCAGCAACTGGGACGTCTCAAGGATGCGGGCATCAACGAGGTGCCTCTGGTGTCGCTGGCCAAGCGGAACAACGTGGCCATGGCCCTGGATTGCGCTCGCATGGCTCGGGACATTCTGGGGGCCGCCGGCATCACCGACGAATTTTCGCCGGGGCGCCACATGGCCAACCTGGAGTCGGTCTACACTTACGAGGGGACCCACGACATTCACACCCTGATCGTGGGAGCCGAGATCACCGGGCAGCAGGCGTTCCGGTAATCTTCGTTGTATCTCAAGTGCCAAAGGAAAAAATGAAACACATGTGGCTTTGGATCCTGGTGCCGGGTTTGCTCCTGGTCGTCGGGAACGGATCGGTCCGGGCCCAGCACCCGGGGGCGGAAAGCACCATTTCCGCCGAGGATTTCCAGCTGGACAAGCTGTCCGGTCAGGTGGTCCTGATGGATTTCTGGGCCTCGTGGTGCGAACCCTGCAAGCAATCCCTGCCCTGGCTCAACCAGTTGCAGGACAAGTATGGTCCCCAGGGCTTGCAGGTGGTGGCCGTGAACCTGGACCGGCAGTGGAATCGGGCACAGGCCATGGCAGAGATGTTCTCGCCGGACATCCTGCAGGTTCACGATCCGAAGGGATTTCTGGCCGAAGAACGCAGCCTGCAGGGGATGCCCAGCGCTTTTGTGTACGACCGTCAAGGCCGGCTGGTGATCACGCACGTGGGCTTTTTGCGGAGTGATATCGCATCACGGGAGGCGGAACTGGAAGCCATTCTGTCCGGGGAGGACTCCACTTTCGGCGCGCTGGAATTGAATCTGGCTCAGTCCGGTTTGCGGCCGTGGATGCGCGATCTTCTGGCGGCCCCGGGCATGGCCATCGACCCTGATCCTCTCGAAACTGCTCTGGATGAACATATCTACTTCAGCAAGGAAGCCTCCAGCGGCGGCCTGGGCAGTGCGGGAGGTGGATGTGGCTGCAACTAGAAAAAATTTGCGCAAGGCCGTGGTGGCTGCCTGTAGTCTGGTGGGGCTGAACGGGGCGGCGGCCGAGGCCACGGAAATCGGTTCGGCCGTGCTGTTCTATACCGAACCCGATCGGGTGTCCGCCGTCGAAGCGGTGGTGGCCGGAACCCATGCTTTCAGCAGCGGCCACAGTGCAAACTTCAAGCTGGTGTTCGATGCCCTGACGGGTGCCTCGGCCAACGGAGCCACGCCCGCCTCCTTCACCCAGACCTTCACGCGGCCATCGGGGGCGGGGAGTTATCAAACGGGACCGGCCGGCACACCTCTGGACGACACCTTCCGGGACACGCGCACCGCCATATCCGGCGGCGGCACCCTGGCCTTGAACCGGATGACAAGCTGGCAGGGTGGAGCCTACGTGTCCACCGAACATGACTACACCTCGCTGGGCTTCAACACCAGCCTGGTCCGGGATTTCCACCAGCGCAACACCACGGTGGCCTTGCGGGCGGCGTTTTTCAGCGACACCATCAGCCCCGAAGGAGGGCGGCCCGACCCCCTGGCATCCATGGCTCCTGTGGGTGCCGCGCAGCCTCGCCTGCAAGGCGACGGGAACAAGGACGTGATGGATCTGGGACTGGGCGTGACCCGGGTGCTGGGCCGGGCCACGGTGGCCCATCTCAACTACACCTTCAGCAAGGTGCAGGGTTACCAGACCGATCCCTACAAGCTGGTCAGCCAGGTCGACCCGGTGACGGGTGATCCCGACGATTATCTGTTCGAACTTCGGCCCACCGACCGGGCGCGTCACGTCCTGTTCGGCCGCGTGAACCATCACCTGGCCCGTGATGTGGTGAGCATGTCCTACCGTTTCCTGACCGACGACTGGGGTATCCAGAGCCACACGGTGGACCTGACCTACCGCTGGAATCTGTCGGGTGACAAGTATCTGCGTCCCCATCTGCGCTGGTACCGGCAGGGGGCGGCCGATTTCTACCGGCGGTTCCTGGTGACGGGAGAGGCCTTGCCCGAGGCCGTGTCGGCCGACTACCGGCTGGGCGACATGACCGCCTGGACGGTGGGGCTGAAGCACGGACGCAAGGTGGGAGGCGGTCACGATCTGACGGTGCGCCTGGAGTACTACCTGCAAACAGGGGACAGCCAGCCCGAGGAAGCCTTTGGCGTGCTGCGGGATTTCGACCTGTTTCCCGATGTCAGCGCCTTGATTTTCCAGGTGGGCTACTCGCTGGATCTGTGACATGACGGAGGACCTGACACGCCAGGGCCGGGACTGGGCCTTTCGCTTTCGGGCCATGGCCGGGCCGTGCGAGGTGCTGCTGGACCTCGAAGATCGCAGTCAAGCCCAGTGGCTGGGCGAGTTGGCCTGCAACGAGACGCTGCGGATCGAAAAAAAGTTCAGCCGCTACAACAGCGAGGGCATGGTCTGGCAGATCAACAACAGCGTTGGCCGGGCGGTGGCCGTGGATGAGGAAACGGCCGGGTTGCTGAACCTGGCGTCTGAATTTCACGACCTGAGCGGTGGCCGGTTCGACATCACCAGTGGAATACTGCGCCGCATCTGGACCTTCGATGGCAGCGATAGAGTGCCCTCGCGCAACCAGGCCAAGGCTTTGCTGGGGCAGGTGGGGTGGACCAAGGTGAAGTGGGATCCGCCGGCCATCATCTTGCCTGAAGGCATGGAAATCGACCTGGGCGGCCTGGGCAAGGAGTATGCTGTGGACCGGGTGGCCGCGGTTCTGGCCGAGATAACCCCGGCCTCCTTCCTGGTCAACTTCGGGGGCGATTTGCGCGCGGTGGGCGCGCGTCGGGACGGCCGGCCCTGGACCGTGGGTATCGAAATGCCCGACCGACCCGATTCTCCCGACCGCCAGCTGCAGCTGAAGCAAGGAGCCCTGGCCACCAGTGGCGACGCCAATCGATTCCTCCTGAAAAACGGCGTGCGTTATCCCCATATTCTGAACCCCCGCACGGGTTGGCCGGTCCTGAAGGCCCCCCGTGCGGTCACCGTGCTGGCCGACACCTGCACCGAAGCCGGCTTTCTGGCCACCATGGCCATGCTCAGTGGAGGTGAAGCCGAGGAGTTCCTGGCTCACCAGGGCGGAAAATACTGGGTGATCCGTTGAGGGGTTTTGGCTATGGTGCCGGCCTGTGGATGTTTTTTCGCCCCAGCCCAGGATGGCCCGCTTTGCGCTTCTTGCCCGTCTTCATGTTGACGTATTTTTTCCTGATGGCCATGGCCGCTCCCGCCCGGTCGCTGGACGGCCCTCGCTCGGTCCCCTGGGTCGAGGACCTGTCCTGGTCCACCGTCGTGGACACGGCGGCCGAGCGTGGTGACCAGCCCATCCTCATCGATTTCTATGCCCAGTGGTGCGGGCCCTGCAAGCTGCTGGACGGCTTTGTCTACAACGAGCCCGAGGTGGTCGATGAGCTGGCGGACGTGTTCACCTTCAAGGTGGACATCGACAAGCCCGAGTACCTGGCGCTCAAGACCGATTTTCACATCACCCTGCTGCCCACCTTGATCTGGTGCGATCACAGGGGGCGGGAGATCGACCGCTTCACCGGCGCGGTTTCGGCCGAGGAATTCCTGACGATCATTCGCACTTTCCGCGCGGGGGGAAACACCTTCAATCGTCTGCTGGATCTGGTGGCGGCCAAGCCGGAGGAGCCGGGGCTGTTGCTGGATCTGGCCCGTCGTCAAGCCGAGCGGGGGGATGATCAACAGGCACGCATTCTGTACCGGCGGCTGATGAACCTGCGGGACCGCAGCGGCGGCCAGGTGGTGACCGACGGCATGCTGGGCCTGGCTTCGCTGGAGGTGTCGCTGGGCAACGGGGAGCGGGCGCAGGACATTGCGCGGCGTGC
The DNA here is from genome assembly GCA_036351155.1 of Candidatus Krumholzibacteriia bacterium. GTDB lineage: Bacteria > Krumholzibacteriota > Krumholzibacteriia > LZORAL124-64-63 > LZORAL124-64-63 > LZORAL124-64-63. The sequence goes on along the minus strand of JAZBOO010000310.1, from coordinate 8,570 downwards.
GGCCGGTGCCTACACGGAGCCTGGGCTCGAGGCCGCCGCAGGACTCATGGCCATTGCCACGTTCCAGGGCACCTTGCCCGACACCGTGGGCATGCTGGAAACCTTCGGGGCTTTGATTGCCCTCGATGATACGTCGGTCCCCGCCCTGGATGCCTACGCCCGGGTGGCCACGGCCAGTGGCCTGGATCTGGAGCAGGCTTCTCGCTACGCCATCCGGGCGGTGGTGCTCAGCGATGACAATCCCCGCATGATGGCCACCCTGGCCGAGAGCTACTTCAAGCGCGGGCAGTACCGCAAGGCCGTGCGCTGGATGGAGAAGGCCGTGGAGCAGGCGCCGGAGCGCCCGGCGTTTCAGCAGCAGCTGGAGGCGTATTCCGAGGTCCTGAAATCTAAGCCCTTCCTTTATCGGGGGCGTCGGCGCTGACCCTTCGCAAGATCAAGAATTATCAGTGGGTAAAAAAAAGGACCGGTCAACGTATAACGTGACCGGTCCAACGGCATGCCGGTGGGGGATTGGAGGGAGATACCGACAAGCCGCGAGCTTTGCGGACAGGATTTTTCCCCCGTCCTATATCTATATAGTATGCCTTATTATCGGGACCAACAATGGAAATTTAACCTTTTTCGCTTCAAGTTTTGCTCATTAAGGTCAGAATGTTGCTAATTTTGACTAAAGGTGCTAGCAAGTCGTCACGTTTTCGGGATAAATTTAGCAAGGCGCCCTGAAATAAAGAAATCCTCATTTCCGGGCGCCCGCCATTCTTACCTCTTGTACAGGTAGTAGGCCAGGGGAATGACCACCACCGTCAGCACGGTCGAAAGCAATGAGCCCATCATCAGCGAGATGGCCAGACCCTGGAAGATGGGGTCGAACACCATGACGAACGAACCCGTCACCACCGTGCCGGCCGTCAGGGCGATGGGCAAGAACCGCACAGCCCCCGCTTCAATGACGGCATCTTTCAGGTCCAGTCCTTCCTTCAGCCGGGTCTCGATGAAATCGATCAACAGCACGCTGTTGCGGACCATGATGCCGGCCAGTGCGATCACCCCGATCATGGATGTTGCCGTGAAGAAGGCGTTGAACATCAGGTGCCCGGGAATGATGCCCACCAGGGTCAGAGGAATGGGGATCATCATCAACAGCGGCACGGTGAAGTTCTGGAACATGCCGACGATCAGCAGATAGATGATCACCAGCACCACGGCGAAGCTGATGCCCAGGTCGCGGAACACCTCGAACGTGATGTGCCACTCTCCGTCCCACTTCATGGCGTAACCCTCTTCGGTCAGGGGTTGCACCGTGGAAAGCACCTCCATCTCCGAACCGTCAGGCATGGTCAGTTCCTGGATCTGTTTCTTCATGTCCAGGATGGCGTACACCGGCGACTCCAGTTCGCCGGCCACATCGGCGGTCACGTAGACCACCGACTTGAGATTGCGCCGGTGCCGGCTCTTGTCGTTGACGGTCTCCTTGATCTCCACCACATCCGACAGGGGAACCAGCGCGCCGGCCTGACTGTACACGTACAGATCGTTCAGGCTTTCGGTGCTGCTCCGGTCGGCGACGGGCAGCCGCAGGTTGATGGGCACGCGCTCGGCCGATTCGTCCACGTGGACGATGCCGCCGTCGTATCCGTTCAAGGCCACGCCCAGGGTCATGGCCACCTGCTGGGTGCTCACCCCGCGCACCGCGGCGCGGTTGGCGTCGACCACGAATTCGTACCGGGTCTGGTCATCTTCCACATACCAGTCAATGTCCACCACGCCGGGCGTGTTCTCGAAGATCTCCTTGATCTGCCGAGCCACCTCGACCCGACCCTCGAAGGTGGGGCCGTACACCTCGGCGACCAGGGTGGACAGCACGGGAGGCCCGGGCGGCACCTCGACCACCTTCACCGCGGCACCGAACTTGTCCGCCAGCTCCACGATGGGTCCACGCACGCGCTTGGCCAGGGCGTGGCTCTGGTCGCTGCGCTGTTCCTTGTCCACCAGGTTCACCTGGATGTCCGCCACGTTGGGACCCTGACGCATCATGTAGTGCCGCACCAAACCGCTGAAGTTCACGGGGGCGGCGGTGCCGCTGTAGATCTGGTAGTCCGTGACCTCGGGCTGGGTGCTCAGGTAGTCGCCAATCTCGCGGGCCAGCTGGGTTGTGGTCTCCAGCGTGGTGCCCTCGGGAGTGTCGATGATCACCTGGAACTCGCTCTTGTTGTCGAAGGGCAGCATCTTCACCTGCACCGTGCGCGTGACGAACAGCACACACGAGGCGGCCGTCAGCAAGGCGACGATGCTCAGCGCCAGGATGCCCTTGGCCGGCGTCTCCACCAGGGGACGCACCAGCTTGTTGTAGGTGCGATAGATGGGGGTCTGGTGCAGGCTGTATCCGTCCACATCGTGCCCGCCCAGGGAACCTTCACCATCGGTGTCTTCCCGCCAGCGCTGCTTGGGCTTGAGCAGCCGAATGGCCAGCCAGGGACTGATGGTCAAGGCCACCAGCAAGCTGAACACCATGGCCAGCGAAGCGCCGATGGGCATGGGGGCCATGTAGGGCCCCATCAACCCGCGCACGAAGGCCATGGGCATCATGCTGGCAATCACCGTCAGGGTGGCCAGGATGGTGGGGTTGCCCACCTCGAGAATGGCCCCCAGGGCCGTCTTGAGCGAGTTGTTCCCCTTCATCTGGAAGTGCCGGTGCATGTTCTCGACCACGATGATGGTGGCGTCGATCACGATACCGGTCACCAGGATGAGGGCGAACAAGGTCACCCGGTTCAGCGTGTAACCCATGATGTAATAGATGAACAGGGTCATGCTGAAGGTGGTGGGAATGGACAGGAAAATGATGGTGGCGCCGCGCCAGCCCATGGCCAGGAACACCACGACCACCGCCAGGAAGATGGCCAGTCCCAGGTTGGAGATCAGATTCTCGGCCTTGGCCTTGGCGGTGGCTCCGTAGTTGCGGGTCACGGTCATGTTCACGTCGTCGGGAATGAGTGTGCCCTTGACGACCTCGATCTTGTCCAGCACCTCGTTGGCCACGCGGGTGGCGTCGCTGCCAATGCGCTTGGCCACCGAGATGGTCACCGCCGGATACTCCTGGCCCACGCCGAACTCGGGGGAAATCCCGTTCTCGGCACCGGCCGGACCCACACCCAGGAAGGTGTAGCTGTCCACCTCGGCGGGTCCGTCCGTCACCGTGGCGATGTCCATCAGGCGCACGGGCCGTCCGCCAAAGCTGCCCACCACCAGGTTGGCCACATCGGTGGCCGAGCGGAGAAAAACGCCCGTTTCCACGGTGAACTGGTTGTTGCCCGCGGCGAATCCCCCCGAGGGCAAGTTCTGGTTCTGCATCTGCAAAGCCGGCAGAATGCTCAGGGTGGTGATGTTGAAGGCGGCCATCCGCTGGGGATCGAGTTCCACCTGCACCGCCCGCTTGCGTCCACCCATGATCTCGGTCACCGACACATCGGTGATGCTCATGATCTCGTTCTTGACCTCGGCGGCCAGCTGGCGCAGGTCGTACCCTTCGTACTGGTCGCTCCACAGGGTCAGGGTCATCATGGGCACATCGTCGATGCTGCGCACCTTGATCAGCGGCGGTCCGGCCATGCCCTGGGGCCACAGGTCGGCATTGCCGAACATCTTGTTGTTCAGCCGGGTGATGGCCTCTTCCATGTCGGTGCCCACCAGGAAGCGGGCCGTGGCCATGCTGAAGCTGGGGAAGCTGGAACTGTAGACATACTCCACGTCCTCGATTTCCCAGATCTTCTGTTCCATGGGCCGGGTGATGATGTTCTCGACCTCTTCGGCGCTGGCTCCGGGCAGCATGACCATCACGTCGATCATGGGTACCACGATCTGGGGCTCTTCTTCGCGGGGCGTCAAGGTCAAGGCGAAGAGACCCAGCAGAATGGTGGCGATGATCAGCAGCGGCGTGATCTTCGAGTTGATGAAGACCTGGGCCAGGCCGGTGGCGCCGCCGTAGCGGGGCACCTCGTTTTCTGGAGTTTGATTCTGGTCCATGTCAGTTCACCACCTTGTCGCCCTCGGCCAGAGGCTGTCGGCTGGTCAACACCACGGTTTCGCTGCCGGACAGACCACTCAGGACCTCGACCTGGCTGCCCTGAGGGTGACCCAGCCGCACCCACCGCAGGTGGGCGGCCTGATTCTGGTCAACGATCCACACGCCCGTGAGCTGGCCGCGGCGGATGATGGCCTCGGCGGGTACCAGAACAGCCTGCCGACGGGACACCGGCACCCGCACGCGAGCAAACATGCCGCTACGGAGCTGGCCGTCACTGTTGTCCAGGGTGGCCTCGATGTCGTAGGTGCGGCTGCCGGGGTTGGCCGAGGGGATGATCCGGTCAATGGTGGCGGTGTACTCCTGGGTCGAGGCGCTGCCCACGCTCACCAGCACGGTGTCGCCAGCTTTCATGCCGGCGATATCCTTTTCACCCACATGGGCGACGACTTTGATGACCTGGGTTTGCTCCAGGATCAGCAGGGGCATGCCGGGGTTGGCCATGTCGCCTTCTTCAACCATCGTGCGCGCAACCACGCCATCGCTGGGCGCGACGATGTCCAGATAGCTGAGGTGGACATTCACTTCTTGCAGACCCGCCTTGGCCATCTTGACCCCGGCCGCCGCACGATCCCGCCCGGTCAGCACGTCGTCCAGCTGGGCCCTGGACACGGACTTGTCTTCGTAGAGGCGCTCGAAACGCGCGGCCATTTTCTCGGCGTTGGCCAGCACGGCTTTGGCCTCGGCAATGCCGGCCTCAGCCTGGGCCTTCTTGGCCAGCAGGTCCGTGTCATCGATACTCAACAACGGGGAGCCCTTGCTCACGGCATGGCCTTCCTCGATGTGGATCTTCTGGACCCAGCCCATCATGCGGGTGGACACCATGACCGACTTGTCGGCCTCCAGCCCACCGGTGGCGGTCACGTAACGGGGCACCTCGGTCAGGGTGGCCTGACCGGTGGTGCAACTGACGTCCTTGGGTTCGGGCGCCGCGGTTTCGGCATCGGAACCGCAACCGGCCAGGACCGTGGCGGCGAGCAGGGCCAGCCCCAGCAGGGCGGTATGGAAACGGGGAACATGCACACAAGCCATTTCAGGCTGCCTCCTGTATTACTGGCCGCTCGGGGCCGGAATGTGGGTTTCGGTTGTCTGCTGGGCGTCCGGGGTCAGAGGTCGCGCCCCGGAAAATTCGAGATTGGCCAGTCCCACCAGGTAATCATGCCGGGCCTGGACCAGATGGCCTTCGGCCATGGTGGCCGCCGCCTGGGTGTCCAGCAGGTTGACCATGCTGGCCAGCCCCTCGCGGTACTGGTTGGTGACGATCCGCAAACCTTCACGAGCAGCCGTCACGGAGTCCAGGGCCACCAGCACTTTTTCGTGGGCGGCCTGAACGCCAAGCCAGGCCTGGGTGGCCTGGACCTTGGCCTGCCGGGTTTCGAAATCTGCCATGTGCTCCGCGGCCCGCTTGTGGGCCTTGGCCTTCTTGATCTCACCCAGGTTCTCCACGCCGAAGCCCATGGTGGCGTACACGCCCAGGGTCCAGCTGCTGGCATTGGTGCCGAACAGGTTTTCCAGGTCGTACCAGTCGCGTTGCAGACTCAGGTTCAGGTGCGGAAGCACCGCACCTGTAGCCACGCCCACCATGTTCCCGGCGGCGCGGGCTTCCTCGCGCCGGGCCAGGATGTCACTGCGCCTGGCCACGACCCCCGCTTCCAGATCGAACCGAGTGGGACGGGAGCCTCCCTGGTCTTCGGTGCTCGCCCGGAGCGGAAGGGGTGTCTGGACGGCGGTCAGCAGCTTGATGTTCTCGCCGGCGATGGCCATCATGTTCCGCACCTCGATCAACCGCTGCTTCAAGCCGCTCAGGAAAACCTTGGCCTGCAGCAGGTCGGCCTCGGTGGCCATCTCGTTGTCCACCAGGGACTGGGCCTGGCGCACATGGCCTTCCGCCGAAGCCACCGCAGCCAGCATGACGCCTTCGTAGGCCTTGGCCAGCTTCAGGCCTTCGAAGGCCTGGATGGCCTGGAAGCGAATGGTCTCCTCGGCCCGCTGGTGTTTCAAGCCCGCGGCGCGACTGGCGGCGTTGGCCGCCTTTTTTCCGTGGATTCCCATTCCGCCGTTGAAGATGGGCTGCAACAGCTGGATCCGGGTGATGTAGTTGTTGGTCTCACCCGGCTGGTTGATGTTCTCGGAAATGAAACCCGTCGGGGCGATCCCGAAGTCCAGGGGGGTGACCCCCCGGTTCTGCAGCTTGAAGCCGAAGCTGGACAGGGCATCGTCGCTGCGCATGTAGAACTCGCCCAGGTGAACCTGGGGAAGAAAACCGCGCCAGGCGCCCAGGGCGTCGGCTTCGGCCGCATCGCGCATGGCCCCGCTGGCGGCCAGCATCTCGTTGTGGGCCAGGGCGGCGGCAATCACCTTGTCCCGAACCACGTACAGGGTGTCCCCCTGAACCGAGCCCAGCTGGGCCAGGGGGCTGGCGTCCTCGGTCGCCGCGGCGGTGGCCAGGCCACCCCAGCCGCCAAGTGCGACAAAGGCACAGATCAACATCCATCGAAACATGGAGCAAACCTTCCTGGAGTTTTCAGGCATCCTTGAGCCCGGTCTTTTTCAACAAGGTGGACATCAGACACCAGTTGGTGAATCCGCTTTGCAAGAGATTGAAGCCCACGAAAGCCGTGAACCACAGCCACCGAGGATTCACGTAGTGGGCCAGGGCCAGGCTGGCCAGGATGAAGGTCCCGGCCACAATGTGGACAATGCGAGTGACGGTCATGGGGTGCCCCCTTTTCGTGCCGACGAGGTTTTATTTTTCCTGTCGATTAAATGCGAATATTCTAATACGATTGATCCGGAATATAATAATGCATCAGGAGACCTTGTCAAGGCTATTAGACTGCAAATAGCGATCTTGAGCAAGAAATGATTGCAGGCTTTCAATAGCTAGTGATCTGGTGGGAATCCTGCGTTGGCTTGTGGCTGTGATCCGCATTACCATGTGGCTTTCCCGGTTTCCATGTCTTCAACCGCAGGATCATCGCCATGTCATCTGTTCAGCGCCTCTTGATCGTCAACCCGCGAGGATTCTGTGCCGGAGTGGAGCGGGCCATTGCCGTGGTGGACCGGTTGCTCGAAAGCCAGGGTACGCCGCTTTACGTGCGGAAGGAAATCGTGCACAACAAGGCGGTGGTGGAAGACTTCAAGAGTCGCGGCGTGGTCTTTGTGGACGAGCTGGACGAGGTTCCCGATGGCAGCACCGTGGTGTTCAGCGCCCACGGAATTGCGCCTGCGGTGCGCGATGAAGCGGAGCAACGGGGGTTGCGGAGCATCGACGCGACCTGTCCCCTGGTGACCAAGGTGCATCACGAGGTGATCAAGCAGGTGAACGATGGCCACGAGATGGTCCTCATTGGCCACGCCGGTCACGACGAGGTGCTGGGGACCATGGGAGAGGCCCCCGGGCGCATGACCCTGGTGACCAGCGTGGGGGATGTGGCGGCACTCGAGTTTGCCCCCGATGCCCAGGTGGCCTACGCCACGCAGACCACCTTGAGCGTGGACGAAACCGCGGAAATCGTGGAGGCTCTCAAGGCCCGGTTCGTCCACCTGATCGAACCCCGCAAGAGCGACATCTGCTATGCCACCCAGAATCGGCAGGATGCGGTCAAGGCCCTGGTCAAGGAGGGCATCGATCATCTGCTGGTGGTGGGTTCGGAGTCCAGCAGCAACAGCCGGCGGCTCTGCGAGGTGGCGTTGAACCACGGGGTTTCGGCCGACCTGATCGATGGCGCGGAGGACCTGGACCGGGTGGACCTTGACGGCAAGACCTGCGTGGGATTGACCGCGGGTGCCTCGGCCCCCGAACACCTGGTGCAAGCCGTGGTGAAGGCCCTGGCCGCCCGGAACTGGACCCCTGAAGAAATGGTCACTTTGCAGGAAAATGTGAAGTTTCAAATGCCCGCCGGTTTGTAGATCTACATGATCGACAGCTAATAGTTATGAAACTGTGAATAAAATAGATTTTGACTTTCGAAAGTTCAGGCATTATCCTGTTTAATGTAAAACAGCTATTGCGGTTTTTTCGCAAGTCACCGTAACTTTCTGCCCTATGATAGTTTAAGAGGTTGATGTCATGGAAAAGAAGCTCTACGAGATGCAGGCCGAGCTTTGCAAGACCCTCTCGAACCCCAAGCGTCTGGAAATCCTGGATATTTTGAAAGAGCGTGAAGAAATTTCCGTGAACGCTCTGGCCGAGATTCTGGAAATTCCCAAGGCCAACACATCGCAGCATCTGGCGGTCTTGCGCCAGGCCGGTGTGGTCAATACGCGCAAGGATGGGATCAACGTCTATTACAGCCTGCGCAGCACCAAGATTTCCGAGGCCTGCAGCCTGACCCGGCAGATCTTGCTGGAGCGGCTCGAGGACCATGTCAGCCTGTCTGACATGATCCGCCAGAACGGAGAATAGTTCAGGGACTGGCCTGGTCCAGATAATGGACCTGGTGCAGGATAAGCTGCCGCAATTCCTCTGCGGGCAGATCCAGAT
>JAZBOO010000309.1:0-26557 GCA_036351155.1 Candidatus Krumholzibacteriia bacterium | reverse complement strand
CGGGCGCTAGACCCACCGTCCAGAAACAGAAAACGGGAAATCCGCAGGTCGACCCGCAGGGTCGGCCGAGGACATCCCGTTTTCTGTTTCTGGACGGTGGGTCTAGCGCCCGCTCCGTGCTTTTTTCTCCAGCTCCGCCACCAGATCCTTACCCGACCCCAGGCTGACGATCCGGAACTCTTCCACGTGCAGGGTCGCATCGTCCAGCACGTTCAGTTCCAGGTCGAAGTTGCGGCTCAGCTCACGGAACTGCTCGGGGCGCTCCTCCAGCAGATAGAGAGCCAGCACAGGGTTGGCCTGGATCTGCAAACGCTTCTCGCGGGTGGCGATGGCAATACGGTGGATCAACCGCTCGATCCGGTTGCTCATCGTCTCCATGGACATGACCTTGCCCGTGCCGGTGCAATAGGGACAATCGTCCGACAGCTGGCTCAGGAGCGAAGGCCGCACCCGCTGGCGGCTCATTTCCACCAGACCCAGCCCCGACACCTGGAACACCTTGTGACGGGCGCGATCTCGCTTCAGGTGGGTGCGCAGCTCATTGAAAACGCGCTTCTTGTTGCCCTCGTTCTCCATGTCGATGAAGTCGATGACGATGATCCCACCCACATCGCGCAAACGCAGCTGCCGCGCCACTTCCTTGGCGGCCAGCATGTTCGTCTGCAGGATGGTTTCTTCCTGGTTGCGCCGACCGGTGAAACGCCCCGTGTTCACGTCGATGGACACCAGCGCCTCGGTGGGTTCGATGATCAGATAGCCGCCCTTTTTCATCCAGACCCTCTTGTCGAGGGTCTTCTTGATCTCGGGCTCGATCTCGAAATGGTCGTAGATGGGCATGTCGCCCTTGTACAGCTCGATGCGGTTGCGCAGCTCGGGCGCAAAGGTGCGCACGTATTCCACCAGACGGTCGAAATCATCCTTGTCGTCGATCACCAGGCGGCTGGTGTCTTCCTTGAAGATGTCCCGGATCAGCCCCACCACCATGCCCACGTCCTCGTGGACCAGAGCCGGGGCCTGCACCTCGGTCTTCTTGGCATCGATCTTCTGGAAGAGATCGCTCAGGTAGTTGACGTCTTGCTTGATGGATTCATCGGGAACACTGGTGGCCGCGGTACGGATGATGAAGGCACCCTCGCCGGAGCGGTACTTCTGCAGGAGCTGTTTAAGCCTCACCCTCTCTCGCCGGTCCTCGATCTTGCGGGAAACCCCGATGTGGCGCCCCTTGGGCATCATCACGAGATACCGACCGGGAAGGCTGATGTCAGCTGTCAGCCGCGGTCCCTTGGTGCTGATGGGTTCCTTGGTCACCTGGACCAGGATCTTGTCCCCGGTGCGCAGCACGTTGCCGATGTCGGGGATCTTGCGGTGCCGGCCGCGTGGTCGGCCGCGACCAGGGGCGGGTGATTCTTCTTCCTCGTCCGAATCGTCGTGATCCAGATCCGAGGCATGAAGGAAGCCCGCCCTTTCCAGGCCGATGTCCACGAATGCCGCCTGCAATCCCGGTTTGACCGAGGTGACCACGCCCAGATAGACGTTGCCCACCATGCGCTTGGATGCGGCGCGCTCCACCAGGAGTTCTACCGCGTCTCCGTCCTCAAGCATGGCCACACGGACCTCGTGGGAGGACGAATTGATGATGATTTCTTTCTTCATAATTCCAGCCTGGGGCTAGCCGATCATGTGACGGCCAAGCCAGAAACGGTGGCTGGTCTCACCCACTTCCTCGATGGGCGTTATCCAACGCCCATCAGTATGTTGGCCGTAGTATCCCGTGCGGGCGATGGCGCAATGTCCGGGTTCGGACAGGGCGTCGCCCAGAAGGGCGGCCAGGAAATCATGGACGGACAGACTGGCACCACTTTCGCTGCGGAGTAGAGTGAACTTCATCACACAGCCGCCGTCTGCCCCGAGTTCGTCGAGAAGACCGATTCCCCCCTGCGGCACGATGGCCCGGGCATCGATCGTGATGTCCCCCTTGGGACGCTGTTTGACGAAAGGTCTCTGGTCGCTGGCCAGGAATTCGTCAAGGGCGGCCTGCACCACTGCCTGGTCAGGTCCACCATCCCGGACACCGGGTATTTCCACCCGGTAATCGAACCGCTGCACAATCTGGTCAATGGAGCGCGGCGTTTGGCCGCCGACCACCGCAGCGTTATGGATCCGCAGCCCTCCGGGCAGGGTGCGGTTCAAGGCATCAGCCAATCCGGGCACCTGACATTCGAAGGCCAGGTCCAGAAACTCACGCAAACCAACAACGCCCACCGGCAACGGTGGGCCGAATTTCATCAACGGATGAGGATGATAGCCCTTGCTGTAGGCCACAGGCAAGCCGGAACGTCGCAGGGCCAGCTGCATCTGCCGCTGGAAGTCCAGATGCCCCAGAAAGGCCATATCGCCTGTTTTACTGAATTCCAGCCTGTACCAGCATTTTGCGGCCGCCTGCTGCCGCCAAACGGTCCAGCGACGCCTTTCCTGGTCCGGTCGGTCGGGATCGGCGTTGCGGGGATCGAAAACCGCCCCGGAAGGCCCGCTTTCGGCCGGAGGGACTTCGGAACCCGTTGCAGATTGGTCATTTTCGGTGCCGGAGAGTACCGGTGGAGCTTCGGGTAGATCGGCGAACACGTGCTGGATCTCGGCGCCACAGGCATCGCACTTGTAGCAACTGCCCTCAAGCCGGCAATCCGGTAAAGTGGCCGCGCGCTGGGCGCGGTGCCAGTCCTTGCGCAGGAAATCCACCGTCACTCCACAGTCCACCGACGCCCAGGGCAATTCCACCTGAGGATCCCTGGGTGCCACGTACAGATCGGGATCGATCCCCACCTGGGCAAAGGCTTCTTCCCACCGGGCAAAATCGAAGTGCTCGCTCCAGCCGTCGAACCGGGCCCCGCGCAACCAGGCCTCCTGGACCACCTGACTCAAGGCCTGGTCGCCCAGCCCCAGCACACCCTCGAGGAAACTGACCTCGGGTTCACGCAGGCTCACCTTCACGCCCAGCCGGCGCAGCTCGTAACCCAGGTACTGATTGCGGTTGCTGATCTCCTCGCGGCTGATCTGCCCCGCCCACTGGAACGAGGTGTGCGCCTTGGGAGAGAAGGGTGAAATCGAGACGTGGATCTGACTGCCCCCCCGAGGAGCGGTCGCGGTGACCTTCTCCACCAGAGCCACCAGTTCGTCCAGGTCTTCACCGGTCTCGGTGGGCAGGCCGATCATGAAGTACAGCTTCACGCTCTTGACCTTGGAGGCAAACGCCTGACGCGCCGTGCTGACAATATCGGCCTCGGTGATGTTCTTGTTGATGACGTTGCGCAGCCGCTGACTGCCGGCCTCGGGGGCAAAGGTGAAGTTGCTGGGCCGCTCGCTGCTGATCCGTTCGTACAGATCGGCATCGACCGAGTCGACCCGCAGCGAGGGCAGCACCAGGTTGGTGTGCGGGTCGGTCAAGCTGTCCTGGATGCCGGCCACGGTGGGCGACAGACCGGAGAAATCGGAGGTGGACAGGCTGAGCAGGCTCACCTCGGAATACCCGGTCTCGGCCACCCCCTGGACCGCGGCGCGGACCAGATCGTCAGGGTTGCGTTCCCGGACCGGCCGGGTGATCATACCCGCCTGGCAGAAGCGGCAGCCGCGCACACAGCCCCGCATGACCTCCAGGGCCAGCCGGTCGTGCACCGGCTCGATGATGGGCACCAGAGGACCGGGCACCGGGTAGTCCCCCAGGTCGGTGATCACCCGCACCCGCACGGGCCCCAGCTGTTCATGGTCGCGCTCTGCATGCCAGGCTCCGGGCAAGGCGCGCAGCTGAGCCAGGATTTCGGCCCGCGACCGGCCTGCCTTCTTGCCGTCGGCCACCACCTGGGCCAGATCCAGGACGGCGTCCTCACCATCGCCCAGCAACACCACATCCAGGAAGGGCCCCACCACCGAGGGGTTGAGGGTGCAGGATCCTCCGGCGATGAAAATCGGGTCGTCCTCGGTGCGCAGGGCGGCCCGCAGGGGGCTGCCCGCCAGGTCGATCATGGTCAACAGGTTGGTGTAAGCCAGTTCATAGCCCAGACTGAAGCCCACCACGTCGAACTGGGCCAGCGAGCGGCGGCTTTCCAGGGCAAACAGAGGCATGGCTTCGGCCCGCAGGCGCGCTTCCAGGTCCGGCCAGGGTGCGTAGGCCAGGTCACAGAAGGTGTCCTCACGTTGCTGCAGCAGGGTGTAGAGCAGACGGATGCCCTGATGACTCATCCCCACCTCGTAGGCGTCGGGAAAGGTCAGGCAGATGTTGGCCTTGCAGGGGTCGTAGCCCTCGCGTGTGGCTCCCAGTTCGCCGCCGATGTAACGGGCGGGCGCCGACACCAGAGGTAAAACGCGCCGGGTCAAAGCATGGGACAGGACCTCGGGGTCAGCAAACCGCGGGTCCGGACAGAAAGGTCGGTATTCAGACGTTGGGTCGGTCAAATGTTTCTCGTTTTCAACTGTCGCCGCCGCTCGGAGGCAGCCGTTTCACTTCGATTTCACGAATACCCGGGCGGCCTTCTCCCAGGCTGGCTTCGCCCAGCGAGGAAAAGGATACCGGGTAGTTCCCGGTGAAACAGGCGTCGCAGTAATTGTTCTGGTCCTCGGCCGCTTCCAGCAGCCCGGCCATGGAAAGGTAGTGCAGGGAATCGACCCGCAGATAGGTGGCGATTTCCTCGATGGTGTGGCTCGAGGCGATGAGCTCGTTCCTCACCGGGGTGTCGATGCCGTAATAGCAGGGATTGGTGACCGGAGGTGAAGCGATGCGCAGATGCACCTCGGCCGCGCCGGCTCCCCTGATCAGCTTGACCAGCTTGCGCATGGTCGTGCCCCGGACGATGCTGTCGTCGATGACCACCACGCGCTTGCCCGACACCACTTCCGCCACCGGATTGAATTTAATGCGGACCGACATATCCCGCACCTTCTGGGCCGGCGAGATGAAGGTGCGCCCCACGTAGTGATTGCGGATCAGTGCCAGCTCGAAGGGAATGCCCGTGGCCCGGGCGTATCCCAGAGCCGCGGTGTTGCTGCTGTCGGGCACGGCGCAGACCAGGTCGGCCTCGGCAGGAGCTTCCCGGCCCAGGATTTCCCCGCTGCGGCGGCGCACGGTCTCGACATTTTGCCCGAAGACATTGCTGTCGGGACGGGAGAAATACACGTGCTCGAAAACGCAACGCTTCTCGGGGGCATCCACCGCCAGCTTGCGGCTGGTGAGCTCGCCCTCACCCAGAACCACCATCTCGCCAGGCGCCACATCGCGGATGTACTTGGCCCCGATGATGTCGAACGCGCAGCTCTCGCTGGCCACCACATAGCTGTCCCGGTAACGGCCCAGGCACAGGGGTCGGAAGCCGTAGGGATCGCGCACGGCGATGAGTCGGTCACGGGTCAGCAGCACCATGCTGTAGGCCCCCTTGACCCGGGGCAGGATCTCCATGAGGGCGTCCTCGGCCGCGATGGCGCGGTCGCGGGCCAGCAGGTGCAGGATCACCTCGCTGTCGCTGGTGGTGGAGAAGATGCTCCCGTCGCGTTCCATTTCACGGCGCAGCTCGGGAGCATTGACCAGGTTCCCGTTATGGGCCAGGCTGATGTTCCCCCGGTGACTGGCCACCTGGATGGGCTGAGCGTTGATCAGGTTGCTGCTGCCGCTGGTGCTGTAACGCACGTGGCCGATGGCGTAGTTGCCGTGCAGGGAACGGGTGGCGGCCTCGTCGAACACGTCGGCCACCAGGCCCATTTTCTTGTAGGTGGAAAGGAGGTGCCCATCGCTGACGGTGATGCCGGCACTCTCTTGCCCACGGTGCTGCAGGGCGTGCAAGGCCAGGCTGGCCAGCTCCGCTGCCGCATCCACGCCGGCAATACCGACCACACCACACTCCTCACCCCAGTGCCTCTTCGCGTTCATGCTTGCTCCAGTTCCACGGACAGCCAGGCTTCCATGTGAGGATTGATGAGCAGCCCCTGCTTGCGGGACCGCGCGACGGCCAGATTATGACCAATTTTCAGGGCCTGTTCTCCCTCGGCGGCCATCACCAGGCGCCACAGAACTCCGGACAAAACAGGGCCGCGCTGGCCCAGGGGAAAGGACACCACATCAATGGCCGTCTGACCGGGCGCAGGGTGTCCCCCCAGCAAGCGGTCGTACAGGCCATGGTCGCCAGCGGCAACCTCCAGATCGCTGGCTGTCAGCTGGCCTGGCCAATCGGCAGGCAGGGCTGTCCCCGAAACCGGCGCGGAGGTCAACCAGTCCGGACCGACGCCATCGGCGGTGAACACCCCGTAGTGGTGCTTGTTCGGATTGTAGAAACGCCCTGTGTCGAGCAGGCGCTCGGTGCTGATCCCATCCGGCTGTCCCCAGAAGGTGTGCATTTCACAGCGAAACAGGTTGACCAGATGGTCCCCGCCCTCCAGCCGATTCTTCATCACCAGCAGAGCGCTGGCGGCATGCAGGTCCACCCCTTTGTGGGCGGTCAGCAGTACGGTCTGAGTGCTCATCGTGTCCTTTCGCATCAACACATCTCGATGAGACGGCGCAGCAGGAAGGCGCCGGGTCCCGTGCTTTCCAGAGTGAGAAGATCACCCACGGCCGATCGCCGGGTTTGACCCCAGGGGCCGGGCAGATCCTCGGGAACCAGCTTGAGCTGAGCCGCCCGCTCGGGATGAGGCATCATGGCCAGCACGTTGCCCTGGCGGTTGGTCAATCCGGCGGTGTCCAGCAGAGCCCCGTTGGGGTTGGTCGCCGGGCGCCCCCCCAGGCTGCCGTAGATCAGGGCCACATGCCCATCGGCGGCCAGCTTGTCGAAGAAGGCCGGATCCTCGTGGGTGAAGCGTCCCTCGGCATGGGCAATGGGCAAGGGCAGAACCTGGTTCAGGCCCTCGACGAACGGCGTGCGCGCCCGGGGATGCGCCATGACCGTCACCCAGGTGGCATGGTAGCCGTCTCGTCCGGGGTAACGATTGCTGGCCAGAGCCACTTCCACGGATCCCGGCTCCAGGCCCGGCACCAGGCCGGCCTCGACCAGCACCTGACAGCCGTTGCAGATCCCCAGAATGGGCTTGCCCTGCTCGGCCCCTTCCAGCAGCACGCGCAGCAGAGGATCCTTGGCCGCCACGGCGCCGGCGCGTACTCGATCCTGATAACTGAAGCCGCCGGGAATGAGGTAGCCGTCAAACCGGGCCAGATCGGCGGGCTGACGGGTCCAGCGGAAGATCTCGGCCTGGGCCCCCAGCTGGTCCAGCAAGCGGGCCGATTCGTTCTCGCAATTGACACCCGGCAACTGCACCACGGCCAGCCGCGGTCGGGCGGCCAGGTTCACCATGGGCGGAGCTGTGGCCGCACTCTCGACCATGCTCAGGCCCGACGGCTCGGGCACCACGGAAGCCGCCTCCTCTCCGCCCAGCAAGCGGGGCAACGCCGTTTGCCACACGTGGGCCATCTCCTTCAACCCCAGGTCGACCACCAGGTCCCCGCGATGGTTGCGAACTTCCAGACGATCGCTGGCCGCCACCTTGCCCAGGGGCCACCAGTCGCAGCCCGCCTTGTCCAGCACCTCGGCAGCCCGTTCCATTTCCAGGGGCGGCACCGTCAGGACAAATCCGCCGGCCTCGCCGAAGAGAATTTCCCGCTCGGTCAGATCCCCCAGTTCGGGCAGCCGGATGTCCGCGCCCAGGTACGAGGCGGCCTCCAGCCCCAGGGCCATTTCACTGAGGCAAATGGCCAATCCGCCATCGCTGATGTCGTGGGCGGCATTCACCTGCCCCTTGGCCACCAGGTCGATGACCGCGCGAATCTCGGTGCGGGCAGCCTCGAAATCCACCTCGGGCACGGCGGGACGACCCGCCTGACCGCCCTGGTCCAGGTACAACGAGCCGCCGGTTTCCTTTTGCCGGGCCCCGACCAGAAGCATGATATCTCCCGGATTTTTCAGGTGCTGGCTCCGGCTCTTGGTGTAGTCGTCGACGATGGCCACACAGCCCACGATGGGCGATGGAGCCACCGACCGCCCGGTGCTGCTCTGGTTGTAGAAGCTGACGTTGCCGGAGATCACCGGCAGGGGGGCGTCGGGTCGCGCGTAACAGCCCACGCCACGGCAGGCATCGCCCACGCCGCGCACCGATTCGGTGAACTCCCAGAACGATTCAGGCACCTCGGGATTGCCGAAGTTCAGGCAATCGGTGATGGCCGCCGGCTGCCCGCCCACGCAGGCGGTGTTGCGGCATGCTTCGAGCACGGCGCTGGCTCCGGCGGTCCAGGGATCGGCCAGCCCCAGCAGAGGGTTCCCATCGGCACTCAGCGCCACGGCGCGGCGGCTGCCGGGCACCGGAGCAATCACTCCCGCGTCGGCCTCGCCCGGACGCAAGATGGTGTTGGCCTGCACCTCGCTGTCGTAGTGACGGAACACGTATTCCTTGCTCGCCACGTTGGGGTGGGCCAGCAGTTTCATCCACTCGCCCGGCAGTTCGGACACAGGGGCCTCGGTCAGGCGGGCATCTTCCGGCACATCGGGACGCCGGGGAGCCGTGGCCGGCCGGTCGTAGGCAATACCCTCGGTGATGGTGTCGATGGGCGCATCGGCCAGGATGCGATCTCCATGGCGCAGAATGTATTGCCGTTTGCGGGTCACCTTGCCAATGCGGCAAGCACTGGCGCCTTCGTACAGCGAGGGCAAGGCAAAGTCCTCGTTGTAGATCTTCAGGACCTGCTCGGTCAAGCGGGCCGGCACCGCCAGACCATATCGCTCCTGAGTTTCGCTGCAGGCACACACCCGGGCGGGCAAGTCGGCAATCTGGTGCACCAGGGCCAGATCGACATCGCAGCCGAAGCCGCCGGCGTCGGCCAGCTCACTGGTCACGCAGCTTACTCCGCCGGCGCCCAGGTCCTTGAAGCCGATGGTCACGCCCTCGGCACGGGCCATCTCCAGGACAGCGGTGTTGGCCACGGTCAGGATACGCTTCAGGAAGGGGTCGGGCGTCTGCACCGAGCCCTTGTTTTCCATGGCCTGCTCGGCGTCCAGGGTGGCCGAAGCAAAGGCCGCTCCCCCCATGCCCGACCAGTCGGTGGGCTTGCCCACCAGGATCAGGTCGTAGGGTTCGTCCGCCGCTTCCTTGGGCACGGCGCTGTGGGTGATGTGGTCGTGCTCGACCAGACCCACGGCCACCACGTTGACCAGGCAATTCTCGTTGAAGCTGGGATGAAAGTAGGTGTCGCCCCCCAGGTTGGGCACCCCGATGGCATTCCCGTACTGCCAGATCCCATCGACCACCTGTCGGGCAATATCCAGCCGGTGCGGGGCCCCGGTGTCGTCGGGCGATTCAGGCATGGGCCACCCAAACCGCAGGGGATCCAGGGTGGCGATCACCTGGCCGCCCATGCAGTACACGTCGCGCACGATGCCGCCGATGCCCGTGGCCGCCCCCTCGACGGGCATGACCTGACTGGGATGGTTGTGGCTCTCGTGAGCAAAGATAATCCCGTATTTCTTGCCGTTGATCACGCCGAAGTCCACGATGCCCGCGTCCTCGACCGGTCCCACCACCACGTTTTCGCCGGTGGTCGGCAGGTTGGCCTTCAGATGGGGACGGCTGCTCTTGTACGAGCAGTGCTCACTCCACATGGTGTCGAACAGGGTCATCTCGGTCAGGGTGGGATCGCGCCCCAGGAGGTCGGCCACCTTGCGGGCCTCGCTGGGCGCCAGAGTCAGGCCGTGTTCCTTGAGGTAGGTGGTCAGGGCGGCGTCATCGTAGCTGCCCACCGCAATGGGAGTGAAACTTTCATCCGTGAGGGCCAATGCCGTGTCCTTTCCCGGGCGTCCCGCAGTCCGGGTTACCAGTTTTTCAGAGCCAGCGTGCGCGAGAAGATAACAGGAACGTTGCGCAGCTGATGGTCCAGATCAAAACAGCGATCCAGAACGTCTTCGCTCAGAGAATCGGTGATGCCGGGGTCTTGCCCCAGCGACGAGCGCAGATCGATGTCCTCATCCCACACCCGCATGGCGCAGGCCTGCACCCGGGCATAGGCGTCCTCGCGGCTGACGCCCGCTTCGGTCAACGCCAGCAGCACCGGCTGACTGAAGAACATGCCGCGCACCTTGTCCATGTTGGCCTTCATGTTCTCGGGATAGACCACCAGGCCCCGGATCAGCCACTCCATCTTGTTCAGCATGTGGTGCAGGGTGTGGCAGGCGTCGGGAAAAATGATCCGCTCCACCGAGCTGTGGCTGATGTCCCGCTCGTGCCACAAGGCCACGTTCTCCAGGGCGGTGTGGGCATAGCCGCGCAGCAGGCGGGCCATGCCGGTCAGCTTCTCGCTGACGATGGGGTTCTTCTTGTGAGGCATGGCGCTGCTGCCCTTCTGCCCCTTGCCGAAACTCTCTTCCACCTCGTGCACATCGGTCCGCTGCAGGTTGCGAATTTCCACGGCCATCTGCTCGATGGTCGCGCCCAGGGTGGCCACCGCCTGCAGCCAGTTGGCGTGGCGGTCTCGCTGGACAATCTGCGTGCTGGCGGGGTCGACCTTGAGGCCCAGGCGCTCCATGGTGGCTTCCTCGACCTCGGGATCCAGGTGGGCAATGGTGCCCACCGCTCCGGACACCTGGCCGTAGGCGATTTCTTCCTGCGCGGCATCGAATCGGCGCAGACCACGCTCCAGAGCGCTCCAGTAGACCAGCAGCTTCAGACCGAAGGTGGTGGGTTCGGCATGGATGCCGTGACTGCGGCCGATCATCACCGTGTCTTTTTCCTTCACGGCGCGGGCCTCGACCGTATCGAGCAGCTTGATCAGGGCCTGACGCAACACCTGCCCCGCCTCGTGGATCTGCAGGGCCAGGGCCGTGTCCAGCAGATCGCTGCTGGTCATGCCCTGGTGCACAAAGCGGCTGCTTTCGCCCACGTACTCGGCCAGGTTGGTCAGGAAGGCGATGACATCGTGCTGGACGGTCTTTTCGATCTCCAGCACCCGGGCGGTGTCGAAATTGCCGCGCTCGCGGATCTCGCGGGCGGCCTGGGCGGGGATTTCTCCTCGATCGGCACGCACCTCACACACCACGGTTTCCACTTCCTGCCAGATGCGGAACCGGTTCTCGTCGGACCAGATGGCGGTCATCTCGGGGCTGGCATAACGGGAAATCATTGGCACTCCACGAATTGGACGGATTGAAGGACCGGTAAAAAGACGAACACAACAGGACCCCCGTGTTGAAAACCGGAATCCGTTGCCGAAGGCTGGTCGATGTGACCTCGGGAATGTACCTGCGCCCCCCGGAAGGGTCAAGGGGGGACTGCCGGCCGGGAGTGCTGCCGACAGATTTATCTTGGGGCAATCTATGCAGAGGGGTATCTTCCCCCCACCATCCCCCAGTGGAAACACCCTTTTCCGGAAAGATCTCATGGCCCGCAACGAACCCCTCAACCGCACCGGACTGTTCCACCTGATGGTGGTGTATCTGGTCTGGGGGAGCACCTACCTGGCCATCCGGGTGGCCGTGCGCGAGGGCGCCGGTTTTCCGCCCTTCACCCTGGCGTTCATGCGGGTGGTCGCCGCCAGCGGAATCCTCCTGGCCTGGGCCTGGCTCAAAGGTGACCGCCTCCGGTTGACCCGGTCCGAGTTCCTGCTCATGCTGGGCAGCGGCATCCTGCTGTGGGTCGGCGGCAACGGTCTGGTGACCTGGGCGGAAATGCGGGCCTCTTCCGGACTGGCCGCCTTGCTGGTGGCCGCCATGCCCATCTGGGGCGAACTGATCAACGCGGTGACCGATCGCAAGCTGCCCTCGGCCAGGATGCTGGGAGCCATCCTCCTGGGATTTGCGGGGGTGGGCGTGCTCTCAACTCCCATCCTGCGTCAGGGAACCCAGGCCGATGTGCTGGGCGTGGTGGCCCTGCTGCTGGCGCCCTTTTTCTGGGCCCTGGGCTCCATCTGGTTTCAGCGCCGAAAGCCTGATTTGACCATCCGCGCGGTTTCGGCCTGGCAGCAAATATGCGGCGGGCTGGGTTTCCTGGTGGTCATTCTGATCAGGGGCGAGCCGTTGCCCGCCCCCACCTCCGAGGCCTGGCTGGCCTGGGGCTATCTGGTGCTGTTCGGATCGGTGGTGGCCTTCACCAGCTACATGGCCACCCTGCGGCTCCTGCCCTACCAGGTGGTCATGACCTATGCCTACGCCAACCCCGTCATCGCCGTGTTTCTGGGCTGGCTACTTCTGGGCGAAGAGGTCACCGGCTACACCTTGACCGGCGCCGCCCTGGTGGTGGCCGGCGTGGCCGGGATATTCAACAACCGCGACTGACACCGGGTCGGCTCAGTCGACCCGCCAGATCCCCGTGGCCCGGGCCGGCAAGGTCAACCCTCCACCGGCAGGCAGGCCCACCCCGGGATCGCCAAACACCAGCTGGTACGATCCCGCACCTTCGAGAACCCAGGTCACCGTCCGTGCCTCGTCGGCCAGGTTGTGGATCACCAGCAACCGCTCACTTCCCCGCCGCCGCTCCCAGGCCACCACATCCCGCAACGCGGGCTCCAGAATGACCGGATAGAGCGCGCCCAGGGACAGAGCCGCCGAGCCGTTGCGCAGGTGAATCAAGGTGCGATAGCGGGCGAGCAAGCTGCCCGGATCATTCAGCTGGTCGGCCACGTTGGCCGTGTCGCGGCCCGGTGCAAAGCGGTACCAGGGCACGCCGGTGGTGAACCCGGTATCATCGGCGGTCCAGGGCATGGGCGTGCGCTTGTCCTCATCGCCGGTGGCCGTGCCGTTGCGCAGGCCGATCTCCTCCCCGTAGTACAGCCACGGGTTGCCCGGCAAGGTGAGCAGCACCGCGGCGGCCTGCCGCAGCTTGGCCGGATCGTTGCCCAGCTGGGAAGCCACCCGCACCATGTCGTGATTGGTCAGAAAGGTCCCGTCAAGGATTCCGGCGGGATAATGGGTGCGCATGCGGGTCAGCGCCGCCAGCAGGGGGCCATTGTCCCCCAGGTTCACCGACTGGACCGCTCCGCCGGCCAGGGGAAAATTGAAGGTCATGGCGAACTCGTCACCGCCGGCCACCGCCTGGGTGTCGCCGTAGTAGGGAGCGATCTGCGCGGCATCGGCCCAGATCTCACCCAGCATGAGGCGATCCGGGTATTCCCGCCGCATGAACCCGGAAAACTCCTGCCAGGCGGCATGGGTCTCCGGGGTGTCGTTCTGCTGTTCCCCGGGGCCGGTGGCGGTCAGATGCCGGGCAGCATCCAGCCGGAAGCCGTCCACTCCCCGGTCCAGCCAGAACCGGGCAATGCTCTGGGCTTCCTTCATGACCTCGGGGTTGGCAAAGTTGAAGTCGGGCATACCCCCCCAGAAGATCCCGTAGTAATACTGATTGCCCCGTCGGTGCCAGGTGGGGTTGGTGCCGCCCCAGGGCTGGGTCCAGCCCGGATCGTCGTCACGCCACACGTACCAGTCCCGCTTGTCCGCATCGGGCCCCGAGGCGCTCTCGACGAACCAGGGATGCTGAGCGCTGCTGTGGTTCATCATGTAATCCAGCACCACCTTGATCCCCCGGCGATGGCATTCGGCCAGCAGGCGGTCGAAGTCCTCCTCGGTGCCGTACTGGGGATTGACCCGGTAATAATCGATGGTGTCATAACCGTGATAGCTGGGCGAGGCGAAAACCGGCATCAGCCAGAGGGCGCCGATGCCCAGATCGGTTTGCGTTTCCGGGTTGCCGTCATTCAGATAATCCAGGCGGCTGATCAGCCCGTTGAAGTCCCCGATGCCATCGCCGTCACTGTCCTGAAAACTGCGGACAAAAATCTCGTAGGAGGTCTGCCCTTGCCAGCGGTCGAGCTGCCAGGGGCCGGCGGCCAGCTTCCCGGCAACCTCTTTCCGCGGGGCGCTCCGCCCGGGAACCACCGCGGGCAGCATGACCCGACGGGACAGGCTGCTATCGAAATCCCCGAGGATCCATTCCTGTTTTTCCCCTTCGGGCACGAACAGATCCACGATGGGCGGCTGCAGGGCTTCGCCGGGTCGCCCTCCCCCCATCCGATCGGTCCACTCGCCGGGGGAAATGGGCAACACGCCCAGCTGGTGCTCCAGGCTTTCCCGACCGCCCATGCCTGACATGAGTTCCAGACTGGCTTCCAGGTTGGCCCCGGTCACGAAAACCGTGTAGCCCCAGGTGTCCTGCGGAACGCCACCCAGCTCGTCGTGGCTGACCTCGAAGCTGATGCGGCTTCCCCGCACCTTGAAGCTGCCGGGGAAAAGCGTGCGGCGATCGATGGTGGCGGACATCTGGCGCGCGTTGTCCAGACCGGGCGCGGATTTTCCGTCCATGACCGTTTCCCGAAGCTCTTCCTCGAGCAGGCCCTGCAGCATCCGCTGCGTGACCGCGGGACGGGGAGTGGCAATGACCGCCACATCCCAGGCCGCCGCCGGATCGATGGTGGCCAGACGGCCGGGCAGCGTGCGCACATGACCCGAGCCCAGGCGGCGGTCGGTGTCGATGTAGATGTCGATGTTGAACTGGTAAAAACCGTTGCGGGCGATACGCGTGAAATCGTTGCCCAGCTCGTCGGCCGCGCCCCGTTCGGGTTCCCGGATCCGGTTGTGGAACTCGACGGTGAACACCGCCTTGTCGCCCTTGTTTTCCACCTTGAACGACTTGAGGTCCAGGTCGCCTTCCCGGAAGCGCTGGGAGGGATAGAGGAGATTGCCGTCCCCGTGGTCATCGCCCCTGGGGTCGGTGATTTCGAAAACCGTTGAGGCCGCGGCCGTCCAGGAAACAAGAAGCAGGGCAACGGCCAGGGTCAGGGACTTCCAGGTGGACATGCAGATTCCTCCGACGAAGCTCAAGAAAACCGGACCCCGGGGCCGCAGCCCCGAGGTCCATGAGGATCAAACAGTGGTCATTTCGACACCGACTGCTAGAAGTTCAACTTCATGTAGACCTTCATGCGACGGTGATCAAACTTCTGTTTCTCCAGAGAGTTCCAGCGACCCCAGCGGCCGGTGAAACCGGGCTGCTGCGTGCCGTCGGGCTTGGTGCGGTATTCGACCGTGTAGCCGTCGCCGTAATCGGGAGCGTACTCCCCGAAGGCGAACTGCCAGGTGCCGCCGAATTCGACCCCGCCCACGATGTAATTCGCGGTCAGGATGATGTCGTTCCGGTTGTGCTGGCCGCCGGCCATGGTGTGGGCGTTCCAGGCCTGGAAGGCGCTGTTGCCGTCCACCAGGTCAACATCGTAGGCCACGAAGGTCAGGTCGGCGAACAGCTCATCGGTCAGCTGCTTGCCGGCGCCGAACTCGAACACCATCATGTCCATCTGCTTGTCATCGTCCGCCTTGTCGTTGAACGATTTCCAGACCTGGCCCGGCGTGTCGCTGAAGTGGGCGGCCGTTTCGGCATTGTTGACGCTGCCGTCGGTGTTGTAGGGCACGTACATGTCGTCGTTGATCCGGAGATCCTCTTCGTCCACGTACTTGAAGCGACCATGAAGTTCGATTTCCGGACCTTCGAGGAAGTACTCACCCTTGATCATGAAGATGTTGGTGGTCTTCTCCTGGAAGGGCATGTAGGCGTTGCGCGCCGACAGCATACCGGAACCGGGCTCGGCTGTGGGATAGGGATGCATTCCCCAGCTGTAGGCACTGTCGCCCCACATCTGCCAGTTGGTGTTGTAGTCGATGTAGCTGAACTCACCGGCCAGGTCCAGGTTTCCGGCACCCCAGCTGGGCGCGATGGTGAAACCCTTCCAGCCGATGGCCGTCTCGGCCAGGGGCTCGTCGAAATCGATGAACTCGTTGTCCACGTTGGTGGTGGCCACCTGCTGGGCATGGCCCAGGAAGCCGCCGTAACCCATGAGAGCACCGCCGCCCCACGCCGCATTGTTCACCTGGGGGAAGAACCAGGCCGCTTCGTGGCCTTCGGTCAGCAGCACGTCGGACTCGCGACGGGCCGCCAGCACCGACACGTAATCCGCACCGATGTTGAAGTACTGCATGTTGAAGGACAGACCATTGCCCAGGGGGTCGTTCAGGTCGACATCCGCCAGGAAGGTCACGTCGTCCACGTTGCCCACCGGATAGGCGCTGTAGGTGCCGATACCCGAGTTCATGCCCACGAAGGTGTCATGGGTGTAGTACTTGGAGTAGTAGCCCTGCAGACCCACGTCGGTGAATCCACCCAGCGAAAAATCGGCGGTCAGACCGTGCACGGCGTTGCGCTGACGCATGGTCAGGTCGGTGCCGTCATTGACTTGCCAGTCGCTGGAATCGATCTCCACATCGCTCACGTAGGCGAAGGTGTAGTTCAGGTCCAGGTTCTCCACCTTGTCGTAACCCAGCTTCAGGCCGTAGCCGGCATCCTGGACGTTATAATCGCCCGTGCCGTAACCGGGGCCGGCCCACAAGCGGGGCAGGCTGATGCGGGTCAGGTCGTAGTCCACGTCACCCAGGTTACCCTGGAAAACGAAACCCTTGCCGTTGTCGCGGTCGATGTAACGAATCTTGCCGATGGTGAAGGGGTCATACATACCGAAATCATTGGACCCGATGGTGGCCCTCTTCAGCCAGCTGTAGCCCGGCGTGATCGTCACGGTGATGCCGCGCAGCTTGATGTACTGGTTCGAGCGAGGGTCCCACTCGCCGCCGTCGCCGGCCGTGGTCCCGCCGAACTCGCTGCCGGGATAGCCGCCGAAGCCGCCGAAGTTGGTCCAGTGATTCTGGTTGAAGCGGCTCTTGATGCGGCCGTTGACCTCGACCTTGCTGCTCGGCTTGCTCTGGAAGAGCAGCTCGAACTCGGTGGCCTGGCCGTTGTCGCCGCCACCCTCACCGGGGATGGTGGTGAAGTTGTACATCGAACCATCGAGGCGCTGGTTGCCCCAGAGGAACTTGGTGTAGTTCACACCGGTCCACTGCAGCTTCTGGCCGTCGGCCGCCAGAGCGGCTCCCGTCACCAGCCAGGCCATGGCCAGGATCGTCAAAACGATCACGTGCGTGCGTTTCATTCCGTTCTCCTTCCGGATAAAGCCTTGGTGCTCAGCTGTTCATCGTCCGGGACCGGTCATGTCCTCAGGGTTTGATCAGCTTGATCACGGCCAGCTTCTTGGTCGTTCCGTCTTCGTTGCACTCGTACGCTTTCAACTGGGCATGATCGCCCAGCATATCCATCACATGGGGATCACAATCGAAATCGGTGCCGCCACCGAAGCGATGCTGTCCCTCGAACTCGTTGACCTTGCGCGTCAGCATGTCGCCGCCGGAAGGGAAACCTTCGTTGGATTGCACCAGCACCTGGTACTTCCAGGTGGCCGGATCGCCTTCACCCAGATCGGCCTTGGGAACCGCACCGGAGATGGTGCTGCGCTTGCCCTTGACCCGCACCGGAGCGAGGATGCTCGAGGCCATGGCCCCGGCCTTGGCGTCGGCTTCCTGACGGACCCGCGACATGGGCTGGGGGGAAAGGACCACGCACACGTCCCAGGCCGTGGACTCGTCAAATTCCACGTTCAAACCGGGAGGACAGGTGGTGAAACCACCCTCGGCGTTGTCGATGAAGATGAAGATCATCTGCACCGAGAACCCGCCGCCCATGCGCCAGGGATCGTCCAGCTTGGCCGCCATGGTCGCGGCAAACTCGACGTTGTCGCCCTTGTCCTCGACCTCGAACTTGGTCAGATCAAACGATCCCGCCTCGTAGACAGCATCGGTGGGATACACGTATTCTCCGGGCCCGTGGTCATCGCCCTTGGGGTCGCTGAACTTGACGTCGCCGGCCAGAGCCGCCTGAGCCAGGAACAGGACCAGGATGACAGAGACCGTCAGCAATTTACGCATGTTTTCTCCAATCGGTTGACGGGTAAAAGTTTCCACTCACATCTCTCCTCGAAATATCAGCCTTTGACCGCACCGGCGGTCAGGCCACTTATCAGGTAACGCTGGAGCACCAGGAAAAGGATCATCACCGGCAAGGCGGCCACGATGGATCCCGCGGCAAAATATCCCCACTGTTGCTCGGCATAGCCGCCCACGAAAAACCGCAGGCCGACCGGCGCCGTGTACATGGTTTCCTTGTCCATGATGGTCAAGGCCAGCACGAATTCGTTCCAGGCCGTCATGAAACTGAACAAGGCGGTCACCGCGATGGCAGGCTTGGACAGAGGCAAAATGATCCGGTAGAAAATGGTCACCGGACCGGCCCCATCCATCTTGGCCGACTCCTCCAGCTCGATGGGGATCGTATCGAAATATCCCTTCAAATTCCACACACAAAATGGGATTGCCGTGGTGGAATACAGGAGGATCAAACCCAGGAAATTTGATCCCAATTCCATCCACTGCACAATGATGATGTAAAGGGGCACCAGGGTCAGGGTCCCGGGAAACATCTGGCTGATCAGAAAACTCATCATGCCCGCGCGGCGACCGGGAAAGCGGAATCGGCTGAAGGCGTAACCCGCTGTGCTGGCAAGAAATACACCGGCAATGGTGGTCGCCCCGGCCACCAGAGCACTGTTCAGCAACCAGCGGCCAAACGGCTGCTGGCTGAACACGTCCTTGAAATTGACCCAGGTGATGGTCTCGGGCCAGGGCACGATAGCCCGCAGCCGGTCCCACACGCCGGGGTCGGCCGGCAGATCGGCGAAGGCCAGCCCTTGCTGCCCGCTGAACGCCACCGACAACACCCACAGGATGGGATAGGTGGTGATCACCACCATCACCAGCAGAAAGACATGCAACCAGATGTGCCCCACGGAATCAGTGCGCCTGCTCATATGCCCTCCGTTGCCTTGGTGGTGCGGTTCTGCCAGATACCGTAGGCCAGCAGGATGATGAAGATGACCACCGAATAAGCCGCCGCATAACCGTATTGATACTGCTCGAAGGCCAGCTTGTAGGCCCGGGTGATCAGGATTTCCGTGGCATTGGCCGGTTCACCCTGACTGACCAGGTAGATGATGTTGAACATGTTGAAGGTCCAGACCACAGACAGGATGACCGCCGGGACCAGGGCCGGTTTCAGCGAAGGCAAGGTCACGAATCGGAATTGTTGCCACTTGTCGGCACCGTCCACCCGGGCGGCCTCGTACAGGTCGGCCGAAATCGACTGCAGAGCGCCCAGCGAAACGACCATCATGAAGGGGAAACTGAGCCAGGCATTGGTCATCAACACGGCAAAGAACGAGGTGAGCCATCCGTCGAACCAGGCCACAGGTTCGCCACCGCAGATCATGATCATCTGATTGATGACTCCGAATTGCTTGTGGAACATCCCTTTCCAGATCAACGCCGTGATGTAATTGGGCACAGCCCAGGGCAGGATGAGCAGAATCCGGTAGATGGGCTTGAACGCCAACCTCTTGATGTTGAGAATCAGGGCCAGCAGCAGGCCCAAGCTGACTCCGATGGTCACGTTGCTGACCGTCCACAGCAGGGTGAAGCCCAGGGTCCAGTAGAAGCTCTGGAAGTTGATGATCCGGCTGCCGTCCTCGGCCGTGGTGAAGACGTTGAAATCCTTGAGGATCTGGACATAGTTGTCAAAGCCCACGAAGAGGTCGTACAGCGGCTGATTGACGTTGTAAAGGGTTTGCCCGGTGAAGGACAGCAACACACCGTAGGCGAAGGGGAAAAAGACCAGAACGATCATGCCGATCATGGCCGGCAACACGAAGCCATAGGCGTTGCGGTGATTGACCAGGGCACCCCAGGTGCGGTTGGCCCAGCCCGAGGCCACCCAGTAAAGCAGGATCACGGCCAGCAACCCCAGGACCATGGCCGCCGTCCCGAAACGGCTCAGCTGCTGAGCCTGGTCAGCGCGGATCCCCGTCTCATCCAGATCCCCGGCAGCGTTGAACCAGCCTCTGGGGTCGCCGAACTTGCCACGATCCCAGATGGCCGGATCGTCCTGGACACCATCGGCCACCACCGGCAGCAGATCAGGCAAGGACAAAGCCTTGTCTCGTAACGTACTTTCGACAGCCACCCTCTGGTCACCCAGCCGGTCCATGGACAGGGCGGCATGGATCCAGAGGCCGGCGACAAGAATCACCAGGGCCAGGAGCAGGGGCAAGAACCCCTGGCGCACGAAAATGGCGGACACCAGAAAAACAGCCAGGCAGGCCAAGGCCACCAGCCAGGGCAGTAGCCCCATGCCCGCCGTGGCCGCAGGCATGGCCACAGAGCACCAGGTCTACACCGAGCCGGTGAACTTCCCATCTTTCACCACCGGCAGAACCAGCTCCAGGCGTCCGTCAGGCAACAACTCGGCCAGCACCTCGGCTTTACGAGCATTGTCTTCCTGGGTGTTGGTCAACTGAGCCGCCTGCAGTTCCCGCGCCTGGTCGTACATTGCCTTTTCTTCACGCTTCAGACGTCGGGGGAATGAAGCGGGCACCCCATCCTCCGGGTGGGTGGACGCCGTCAAGCTGCGGGCTTCTACATCGACCACCCGCAGAGCATCAAGACCAGGCAGAACATTGACCATTTTCCCGGCCAGGTCCTGTGCAGATACGGCCTGGGTTGCATCGGCCTGGCCCTCCAGCTGGGCCAGCCGATCGGCCGCCGCAGCCGACACGATGACTGCCTGCTGTTGCGCACCCAGCTGGGCCAGACGGCCCTGCCCCGTGCCCATGACCAGACTGGTCAGGATGAGCCCAACCAGGAGGCCGACCAGGAGTCCCGCCAGCGACAATCGCCAGTTTGAATCGGGCAGACGCATGTTACTTCCTCAGGCTCTTGACCCGTTCCTCGACATCGACCTGCGCGGCATCGAAAGCCGCCTGGGGCGACGAGGCCTTCCGGACCACCGCATTCATGGCCGTGGTCACCGGCGACCAGACCATGGTCATCTCGGCGTAGTTGGGCATGGGTTTGGCCACCTCGACCTGCTTGCGGAAGGCCGCCAGCACCGGGTCGGCAGTCACCTCGGCATCGTCGTAGACCAGGCGGTTGGCCGGGGTTTGACGTCCGGTCAAGGCCATGACCTTGGCGGCCTGCACACCCGTCAGGTACTGGACAAAAGTGAAGGCCTCATCCTTGTGCTGGCTGGGCGCCGAGATGTAGGCCCCTTCCACGGTCATCCAGGGAGCCATGGGGGCGCCGCCGGCCTCGTCGATCGTCGGCAGAGGAGCCAGGCCGAAATCCAGTCCGTCCTGGATCTCGGACAGGAACCAGGGCCCCGAAAAGACCATGGCCGCGTCCCCCTTGTTGAACAAGCTGGTGATCAGCGTGCTGCTGGGTTCGGCTGGAAGGATGCCGTCCACGTCGTACCACTGCATCATCAGTTCGACCGATTTGATGTTGGCCGGTTTGTTGACCACCGGATGGTTGGTCCCGTCAAACACATTGCCGCCAAAGGCGTTCATCAGCGCGCTATGGTAGTAGAAATCGCCGAACGAATAGGCCAGGCCGAACTTGCCCGCCGCCTGGTCGGTATGCTTCTTGGCCACCTTGACCATCTCGCCGCTGGTGCGGGGCGGCGTGCTGATCAGGGCCTTGTTGTAGATCATCGTGACGACCTTGAAGTTCACCGGCAGACCGTACACGTTTCCCTGATACACCATGGCGTCCATGGTGCTGGGGATGAAAGATCCGGTGATGGTGTCGTCCACGAAGAAGTCGATGGGTTCGATGGTGCCACCCGCTTCCACCCAGCCACCCAGGCGATCCTGGGCGTAGATGAACACATCGGGACCTTTGCCCCGGGGCACGGCGGCGGTGATCTTGTCGGCATAGGCATCGTAGGGCACACCCAGTGTCTTGACCGTGATCCCCTGGCCCGAGGCGTTGAAGTCCGCCACCACCTGCTCGAACGCCACCTTTTCCTTGCCACGGTAGGCGTGCCAGACCACCAGGTCGACCTGGGCCAGGGCAAGAACCGGCCCCAAGGTGAGAGTCAACAGGACAGCTAAAAAGAAAACCCGCTTGATCATCTTCAGTCTCCTTTATTGAGGCGACGCTCATCGGTGGCGTCGAACAGATGCAAACTGTCCAGATCCAGGACCAGGTCGATTTCCTCGTCGATCTGGGGGCGATTATGGGGGTCCACCTTCGCCACCAGGGTGAAATCCCCCAGCTTGCCGTGGACCTGGATTTCATGACCCAGCGTTTCGACCAGAAGAATTTTCAGGCGCAGATTGGCCGTGGGACCGTCGCCGTCACCGGGGCGGTCTCTCAGATGTTCCGGCCGGATTCCCACCATGACCCGGGCCCCGCCCAGGGAAGCCGCGGCATTGAGCGCCGAACCCGCCAGAGGCAGATCGAAACCGGGACCGCTGACGGTCCGGGAGTCCGAGCTGATGGTGCGCTCCAGGAAATTCATGGGAGGTGTGCCGATGAAACGGGCCACAAAAAGGTTGGCCGGAGTGTCGTAAAGCTCCAGCGGAGTTCCCACCTGCTGCAGGTCCCCATCCTTGAGCACGGCAATGCGGTGCCCCATGGTCATGGCCTCCACCTGGTCGTGGGTCACATAGACCGTGGTGGTGCCCAGTCGGCGCTGCAGACCGGTGATCTCGGCCCGCATCTCCACCCGCAGCTTGGCGTCCAGGTTACTGAGCGGCTCGTCAAAGAGGAACACGCTGGGCTGGCGCACGATGGCCCGGCCCACGGCCACCCTCTGTCTCTGGCCCCCCGACAGCTGCCGCGGCTTGCGCTGCAGATACTCTTCGATGCCCAGGATGCGGGCGGCATCATCGACGCGGCGGTCGATCTCCGCGCGATCCATTTTTTGAATCCGCAGGCCGAAGTCCATGTTCTCCCGCACGGTCATGTGGGGATACAGCGCATAGCTCTGGAAGACCATGGCAATGTCACGGTCCTTCGGGTGCAGATCGTTGACCACCTTGTCGTTGATCAAGATGTTTCCCGCCGTGATATCCTCCAGCCCGGCGATCATGCGCAGGGCCGTACTCTTGCCGCAGCCCGAGGGCCCCACCAGCACCATGAACTCGCCGGGTTTGATCTCCAGATCGAGCTTCTCGATCACCTGGACATCATCGTAGCACTTCTTGACCGCATTGAATTCGACGCGCGCCACGGGGCACTCCTTAGGGTTTAAGGCGTTGCCGCCAGAATGAGCATGCCCCGGGCCGGGATTTCCAGCTCGAGTTTCCCTGCAAGCGGTGAAAAAACCATACCCGCCAGCAAATCGGTCACGGGCCCGGAGGGCCAGTTCTCGGGCAAGGCGAAGGTCACCTGGGCTCCTTCGACTCCCCTGTTCACGGCCACCAGGAGGTGCTCCCCACTGGCAGGATCGTGGCGGTGGAAGATCAGGTGGTCCTTGCCGAAGTCCACGCCCTTGCGCTCACCGCGGCGCAGGGCAGGATGTTCACGACGGAGGCCGATCAACTTCTGATACCAGGCCCGCATTCCCTCATCTCGCTCCAGTCCCCGACCGGGCAGGATGGCGCGGTCACCCCAAGGCATGTCGCTGCGGTTGTCGGGCCAGGTGCCGCCCAGCCGGGCCACTTCCTCGCCGTAGTAGATGCAGGGAATGCCCGCGGCGGTCATCTGCAATCCCACCGCCAGCCGAAAAAGTTCGCGATCACCCTGCAAGGTGTACAGGGCGCCATCGGTGTCGTGACTGGACAGGTAATGTGAGACGAAGTGGCCTTCGCGCACCTCTTCCCGCATTTCCAGGTAGCGGTTGTAGGCGATGGGACGCCCTCGGCCAAGGAGAAATCCCACGGTGCTGCCCTGGAAGCCGAAGTCGAAACCGGCGTCCATCTCGCCCGGGGCAAACCAGGGATCCATGACCTTGTTGTCGCCGCCCCAGACCTCGCCCAGCAGGAAGAAATCCTCGCCCAGCTGGGCTCGGGTGCGCTGGCGATGAAGCTGCCAGAAGTCGTGCTCCACGTGCTTGACCGTGTCGAGCCGGAAACCGTCCACACCGGTGCGGGCGGCCAGTCCCAGATGAGCGCCCAGAAGGTACTCCCGGACCTCGGGGTTCTCGGTCTTGAAATCGGGCAAACCCGAAAGACAGCCGGTCAGGTCGTCATTGCCGCACTGGCTGCCGAAGCGAAGCCAGGGCCGCCCCTTGTCGAAGATGTAGCGGGAGTCGTACCCGCAATGGTTGTACACCACGTCCAGCAGCACCTTCATGCCCCGCTGATGGGCCTGATCCACCAGTTCCTTCAGCTGCGCTTCGGTTCCGAAGCGCGGGTCGATGGCGTAGAAGTCGTCGGCCCAGTACCCGTGGTAGCCCCAGTCGAAGAAGCCGGCCCCCGACACGTAACCCGGAATCTGTTGCTGCACCGGAGTGATCCACAGGCAGGTGGCGCCCAGGCCGGCGATCTCGTCCAGGTTGGCGATCAAGCCCCGCAGGTCTCCCCCGTGAAAGCTGCCCACGCCGCCGGGCTCGGGATCGTTTTGCTCGTTGTTGGTGGGATCTCCGTCGGCAAATCGGTCCAGAATGACGAAGTAAATCACCGCGTCAGCCCAGTCTTCCTGGGGCGTGACGGAGGCAGATTCCGTCTGGATGGCGGGAATATCTGCGGAATCCCCCGCCGGTACCGGACCTCCCGCACAGCCGGCGAGAAAACCCAGGGTCAAGAGGGCAAGGGCGAAATAGCGGATCCTGAATAGGGGTTCAGCATTCATTTCCGTCACCGTCCGGTCGGCGGCCGCGTACATCCGCAACCTGTGCGCGAGTATCAGTCCAACCCGAGATGGGGTCAAGCTCATCCTGTCTCCTCATGGCCACGTCCAGCTCGGTGACCACCGGGGTTATTCGGCCGTCAATCGCGCCAGAACGCTGGCATTTCCCGTCAGGTAAGACACGGGGGCCCAGCTCCCGATGGACCCGTTGGCACCCACGGTCAGCGGCGGCAAATCCGCCCCCGTCAGCATGTCGCGCGCGGTGTAGTTGCCGGGAAGCAACTGGCTTCTCGACGTCGACACAGAAAACGATCCCACGGTTCCGGTGCCCAGGTTGTGCACCGCGATGACGGCGTCATCTTCGTACCGGCGCAAGAAAGCGAAAAGCCCTGCGTTGGTGGCTCCCAGGGTGTGATAGGTTCCTCGCCGCAGAGCAGGCGAAGCGGCGCGGGCCTGGATCACCAGGCGGTAATGATTCCACAGAGAGCCGGCATCTGCTTCGAGGGTTTCCACGTTCCAGCTGCCGGCATTGCTGTTGAGCGCATGCCAGGGCGAACCGGTGGTGAACCCCGCGTTGGTCCCGGCCGTCCACTGCATGGGCCGGCGGATATTCTCATCGGGCTTGGTGCCCAGCATGCCCACTTCTTCGCCATAGTACAGGAAAGGGACACCGGGGGTGGTCAGCAGGATGGCCGCCGCCACCTTGTTGCGTCCCACGTTGCGTCCCAGCTGCTCATGGATCCGGTTCTGGTCGTGGTTGGTCAGGAAAGTGGCGTATTGCTGGAAGGGAAAGTCCTCGGCCACCTGGGTCACCTTGGCGGAAAGGCCCACCGTGGTGCTGCTGTTCACGGCATTGATGGTGGTGGAGGCCAGATCGAACTCGAAGCAGGTGTGCAGCCCCGCGTCGATGTACTGCAGTACCACATTGGTGTTATCCCAGGCCTCACCCACGGTGAAGGCCTCGGGCGCCACCGTGTCCAGGTGGTTGCGGAAACGGCCCCAAAGGGCGTAGGTCGAGGCGGTATTCTCCAGGATCGCACCCTCTTCGACCATGTACTTGACGGCGTCCAGCCGGAACCCGTCGGCCCCCAGGGTGTTCAACCAGAATGTGGCCGTGTCGAACATCTCGGCCTCGACCGCAGGATTGCCATAGTTCAGATCGGGCATGCCGCTCCAGAAAACTCCGTAGTAAAACCCGGAACTTCCGTAGTGCCAGACCGATCCGCCGCCCCAGGGCTGGCTCCAGCCCGGATTGCTGGAGCTCCAGGTGAACCAGCTGCGGTACTGACCGTCACCCGCGTTGCTGGCGGTGAACCACGGGTGGCTGTTGCTGCAGTGGTTCATCACGTAATCCACGATCACCTTCATGCCGCGGGCATGGGCTTCGCTCATCAGTTCCTGGAAGTCCGCGTTGGTTCCGTAGTCCGGTTCGATGGTCCGGTAGTCGGTGGCATCGTAACCGTGGTAGCTGGGCGACTCGGCCACCGGCATCAGCCAGAGCGCCGTCACCCCCAGGTCGGTGGTGGTGCTGGGGTCGCCGTCGTTCAGGTAGTCCAGCTTGGCGATCAGGCCCTGCAGGTCGCCGATGCCATCGCCATCGCTGTCGTAGAAACTGCGGACAAAGACCTCGTAGAAGATCTGGTCATTCCACCATTCGGTGGTTCCCTGTTCCTGCAGGTCGCCCCCGGATGGAGGCGGCGGAGGGGGAGCCGTGCCCCCTCCATCGTTGTCGCGGCAGCCGGCCACCGTCAGCAGGGCCAGGAGCAAGGTCATTCCCAGAAATCTACGCATTGCTCGTCTTTCAGCTGTTCAGGAGCTCCTCGATGAGGGCGGCCAGCGCGGCCCGCCCCTCGACGGTGTTCACGTCCGTCATGAAATTCACGATCTGGTTGACCGCCGCCAGGCTTTCCTCGAAGTTGCCCAGCATGTAGTGGGAGGAAGCCAGGGTCAGGGCCACATCGGCGAAATCGTAGGTGTCCTGGAGCGTGAGAGACCAT
>JAZBOO010000308.1:0-8399 GCA_036351155.1 Candidatus Krumholzibacteriia bacterium | reverse complement strand
CGTCGCGCAGGCGAAGCCCGTAGAAGAGGAAATAGTCGTCCCCGTCGAAATCGTTGCCCTCGCCCACCATGTGCAGGGGCACCTCAATTTCCACATAGGGAGCCTGCCCCGAGCCGTCATCCAGACGGGACAGATAGCGGCGCTGGTACAGCCGGATTTCCGATTCGGCAATGTCCACGTCGGGCAGGAGGCTGAGCTGCCTCAGCCGGGCGTAGGAGACCTTGAACAGACCGGTCTTGGTGACGCCCAGCCGACCTTCCAGGTTGCCCAGCAGAGTTCCGGATTTGCCGCCGCGCGCCTTGTCATTCCGGCTGAAATCGGCGGTAATTCCCCGGAAAGCGGCCTCGGTGGGAATCGTCGAGAGCAGGGCCTGGTTCAGAAATGTGCCCCCGAAACGGTCATCGCCCCGGGTGTCGGTCTTGCGGCGCTGAGCGGCGGGAATCTCGGTGGCCGCGGATTTTTCGGCCACGAACTGGACTTCCCAGGAACCCGACTCCAGCACCTGGCTGGCCCGGCCGCTGGCGTCGTGCCTGACCGGCACCACGGTATAGGAAACCACCCGATGGCCACGCCACCAGGTCACGGGGCCCAGGGTGACCGCGCCACCCTGCCGTCCCTGAGCGGGGCGTCCCAGCTTTTCGCGGATGGCGGTGGGAATGGGAGCATCGGCAGGAATATCCTGGCCCGGCAGCACCAGGATTTCCGAAGCCGTGCCCGGCATATCGTCTTCACCCGGCAGCAGCACCGGCACACCTTGTACCATCAGGGCACGACCAGCGGCCTCGGCCCAGGTTTCGGACAGGGTTTTCAACTCGGGCCGGGTGCCCGGAGGCACCACGATCCAGCCCCCGGTCTGGGGCACCCGGGGACGCCCGGGTTCGCCGGCGGTGATGAAACCGTCCATCTGCAGGTCAAACAGGCTCAATCCCTCGCCGGACAACTCGCCGGGAAACTCACGGGGCACCCAGCTGTGGGACAATTTGTCCAGACTGAACCGCAATTGTTGCTGGTCGCTGGTCGCCACGCGCACGGCGGCTCCGCCGCCGAGGGTTTGCAGGGATTGGGCGGCGAAAACGGGCGCATCGGCCCCCAGGAGGCACAATACGCCGATCAGCAACGTGGCCAGCATCGGTTGACCCTGAAAAGGGTGAGCCGAATAATGGCCGGCACGGGACGGGCGAACTCCAAGACAAGGACCCATGACGGTCTCCCGAATGGCACGAGGGTTATTGCGATCAGGGGCGGGTTGCCTGAATAGGCTTACCTGTATTATAGGCAAGGGGCCGGCGGGGGTCAATGGGGGGACGGGCCTGGACAGAGAAAGAGACGGACCGGAGCCCGTCTCTTCTGGTCAGGAAATGACCATGAAAATTTACCGATACAGAGCTTTCACCCCATCAAGGGTGATGGCCTCGGTGGCCACCGGGCCGTCGGCCAGGGGCAGAAAAACTACGAAGAAATTGACGATGTAGGGGGGATCGTTTCCGTCTATAATGTACTCGGCAATTTCATCCACGTCCTGGGTACCCCAGTAGTTGTTGGTCATGTCCACCTGAAGAGATTCCTCGCCCCAGATCCAGTGTTCGGGATTACATTTTATATAGAGCCCATCTCCGTAACGGAGAAAATGGTTGTTGTTCAAGGAAATAAAATTCGTTCCAGGGCCATTAACATTTAATACTCCAACCTCTGTTTCCATAATATTGTTATATGCATTGAGAGAAAAGTCATCAGTCACGCTGATTTCCCCTCGGTCGGAGAACCGCAGCACGCTGTCATGAACAACCACATGCGCATCGCTCACCAAAATGGCATCGTCAAAGTACTCAACATAACAATTGTCTATCTCAATTGACGCACCGGATGAAACGTAGAAGCCCGAACCAGCGTGCCCAATGGGGAGTTGTGGTGCTGAAAGGTTACAGTTGCGGACCACGATGTCAGAAGTGTCCGCATCCCAAAAACCCATGCCATAATTGCAGTTCACAACTTGACAGTCTTCGATCACCATTCCTGTGGTTGGTCCAAAGATACTAATACAATCACGAGGGAGATTTTCAAAATAGCAGTTACGGATCAAGCTTGCACTGGAATAACTGCTACTAATTCCAATAGTCCAGTTATTTGCCATACTACTGTCGGTAAAGCTACAATCGATCACCTCCAAGTAGTTGAATCCTACGCCAATACCTCTATAGTTGAGGTTGTCAAAAGTAATACCAGACACCTTGATATAGTCTTCACCAATCACATCTGAGGTGATGCCCCAGGCATAGTGAGTCGTCATGTTGGGATCACTGGGACCGACAATGGTTTCCCCTACACCGGCTCCACGAAAGGTCAAGGATTTGTCGCCGGGGTAAATAAAGACGTCATTAGTGTAAATAAAATGCATGACCTGAAACTCCTCATACCTCCCCGACCCAATCTCGATGACATCCCCACTCTCAGCTGCATCCACCGCATCCTGGATTACAGTGTAGTCTCCACTGCCGTCTTTCTCCACGATCCAGGTCCGACTAAAGCCCAAGGAGGGCAAGACCAGTATCAAAGTCAGATATATCAAGGTGCGCATGGCTCTTCCTCTTCCTTGTTTATCGAAGCAACATGACCCGTTTGGTCAGCACATCGGGTCCTGCCGTCATTCGGATGAAGTAAACCCCACTGGAAACCCCCTGGCCCCGACTGTCCCGGCCCAGCCAGGAGGCCTGGTGGTACCCTGCCTTGAAGGGAGCATCGACCAGGGTCTGCACCAGATGGCCACGAAGGTCAAAGATCTTGATGCTGACCTGCTGAGCAGCAGGCAGCCCCCACTGCACCTGGATCTTGGGGTTGAAGGGATTGGGGCCGGTCTTCAGAAACGTTTTGGTGATCAGGGGCGGTGGGGTTTCACTTGCGCCATCTTCGGAGTTCAGACTCTTCAGCACCATGCCCTCGGTGTAGGGCACAAACTGGGGCTGAATGGCGAAGCTGTAGGCGGGGTCAAGGCTAGCCCAGAACTCTCCATCTCCACTGACCCAGCCACTGGCAGGGGACTCCTGAAAAACGTAACCCAGGGCCGGGCCGCCTCCGGCCCCTTCTGCCTGGTAAGTCTCTCCATTGAAGGTGAACACCACGTACAAGGCCTCCTGGGTTGCGCCAACAGGATCAGGAAACGTCAGTTGGCACCATTGCGAGGATCCGCCGCTGACATCTTCGGCCAGCAGTGTGGCCTGGGCAACCAGGCCTGGACCATCGGGGTATCCGGTTCCCACCAGAACCTCAGGAAACACCACCTGTTGGTCATTATTATACCACATCAGGCCTTGCAGGGCTTGATTTTCGGGCACCTGAACCCGGATGGCCAGATAGCCGGGTTCTCCCTCGGTTTCCAGGCCCAAGAGGCCTGCCACCTCAGGCAGGGCCAGGGCTGTTCCGCAGTTGAGCAACCAGACCAGGAGCACTCCGCTTCGAACGAGAAGTTTCAAATAGTTTTTCATGACTCTTTCCTTTCTCGTTACCAGCTGGGGCAGAATCTATATTTTCGGTAAGGATTGCTCGCCGTGCCCGTTTCAGGGGTGCCTTGATCCAGGCAACTTTGCACCTCGTACATGAATCCATAGCCAACCACACAGGGGACATTTTTCCACTCGACCTTGTGCAAGAAACTGATATCTCCGGTGGATTTGTCGACCTGGTATTCCGGGGGATAAACCACCGCCGAAGGGTGGTTGATGTCCAGTTTCGCTGCCACATTGGTGTACCCTGGTCCATCGTAGATAATGACCTGGTCAAGGTCGGTTTCGCTCAGCCGGTTGGTTTTCCAGGTGAAAAACCAGGAATGATCGCCCGGCTCGGGATACAGCACCATTTCACTTTGTATGGTGGCCGTGAGGATCTCCAGATCAGCACCCTGGACCAAGGTGAAGACCTCATAGGGTTCGAGTGTCGCAGGGTCCACTGTGGCCAGGGTAGCCAGTTCATCGGTGGCATGCGCCGGCCAGTGGGCTTCCACTTCCACCAGACCGGTGTGGCTGCCCAGCCCGAAGGTCAGGGTGTTGGGTGTTTGACTGCCTCGTCCACTGCCGCCGTCGACCACCTTGGTGCCCAGGACCTGGCCGCTGGCCAGATCCCTCACCGTGACGACCGCTCCAATGGAGGAGGCGTTGTCTCCGTTGGCGTCCAGATGGACCCGAAGCCGGTTGTTGGTGAATCCGGTCGCAGGATCCTGAGGGAGGGCCTGGAACATGGCGCCGGCAAGCGGCGCGGAGGAGTTGTTCACGCCGACAAATGCATCAGGCACTCCATCTTGATTGAAGTCGTCAAACACGAGACCCTGGGCTTCACCAGCATGTACTGAAAGTCCCGCACCTTGGTGCAAATGAGCAAAATCGCCGATGGCAAAACCCGACAACCCGGCCAAGTTGCGGAAGAGGGAAACTTGAACTGGAGTATCAGAATTTCCCTGGGTAGAAATCATGGTCGTACCAACCAGATCATCCCAGCCATCCAGGTCCACATCAACAGCCAGGCAATTATTGATGGTATTGACCGGCCAAGCCGGCAAGGTCACCAAGTGGTCGAAATCACCACCGGAAATAGCAATGACCATTGGAGCAAAATCTTGATATCCCACCAACAAGTCCAGTTCTCCGCTGTGATCATGGTCAAACCATTGCAAGGAATAGATGGCCTTCTCTTCGGCATATACGGAATTCACATCACGTGGATTCAGCCCGCCATCCTCTTCATCAAAGACCAATAAACTTCCGCCCAAAACTGCGTCTCCAACGACCAGCTCCCACAAATGATCCTGATCAAAATCCCCCCAGACTGCACTCAATGTGGCGGCGGAATATTCCTCTAGGCCAACTTCAGGTCCTACAGAGGAAAAGCTACCATCGCCGTTTTGGCGAAACAGGGCGTCGGTGAGTGCGGATGGGTTAGTAGATCCCCCGACAGCTCGCCCTACAAAAATGTCCAGGTCACCGTCATGTTCCCAGTCAATCAAGCTGATCATGGCGGAGTTCTCAAAGAGGGTGATATCTCCGGGTTCAAAGTAGTTGGGGTCTGTCAGGATGTTCCGAAACTTGTCGTTGCTCTGATCAAACAAGAATATCCGAGGTTCATCCACCGAGGCAATCAACAGATCGATGTCGCCGTCGTTGTCCAGGTCACCAGCTACGGCGCCGGTGGTTTGAATCTCCAAAGCATCTGTCCCCAAGAACCAACCTTGAGACTGATTACGGAATCTGATGTCGCCTTGAAATGGGGACAAGTTCTCAAACAATTTTCCTCCAGCCCCATCCGCGATGGAAACGAAGAGGTCCGGTTTACCATCCCCAGGATGCCCCACGTCCAGAGTCACTGCGCTGTAGGCAGTTCCACCATAATTCACTTGTGAAGACTGGGTTACGTCCTGGAAGCAGACATCGAACCGGGGGTAGACCACGATCGGCTGTTCCGCCTCATTATCTACCACTCCAGTCGAGGAATAGAACAACAGCCTCAGCAACGTAGCTCCGCTAGCCATGGCAGGGGTCAACAACACATCGGCAATTTTCTCATCACCGGAAGCTGTGTAGCCATTTCCCTCGGTCAGAGCTGCCGCCGCCAAGGTCCAGGAATTTCCATTGTCCAAAGAATATTCCACGGCCACACTGTCAATCGAGGTGTAATAGTTGGTCCAGGCCACCTCGACAGTTTCCCCCACGTTGAATGCTTCACCGTTTTCAGGGCGCAAAAATTCTTCCCCAATGGTTTCGGTGGACAAAATAGTGAAAACATCGGGACTGACCCATTCACTGGTTTCATCTGAAAGATTGTTGTGGAAGACGATCTTCAGCATGGCGTCTGTCGTACCTATTCCGGCATCCGGAGGCCAGTTCCAGTTCCAGGTCAAAGAGTCTGCCACCACGTCTGTTGCCAGCATGTGCGAAAAACTGAGGCCTCCATTGGTGGACAGGAGGATATCCACCGAGTCAATCACATCCAGGAATTCGGAAGTCCAGCCAATTTCATAGTCCAAAGTCGGAACCAAGCAGGAATCGGGTTTGATCTGCAATGCTTCAACGTATCCCTCTCCGAATGGTGCGGACAAGAAATCCACTCTCATATAGGGGTGCCCATCAGCAGGGTCGTCGTCCTGTTCCAGGATGCGGACCATCAGCGAGGTTGGTACGCTCTGGGGGTTGGAGCGGGTATAAACCCCCGAGTAATGCTGGTCACTGTAGGCATGGGTGTTAGGCATGGTGCGGTAGGAAAACTCGGGACTTGTCCAGGTATCTCCACCAGAGGTCAAGGTGTTGGCGGTGAAGAAGTCGAAACGGTCGCCATTGTAAGACGGGTAATCGCCGTAGGCACTGCCAACCAGTTGTTGGCGAAGTGTGTCCGGGGAGTCGTTCACCCACCACAGGTCGTAATTGTCCCAGCCCAGTTCCCCGGGATTGGTGAGAAGATCGCCCCAGTTGGGGATATCGCCGGGAGGGAAAGGCGGCAGGTCGATTTGTGGCATCACCTGTTGAGTGATGTCCCGGTATAGGCCAAAGGCCGATTCGATATCGACGACATAGCCTCCATTTTCGCCGACACAGTGCTGAACCTCAAGTCCCGTCGAGCGAATGTTCGGAAGGTTCTCAGGGTTCAGAGGAGAGTGCCAAACTCTGCCATCGATACCCTTGCCCGCATGATAGGCGAACAGAAAAAATTGCTCAGGGAAGGTGTTCGGAATTCGGTATTTGTAAATTTTACCTGGCTTGTCGAGATCGGTGGAACGGATGTCGTAAACCGTTTTGGACTCCTTGTTTTGCCCTGTGAAATCCACCACCTCTACCCACCCAGACTGCGCCAGGTTATGAAGACTGATAATGGGAATGCCCTGACCTGGCATGAAATGCTGGCAAAGGATATTCAGGTGGCCGTAGTAGTAGCGTTTTATGTCAAATTCCGAAATATTGGCAAGATTGGGCGGGCCGTCTGGCCAGCCCAGGGTATGAGAGAACTCGTGCAGGACCACCATGGTGCAGTTTTCCACCCGGAAAACTGTGTCATTATTGTTATAGTAGCCAGAGGAATCGTGGGACTGGAAGGTGCCCTGAAAATTACGCCCGGTGGTGGCCACATTCCCAAAAAATTCCGAGTGGGCAGCTGTGATTCCGGGGGCACTCACTTTAATTCCGACACTGCCACCGTGAGCCCAGAACTCTTCCTTGGTCTGAAACACGAAGATGAGAAGGTCCACGCGCTCCTGATCATCGTTCTGCTGGTCATGGTGGTCAAATGGCCATACCAAATCTGGATCGTCGGAAGAAATATAAGCTTGATGGATCTTGAAAAGGATCTCAGTGAACAAGAAACTCAGATCGGAGGTTGTGTCCCGCCAGGAGGACAAATCCGCAATCAGAGGGCCACAATGTACA
The DNA here is from genome assembly GCA_036351155.1 of Candidatus Krumholzibacteriia bacterium. GTDB lineage: Bacteria > Krumholzibacteriota > Krumholzibacteriia > LZORAL124-64-63 > LZORAL124-64-63 > LZORAL124-64-63. The sequence goes on along the minus strand of JAZBOO010000308.1, from coordinate 1,002 downwards.
TCGGGAGGAGCAGCACCATATCGACAGCGATAGTCCATGGGAAGGGAGTCCACCGAGACGTAGGATGAGCCATCAAGGTCCGCTCGCCAGGACAGGACCGAATTGCCATCAGAAAAGCCGAAACCGGGGACTTCCACAATGCCGGTATCCGAGGTGAAGGCCAGCTGCCCCAGAGAGTGGCTTTCCAGCCAGTATTTCACCGAGTCCACCACCGCAGGTTGCAAATCCTCGTACATCAATGTGTCCAGGGGAGATGCATCATTGGGAAAGCTGACGAAGATGAACTTGGCGCGGATGGAGTCTCCGTAGGCGTATCCGGCTCTGAGGCCGCTGTTTTCAACGGTGGAGAATCCGCACCAGTCGAAATCCGCATGAGCAATTTGAGGAAGGCCAATCACCAGCAGGACCAAACAAAGAACAAAACACCGGATCATCATATCCCTCCAATGATGAATTTTGGGCAAGGCAAACGGGAAATAGCATTCAGATACGAAAATGTTATCAAATTATCAGGGGGGGGGTCAAGGGGAAAACAGGTTGTGAAAACAGGTTTAGGAAAAGGGATTTCTTTGGCTTCAATCCCAATACTCAAATGATAGTCCTGGTATTCCCTATCACCGACAAAAGGCTCGAATTGAAATACCGAGGGCCAAGGTTTCCCCAGGCCCTCCCAAAAGGCTGATTAGCCGATACGCCCTACCGGTACAGCGCCTTGATGCCACCGAAGGTCTCGTTCTCGGTGGCCACCACGGAACCCATGTCCTCGAACATGATGTTTTCCCAGGTCACGTTGAAGTTCGCGCCTTCGCCGGAACCGACCATGTTGTTGTACTGCATGTGGCCGCCCACATGAGCCGGGCTCAGGATGCCCCAGGTGCCATGAGGATCGGCCTCGGCCGGGTTGCCTTCATCGAAGGGCAAGGGACCGCTGCTGTACTCGGTGCCGTCGTTGTAGATGTACTCGATGGTCGCCGGAGCGGTCTCGTCCATCGTCTCGTTGGG
>JAZBOO010000307.1:0-2699 GCA_036351155.1 Candidatus Krumholzibacteriia bacterium | reverse complement strand
CAAGGAGTTCCACGACGCCGGTCTCAAGGTCGTCATGGACGTGGTCTACAACCATACCCACAACGTCGGCCCGCAGGGGTCCACCTACGATGCGATGGTGCCCAGGTACTACTACCGCCTGACCAGCGACGGCAGCTACGCCAACGGGTCCGGAGTGGGCAACGAGGTGGCCAGCGAGAAGGCCATGGCGCGGCGCTTCATCGAGCAGAGCTGTCGCTACTGGGTCGAGGAGTACCATGTCGATGGTTTCCGCTTCGACCTCATGGGGTTGATCGACACCGAGACCATGACCCGCATCACCGAGCAGGTGAAGGCGATCAATCCCCACGCCATCGTTTACGGTGAGCCCTGGGGCGGCTATGGCGGACAGATCCTGACCGGCAAGGGCGATCAGCGCGGCCTGGGCTTCGGGGTGTTCAACGACAACATCCGCAACGCCATCCGCGGCTCCACCGACGGCACCGACGGCGGCTTCGCCATGGGAGACGGCAACGACAAGGCCGCGGTCATCCGCGGCATCGAAGGGTCGATCAACGACTTTGCCGACCATGCCAGCGAGACCCTCAACTACATCTCGGCCCACGACAACTACACCTGGTGGGACAAGCTGGATTACCGCTGGAATCCCAACGAAACTCCGCCACCCCATCAGCCCGAAGCCGAGCTGAGGAAGATGGCGAAGCTGGGGCTCTCGGTGGTCATGACCGCCCAGGGTATTCCCTTCCTGCACGCGGGCAGCGAGTTTCTGCGCACCAAGCGCACGGGCGACCCTCTGCAGACCGAGGAGAGCATCCGCAACAGCTACGCCTCCGGCGATGATGTGAACGAGCTGGACTGGCAGCTGCGGGTGGACAATGACGACATGGTCCAGTACGTGAAGGGACTGATCACGCTGCGCAAGGCCCGCTACGAATTCCGTCTGGGTGCCGCGGACAGTATCACCGCCGCCCTCGATTTCATCGACGGATTGCCCACCACGGGGATTGCCTACACCATCGGTGACGTGACGCCCGGGGATGACTGGGGCGACATCCTGGTGGCTCATAACTCGGGGCATCAGGCCCTGGCCATCGACCTGCCCGGCGGCCACTGGGCCCAGGTGGTGGATGGTGAACAGGCGGGGACCGACGTGCTGACCACCGTGGTCAGCAGCGCCATTGCTCCGGCTCAGCTGAGCGTCCCGGCCCGCACCACGGCGGTGCTCTACCAGCAGGCTCAGCCGGGCATCCAGCTGAACCTGTTCCAGAACATCGCCCTGGATGCCTATCTGCAGGTGGCCGTCAATGCTCCGGGCGGAGCCGGCGCGGTGGCTCTGACCATCAACGGAAGCTCGGTGCCCCTGACCAGCCAGGCCACCGGGACCTGGACCGGCAGTTACCAGATGTCCACGGCCGGAAACCTGGACATCACTCTGCAGGCCCAGGATGTTTTCTTGACCCGCACCCTGGTGGCCGGAAACCTGGCCAGCCAGGACGAGGTGGTGACCCACGATGGTCGGGCGCACCTGCTTTTGCCCCGGAACAAGGCCACCGGCTGGGTGGTGGCAGCTGACCAGGCCGGTTTGCCCAGCCTGGCTGCCGACTCCTGGCTGTTCGGTGCCACCGGGGCTCCGTTGCCGGGCGCCCGCATTCAGATTGCCACCGACCGTGCCGACGTGATCATCGAACGCCGCGATGGTCAGAGCTGGACATCTCTGCCGACCATCCAGGGCGAGGGCTTCGTCACCGCTGATACGGATCATCTCGGGATGTTCCGTCTGGCCCCGGGGCAGGTCCTGCCTCAGGTCACGCGCCTGCTGGGCAACGTGCCGAATCCCTTCAATCCCTCGACGGAAATTCGCTTCGAGCTTTCGGTGCGCGATGCCGCCGCGCCGGTGCGCCTGGGGGTTTACGATGTGCGCGGCCGCCTGGTGCGCACGCTCCACCATGGGCCCCTGTCCGCCGGCCCGCAGGGCATCGTCTGGGATGGCCTGGATCACCAGGGCACCCAGGTGGCCTCGGGTGTCTATTTCTATCAGCTTTCCACCGCAGGGCGCGCCCGGACCGGCCGCATGCTGCTGATCAAGTAGGAGGTCGGTCATGAAAACGATGACAGTTTTGCTCTTGGGATCGTTTCTTCTGCTGGCCGGTTGTGGTGGGGGAGATGGCACCACCAACCCACCGACACCGCCCTCGGACAGTGAGGTGCTGGCCGATGGCTGGAGTGCTCTGGGCAATGGTGACACCGACGCAGCCGAGGAGGATTTCCGCCGCCTGGTCGGACGTGCGGCCCTGTTGCCCCAGGCCTTCGACGGCCTGGGCTGGGTCTTCACCATGACCGCCGAGGCCGACAGCGCTCTGGCCAACTTTCGCAGGGCAGCCGCCGCGGGCGTGGACACCACTGCGGTCAGCCAGCAGGCGCGCGCGGGGCAGTGCTTTGCCGAGAACGCCCTGGGGCACCACGCCGAGGCCGTCTCCGCGGGGGAAATGGTCACCGCACCATGGTCTCTCACGCTCCAGGACACCTACGATTTCGCCGACGTGGCCCTGACCCTGGCTTCCTCCCACTACATGCTGGGCAACTTCGAGGAAAGCCTGTCAGCGGTCAACCAGATCGTGAATTTCATGACGGATGTGAGCACCGTCGAGGGGCGGGCCGCGCTGGCCGCCCTCATCGAGGAGCTCCTGAACAGCTGAAAGACGAGCAATGCGTAGATTTCT
>JAZBOO010000306.1:0-2936 GCA_036351155.1 Candidatus Krumholzibacteriia bacterium | reverse complement strand
GAAACCTTTCCGAGGCGCGCACGTCCTTCGGGGCACCCCCCTCATCATGTTTTCATTACAAGGAGGGACCATGACTGTCCTCACCTTCCCGCGCGCCGTCCTTTTGCTGATCTGCCTCGTATTGCCCACCCAGATGGCCTTGGCCGCCGAACCTGTCCGCGAGATCATAGATGGCGTGCCTCACGTCAAGAACGGGGAGATCCCCACCGGGGGAGTCCAGGCGCTGAAGATGAAGGAGCTGTGGAGAGTCGGCGGCGAGGATGATGAGGAGATCATCTTCGGCCTCACACCCAAGGTGTGTACCGATGTCCAGGGCCGGGTCTATGTGCTGGATTCCCAGCTGAGTCAGGTTCAGGTCTTCTCCCCGGATGGCGAATTTTCTCACACCCTTTTCCGGGAAGGCGATGGCCCTGGCGAAGTTCGTCATCCCTGGGACATGTTCGTGCTTGGAGATGGCCGGGTGGGCGCTCTTCAGGAATTCCCGGGAGCTGCCATCCTGGTGGATGGACAAGGAACGTCGGCCGGCCGGATCAAGGCCGGAAACCCCGGGGACGAACTCTTCAGCTTGATCGGTTGCCAGGCGCAAGGTGCCCATACCTTCATGTCCGGGCTCACCCAGAGTTCTGGCGGCACTCCCGGCATTTCCCACCGGACTTTTTTCCTGTCGTCCTTCGGTGACGACGGCCAGGAGATCCATCGCTATTTTGAAAGCAAGGCCATCTACGACTTCGGCAACTTCCACTACTCCGAACGAGAGCACATCCCCACATTCTTGTTTTGCTTTGACGTCGGAGCCGATGGCCGCTCCTGTGTGGCTCCGGATCGAGATGCCTACGCCATCCACGTCTTCGATCCCGCTGGCCGCCCGGAGATGGTCATCGAGCGGGACTACGAACCCATCGATCGCAGCGATCAGGAGTATGAAAATCTTCGGCAAACCTTCGATGCTGGACTTTCAACCATGCCTTTGGACTATGAATTGAGCATCGAGCGGCAGGCCGCCGCCATTCCCTATTTCCAGCGGGGCCTGCACATGGGCGAAGGTGGATCGATCTGGGCGCTCAGCGGACAGGGAATCCGTGATCTTCCCGACGACGTTCTGGCCGTGTTCGACGTGTTCGATCCGAGTGGCGAGTTCGTCAAGCAGGTGGAGCTGCACGGTCCCGGCAACGCCCTCAAGGACGGCATCTTCTTTGCCGGGCCGGACCGTATCCTGGTGGTCAAAGGCTACATGGAGTCCATGATGGCCCATTTCGGAGGCGGGGCCCAGGCCACCAGCGAGGATCCCGATGCCGAGCCCTACCTCTCCGTGATCTGCTATCAACTGGACTCCGCGGACGACTCTAGATCGGACTGAAGATCTCCTCCGGCGGAGGCATGACCGTCAGCCAGACGTGGGGGTCGAGTTTGCGTGCTGCGGCCCCCAGTTCTTTGGCTCCGTCCTTGTCTCCCATCCGCTGATGGATCATCCCCAGGCGTCCCGTGGCGTAGGCCTTGAGAGCCAGGGGAGGATCCGTAGCCAGATACCGCCGGGTCAACGCCTCGGCCCGTGCCCAGTCCTGGCGCCTGAAGTGGGCCAGACCCAGTCCCAGCAACCCGTAGGTCATCTGGCTGTCCTTCGTGATGACCTCATCCAGGCACTTCTCCGCCAGATCCAGGTCGCCTGCCTGGATCAGCCCTGCGGCCGCTTCGGATAGAGCCCGACAGTCGCCAGGGTAATCGGTGAGAATCCTCTCCCACACTTCACGCTGATGCGCCTGGTCCACCAGACAGCAGCGGGCCTTGGCGCCAAGAATGGGGTCCTTTTCCTCGAGCAACACAACGTGCTTTTCCGGGTCTTCGACCTGAAGGCCCAGTTCGGGCGCCATATCCGTACTCAACTGGACCAGGAAGCAGCGCGCCCGGCAGTCTTCCGGGTCTCTTGCCAGGATCGCATCAAGGTGAGCCAGGCTCTCCCGCCCCAGATCTTTCATCCGGTCCTGATCCCCGTGGTGGGCGGCATCGATCAGCGCGTAAGCCGAGGCCATGGCCGCGAAGTAGCCGAATTCGTTGTTCTCAGGCTCGTGACTGACGGCTGCGTTGGCCTCCTGGTACATTTCGTCGAAGCTGAGCAGCAGCAGATGGGCGCGCGCCAGTTCGAAGTGCAAGACTCCGGCCTCGGGCGTCTTGTCGAGGCTGTCCTCCAGGAGCTGGATAGCCTGGTCGGTCTGGCCGTCCATTCGCATCTCGAACGCCCTGGCCGCGATCGCGTGTGGGTCATCGTCCGTCGCCGCACCTACCGGCAGAGCAAGGCATACCAGCAGGAACGGCAGAACGACTATTACGTGGAGGGGGATTCGACTCTTCATGGTTTGACCTCCTTGGCCGTGACCGGCCCGACCCGGGTCGGCCCTGATTTCACCATGTGCAATTTCCAGACAGCCGATCGGCCATCCCGATGGAGCAGGGAGCATCGAGTATGGCTCAGCTCATCCCGCGGACGATCAAGGGGACCGCGATGGCAAGGACGCGCATGACCACCAGCACGAGGGTGAATAGCAGGTAGCGGGCCTGGTAGGTGCCGAGCAGGTCGTCGTCGTAGTACTTGGTGACGCCGTTGTCTGAGTACATCCGGTTCAAGCCGCTCAGCAACTTGATGCGAGGCCAGCGGCCTCACTCGCCACACCCCAGTTGATGCCCATTACCACCAGGTTGAACAGGACCGCCGCCACCACGAAGACTGTGTCGGTCCGTGCGTTTTGCTGAAGTTCGTTGACGATGTGTCCGTGGATTTCCTTGAGCATATCGATACCTCCTTCAGCTAGACCGTCATCATGATCCGTACCGCAAGAGAGGGCGTTGGCAAGTGCAGGGGACTTGTTGAAAACGATACAGCAAAATTAAGAAATGCGCTTGCTCACCGCCGCCACCAGACGCCGGCACGCCTCTTCCAGGGT
>JAZBOO010000305.1:0-2254 GCA_036351155.1 Candidatus Krumholzibacteriia bacterium | reverse complement strand
GTGGGTATTGGCATCACCCAGCCGTCCACGAAGCTACATGTCGATGGTGCCATCAAGTCGGGATCCGGCTCCACGACCGGCCAGATTCAGGCCTCACCCGGTTCTGCCGCCCTGGCCAGCACGCTCCACGGCAACCTGAGCGGCGAAGGCGGCCAGCTCGATCTGCGCAGTGAAACTGGCGTCCTCAACGCGACGATTCAGCCCGACGGAAACGGAATGGGCGGCACGATGACCCTCATGCACGACAATACGACCGCGGGCATTTTTCTGGATGGAGCCACCGGCACGGGTGCCAGCATGACGCTCATCGGAGACTCCTCCACCCTCCAGCTGCGCTCGGATGTCGGTGGGGACGGAGCGGTGATCGTGCCCCACGGCTCCATCAACTCTTTCGAAACCCGCGCCGAAGCCGGCGCCGCCAGCGCGAAGGCTTTCACCACCGGCGCCGTCCAGCTCACCACCTCCGTGGCCGCCCTGGCCTCGCGCACCCTCGTGGCGCCGACCGACGGTTATGTCATGGCCATGGCCAGCTGTGAGGTGGCCATTGACCTGTTCAACGCCACCACCTTCACCACCGTGGGCCTGACCCTCAACCCGACGGTCTTGCCCGACAACCAGGACATCAACGTCTTCCTGTCCAGCACCATCGGGAACGGACTCTATGTTGTTCCCCAGAGCAACCTGGCCATGTTCCCGGTCAACGCCGGCAACAATACGATCTACCTCAGCGGCACAAAGAACAACACCAACACCTGCACGGTGCGGGATATCCAGCTCAATCTGGTCTTCATCCCCACGGCTTACGGCACCATCGAGCTGAGCAATGCCGCGGATCCCGCCGATTTCGATCCGAGGCGGACGGAAAATCAGACAAAACGCGGCCCTTTGACCGCCGGCGAGCTTGCGGCGGAACGCTTCGAAAGTGAGCAATCATACCAGCGGCAGCTGGCTGCCGAGATGCGCGACATGCAAGCCCGGTTGGTCGAGCTGCAGCAGGCCATCGAAGCCCCGAATTCCGCATCGGGATCCAACCAAGGAGCGCAATAATGCGAAAGACATCGTTGATCACCATGTTCGTCCTCATGGCTGGCGCCATTGTGCTCTGGGGTTGCAGCGACGATGACACCCAGGTGACCCCACCGATGCCCGATGTCACGGTGGGCACGGTCTCCGGCTACGTCAAGGACACCGCCGGAAACGCGCTGGCCGGCGTCTCGATACAGACGGCCAACCTGACCACACCCACCGACCTCGAAGGCTATTTCAGTCTGGCCAATGTTCCCACCGGCGAACAGGTGGTGGCCATTTCCCATGCGGGACACGCGCCCAACCATCGCCGGGCCATCATTCTCGAGGACGCCACAACGTACCTGCCGGATATCACGTTGATGGCCGTGGAGAGTTACGAGATCGAGGCGACAGCGGGCGGGACCGTCACCACGGCGGACAGTCGATGTTCCGTGACGTTCCCGCCCAGCAGTTTCGTGACCGCCACCGGGGCCGCCTATTCAGGCACCGTGACGGTCCAGATCCAGGCCGCTCTACCCGGCGACGCGTATTTTGACGGAGTTTTCCCTGGCCGCTACGAGGGGGTGCTCACCGATGGCAGCACCGATCTGGTGCGATCATTCGGCTTCGCCGACATCAGCATCTCCGACAATTCCATGGCACCGCTCCAGCTGGCCCACGGCACCACAGCGGCCTTGAGGCTGGACACGGACCCCGCCCAAACAGCCTCGGCACCGGCCTCGATTCCGCTCTGGTATCTTGACCCTGCCGACGGCCGCTGGCACGAAGAAGGGACCGCCACCCTTGAAGGGGAATCCTACACCGGGGCCGTGGCCCATTTTTCCGCCTGGAACGTCGATCAGCTGCTGCCCGGGGCCAGTGTTTGCCGGGTCGAGGGGATTCTGCGGGGCACAGACGGCAACCCCCTGCAAGGAGGTGTCATCAAGGGAAGGGTTCCCGGCGGTGGCATCGGCGATGAAGTGGTTTCTGGAAGCGATGGACAGTTCAGCCTCAGAGGTGCCGTGGATGAGCCTTTTCTGATCTGGGCCACTTTTGGCGAAACGGTATCCGAACCGGTCAATGTGGTTCTCACCGGAGACTGTCCTTTCAGCCTGGATATCACGTTCAACGAATTCGTCCCGACCTCCACCGTGGAGCTGGACTGGGATAGTGCGGCGATCGATCTTTACGCCCACTTCTACGTGCCCATGTCCTGGGATGATGGACAAGATCCCGACTACGATCT
>JAZBOO010000304.1:0-4775 GCA_036351155.1 Candidatus Krumholzibacteriia bacterium | reverse complement strand
GCAGGGCGACCTTGATGTGGATCTGACGGTGGGTCCCGGTGGAGTCGATGAACTGACCTACCAGGGCACCGCGGTGTTCCGCAAGGCTTCCTACACCGAGACCGAGCTGATCGATGAACTCAAGAGCATGGACGCCGAGCTGAAGTTCAATCAGGACCAGTTCACGGTGGTCCGCAGCGACCTCAAGTTCAACTCGGGCCAGTTCAAGCTGACCGGAACGCTGCGCGATCCTTTCCCCTACTTTCTGCCCCCTGAAATGCAGAAAGGGCAGCCGGTCAAGAGGCCGCATCTGGATTTCGCGCTGACCAGTCCCCGCCTGGATGTGGACCGCCTGATGCCCGCGGCCAGTCCCAGTGGAGCGACCGCCGCTGCCAAGGGGCAGGGAACACCTGCACCGGCCGCGGTCCTGGACATGGAGTTCCCCGACCTGACGGCCAGCGGCACCTTCCAGGCCGATTCGCTGATCTACATGCAGGTGCCCTTCACCCGGATCACGGGGAAGGTCAAGATCCAGGACCTGATCGTGACCTGCAGTGAGATCAAGGGCGCCGTCTACGGCGGCGCGGTGTCGGGACAGGTGGACGTCGGATTGAAAAACCTGAACGACCCTACCTACGGCGGCACCTACCAGGCCCAGAACATCGAGGTGAACAACTTCATGCAGCGTTTTGTCGGACTGGCCGGCGTGGTCTTCGGCGGCGCGAGCATGAGCGGGAACTTCAACGCGCATGGTCGCGATCCCGACGTGATCCGCAACAGCCTGACCCTGAACTCGGACGCGCAGATGAACGAGGGCCGCCTGGTGACCAGGGGGCAGGTCAATAGCACCTTGGCCCAGCTGGCCGAATACTCGGGCCGCACCCTGGGCGGCGAGCAGACCTTGCGCGACCTGGCCACCCGCATCAAGGTGGATCAGGGGCGCGTGGGACTGGACAATCTCTCGATGAAGCTGGGCGACTGGGGCGACCTGAAGTTTTCCGGTTTCTATTCCTTCACCGGCAACCTGGATTACAACGGCGGCCTCAAGCTGACGCCGGAGGCCACCGACCGCATCTTCGCCAGCGGGGTCATGGCCGAGCTGGCCAAGCTGCTGGGCAGCAGTCGGCCGCAGCGCCTGGACCTGCCCTTGACGGTGGGTGGCACGCGGACCGACCCCAAGATCAAGCTGGACCTGGGCACCGTGACCAGCGACCTGCAGAAGAAGGCCGTGGAACAGCAGAAGAACAACCTGAAGGACGAGGCCAAGGACCAGCTGAACAACAAGCTGGGGGACCTGCTCAAGAAGTGGAAGTAGGGGTCCTCTAGCGGACCAGCGTGACCTTCACCGACTGGGTGTGGGCCTGGCCCCGCAACAGCACGAAGTAACATCCGGCGGCCGCGGCTCTTCCTTGAGAGTCTCGGCCGTCCCAATCTACCCGGTGATCACGGGCGGCGAATTCGCCCGAGGCCAGCTCTGCAATTCTGCGCCCGGCCAGATCATACACTTCCAGGCTCACCAGCTGGGCCTGCTCCAGCGAAAAGGCGATCGTGATCCGCGGATTGAAAGGGTTGGGATGCCCGCTCAGCTGGGCCCAGGCCGTCAGCTCGGGCGGCGTGTCCCCGACCGCGGAGATGTCCACACAGGGACGCGGCGCCACCAGGACCTGGTCACCGCCCAGCACCAGGAAAGAATCGGCCACGGCCACCGACCAGCCCGCCTCCCAGGTGGGCATGAATCCCACACTTCTCAAGGCGCTTGGATCGGTGCGGTCAATGAAGGTCACCCCATCAAACCCCGCCGCCAGCAGCAGGTCACCGTCCAGGGCCAGGTCGCGGGCCTGGAAAGGCAGCCAGCCGGTGACCTCGGGCGCGGTGGGATCCGAGACATCAAGGACCCGCAGGCCGGTGCCTTCTCCCCCCAGAAAAAGGGTTGTTCCATCGAGAAGTACGGTTCTCTGCCGACCGGGAAGCGGCAAGGAGGCGGCCACGAAGGGAGCCTCGGGTGCGGAGATGTCCACCACCTGCAGGCCGTCATTATGATCGGCCACAAAGGCATGGGATCCTGCCACCACCACGCCCATGGCATGGCCCGGGGTGGCCACCTGGCCCAGCAAGGCAGGGGCTGCAGGGTTGGTCACATCGATGACCATCAGTCCGTTCAGCCCGGCTGCCAGGTAGACGAGGTTGTCACGCCAGACCAGGTCGGCCGCCACCCGCGAGTAGGTGTCCAGATGCCCGATCTGCTGGGGGTTTTCCGGGTTGCTCAGGTCCACGATCTTCAGGCCATCGCCGCCGTCGGCCAGATAGGCGAGGTCGCCCACGGTGGTCACGGCACGCGCATCCTGACTGGGCAGCAGGCCGATCTGCTGGGGCTGGCCAGGATCCTCGAGGTCAAGTACCAGCAAACCTCCGCTGCCCGCGGCGGCCAGTGTGTATGAGTTTTCTCTGCGGACCCGGTAGACACTGGAAGGAGGATCCAAGGTCCCGATCAATGGTGGCGGGACCATTTGACGGCAATCGGCCACCATCAAGCCCGCATCATCGGCAGCGGCAAAGACAAAGCCATCCTGTAGAACCACGCGCCGGATGAAAGAAAACCCACTCCCTTCAGGCTGGGACAACTTCACCACCGGTACGGGGGCCAGGGGGTTGGCCAGGTCGAAAACCTCGATCCGAAAGCGCATCAGAAAAGCGTGCCCATCGGCAATGGTCAAGGAGGTGCTGCCGCCCGGGATCGCACCCACCAGGGCAGGGGTGGCCGGGTCGGTGATGTCCAAGATCCAGGTGCCCAGAGGGCCGGCCACATAGGCCAGATTGCCCCGCACACGCACTTCGTAGGTCTCCACCTCTTCGGGCAGGGTTACCGTCGCCAGCAGCGCGGGATTGGCCGGATCGACCAGATCATGGATGGCCAGCGTATTGGTCAAGCTGGTGGTAAACATGAGGCCGCCTTCGATGTCGACATTGGTCGCCAGAGACACCGGCAAGGTGCCCACCGGCTGGGGCTGGACGGGGTTGGTGATGTCGAAGATCTCCAAGCCGGTCTCCTGCACGGCCACGTAGAGGAAATCGCCACGCAAGGCCAGACCGGCAGGGTACACTTCGGTCGCCACCTGGGCCACCCGGCTGGGAGCGGTGGGGTCTGACACGTCCACCACGTGGACTTCGCGGCCGGTCCCATCGGTCACGAAAAGGTGGTCGCCATCGAGGGCCAGCCGGTCGGCGGTGCCTGTCCAGTCGGGATAGTTCAGCTGACCCACCTGCACCGGGTGCCAGGGGTCGCTGATGTCGGCGATGATGATCCCCGCCGTGCGGGCCGCCAGGTAAACCAGGTCCCCCTCGACCAGCACATCGCTGGTCCAGACCGGGGTTTCCAGCTGCGCAATCCAGTGGGGCGCCGTCGAGTAGTCGAAGCAGTCCTGGGCCGCCGAGAGGGCAGCGGACAGGGCAGAAAAAATCACGACCAGGACAAGGAATCGCGCGGACATCATGCGGCCCTCCGGTTTGTTGACCAGAGGTGATCATAACACATCCGCAGTATTCGACGGGAAAAAGGGCCTCTGGGGTAAGGCATTTGACAAAAAGAAACGCCCAGGGGTTCGTGCGTCCCCCTGGGCGTTCCCATTCATCAAACCTTTCCGAGACTACAGCTTGGCGCAGATCGCCTCGGCCATCTCGGTGGTGGTGGTCTTGCCACCCATATCGTAGGTGCGGGCCTTGCCCTCGGCGATGACCGCGGCCACCGCGTCTTCCAGCTTCTTGGCCATGGCGGTTTCGCCCAGGTGATCGAGCATCATCTTGGCCGACAGGATCATGGCGATGGGGTTGACCTTGTTCATCCCCACGTACTTGGGAGCCGAGCCGTGGCTGGGCTCGAACACGGCCACCTTGTCGCCGATGTTGCCGGAGCAGGCAAAGCCCAGGCCGCCCACCAGTTGCGCGCACAGGTCGCTGACGATGTCCCCGAACATGTTGCTGGCCACCAGCACGCCGTAGTCCTCGGGGTTCTTGATCAGCCACATGCACATGGCATCGATGTTGGTCTCCCACAGCTCGATGCCGGGGTAGTCCTTGGCGATCTTGCGGGCTTCGCGCACCATCAGACCGCTGGTCTCGCGCACCACGTTGGGCTTCTCCACCACGGTCACCGACTTGTAGCCGAACTTCTTGGCGTACTCGAAGGCGTCGCGCACGATGTCCTGGCAACCCTTGCGGGTGAAGATGCGCGTGGAGATCGCGATGTCTTCGTTGGCGGTGCCGTCCAGCTTCTTCATCTGGGCGGGGTGGGTTTCGGTCAGCTTGTCGCGCACGTCCTGGGGCAGGGGATGATACTCCACACCCATGTACAGGCCCTCGGTGTTCTGGCGGAACACGACCAGATCCAGGCCGTCCTTGAAGTTCAATGGGTTGCCCGCGTAGGCTTTGCAGGGGCGAAGGTTGGTGCGCAGGTTGAACTCCTGGCGCAGCCGCACAATGGGGCTGCGGTACACCTTGCCGGTGCCCTGGAGCTCCGGAATCAGGGCCGCTTCGGCCTCTTCCTTGGGCAGGCTGGTGATGGCGCCGAACAGGGCCGCATCGACGCTGTTGAGCATCTCGATGGTGCGGTCGGGCAGAGGGTTGGCCTCGGTTTTCCAGAGTTCCCAGCCGATGTCCCCATGCACGTACTCGGCATCGAAGCCCAGCTTGTCCAGAACCGTCCGGGTGGCGTCCATGACATCGACACCCACACCGTCGCCGGGCATCCAACCGATCTTGTACTTGGCCATTTTTGTCTCTCCTTGCGGAAAAGGCAGGTT
>JAZBOO010000303.1:0-4958 GCA_036351155.1 Candidatus Krumholzibacteriia bacterium | reverse complement strand
GTCGGGTCTCGTCGCCGTTCAGAACGGCCAGCTGGGTCGGGACGATCTGTCCGTCCACCCGGAACTGAGGCGACAGTCCGGCGGTGATGTGGAGGTCGCTGGCGCCCTTGGCCACCATATCCTCCAGAAGTTCGCGCATTCCTACCAATGGTCCATCTCCCTTTTGTGGCCGGCTAGTCCGCAACGGCGGTTTCGCGCAGCACTTCCTCGATCGTGGTAATCCCCTTGGTGACCTTGATCATGCCATCGTCCCGCAAAGTGAGCATGCCTTCCGCGACCGCCTTGTGGCGAATTTCCGTGGTCGAGGCCCGGTCCAGGATCAGCTCCCTGATGCCCGGGGTAATCGGCATGACCTCGTACAGTCCCTGTCGACCCGAGTACCCGGTGCCGGTGCACTTGTCGCAGCCCTTGCCCTTGAAAACCGGCGTGCCGGGCTTCAGCCCCACGTCGGCCAGGGCTTCATCCGACAAACTCATCTCTTCCTTGTAACTCGAGCAAATGCGCCGCACCAGACGCTGGGCCATGATCAGTACGGTCGAACTGGCCACCAGGAAGGGTTCGACGCCCATGTCGATCATACGGTTGATGGTGCTGGGGGCATCGTTGGTGTGCAGGGTGGAAAGAACAAGGTGACCGGTCAGGGCGGCCTTGGTGGCGATTCCGCCGGTTTCCAGATCCCGAATTTCACCGACCATGACGATGTTGGGATCCTGCCGCAGGAAGGCCTTGAGAGCCGATGCGAAGGTCAGTCCCACCTCGTCGCGCACCTGGACCTGGTTGATGCCGTCGATGTTGTACTCGACGGGATCCTCGGCGGTCATGATGTTCGTGCCGGACACGTTCAGCTTGGAAAGGCAGGAGTAAAGGGTGGTGGTCTTGCCGCTTCCGGTGGGCCCGGTGACCAGCACCATGCCGAACGGAGCGGCGATGGCCTTGTACACGTCGTCGATGGCCTTCTGTTCCATGCCGAAGTCGGCCAGGTCCAGGTTGAGGTTCCCCTTGTCCAGGATACGCATCACGACTTTTTCACCGTAAATGCAGGGCAGCGTGGAAACACGAAGATCCACCTTCTTGGCGCCGATCTTCAGCTTGATACGGCCATCCTGGGGAATCCTGCGCTCGGCGATGTCCAGCTCGGACATGATTTTCAGGCGACTGATGATGGCGTTCTTCAGCTTGATGGGGGGCTCCATCACCTCGGCCAGCACACCGTCGATGCGGTACCGCACCCGCATGTTCTTCTCGTAGGGTTCGATGTGGATATCACTGGCCCCCACCTTGACCGCCTCGGCGAGGACTGTGTTGACCAGCTTGACCACCGGAGCATTCTGCCCCTCCTGGCCGTTGATATCGTCGTCGTCATCCTCTTCCACCAGCTCGATGTCATCCTCGAGCCCCTCCATGATCGAGGCGAGGGAATCGGTGGTGGCGTAGAACTTGTCGATGCTCTTCTTGATGCTGATCTCGCCGGCCACGACCGGCTGGACATCGAGCCCGGTGATGAACTTGATGTCATCGATGGCAAAAATATTCGAGGGGTTGGCCATCGCCACGGTGAGCATCCGCCCACGCCGACTGATGGGCAACACCTGGAACTTTCCCGCCACTTCCCCGGGAATCAGATCGATGCAATCCATCTGAACGTCATAGGAATCCAGGTCCACCACGGGCAGGTTGTAGACCTTGCCCATGTATTCCACGAAGGTGCTTTCCTGAAGCATCCCCGCGCGTACCAGAGCCTGACCGAGAGACCCGCCGTCCTTCTTCTGGATTTCCTTGGCCTTCGCCAGCTGGGCCTCGTCGATGACGCCGCTTTCAAGAAGTTGCGCGGTGACCTTGTCCCGGTTGGATGTGGTTGCACCAGTGTTCATGTTGCCATTCCTCGCCTGGCTTTTGAAAAGCCTCGCGAACATATGCTTGTCATTATGCCCGGATGTTCTGAATGACCCGCTGGCCACCAGACACCTCTCCCTTGCCCTCATCATCGACTGGGTACCGGCCGACTTTACCGGGAATTGGTGCAGAACCGCTCAGGGGCTCAAAAGACTGTCCGGGGCGGCGGACAGGGGTCTGGCGGCCTGAAAATCGATCAAGGAACCCAGCTTGGCCGAAAGGGCGGGGCCGATTCCCTTGACCTGCTTCAAATCCGCCGGTGTCTGGAAAACCACTCCCTCCAGGCGCACCTCATGTATGCGAAGGGCAAGAACGGGGCCAACGCCCGGCAGCAGGGTCAAGCTGTCCAGACTGCAGGTATTGATGGGCAAAGGCAGGGTCAGACGGGGTTTTTCGGGGGCGGGTTCCGGTCCGGCCAGGGCGGGTGAAGCCACCACCTCATCAAGCCAGAGATGAGGCCGCCAGGATCCATCCGGCCCCACCAGCAGGTGATGCCGCAACAGGCGGCCGCCCAGGACGAGGCACAGAATCAGGGCTACACCCACCCAGGCCCGAGGGTGCGGGCGGCGAGGACCGGTGGCAGAGCCCTCCCCTGCGGCAGGGTTCAGTAGTGGAAGACCCAGCGCAGGCGCATGTCCATCTCCCGGCCCGGAGCCAGGGTGCTGGCGCTGGTCGCGTAGCGCGCGGAGGTCAGGTTCCGGAAGGCGAAGCTGATGTGCGCCCCCACCAGGCGGAAGCCCAGCACCAGGTCGTGCCAGGTGGCCGAGGACAGCCGGGACAGGCCGCTCGGATCCCAGGGGTCGGACATCTCGCCCCGCCGCGTGGACAGCAGGGCCAGCTGAAGGATTCCGTCCTCCTGGAAGAAGTGGTTTTCCCACCGCATTTCCAGACGAAGGTAATTCTCCGGAGGCAGGCGCCAGGCCGTGCCCTCGGTGATGTCGAATTTCTGCCATGTGCTCTCCAACCTGACCCGGGCCCAGCCGAGGAAGCGGCCCTGGCGTCCGAGGGTGCCGGTCAAGCGGGAGGCATCCATTTTCAAACCATTCTGCCAGGTGCCGATGTCGGCGTCGCCCCCGGTGGAGACCCAGCTGATCCCCTGGTCCAGGCGGCGCAGGCTGGCATCCAGAGCAAGATCGAAGCCCGCCAGGCTCAAACCGCCCGTGGCCTGGGCACGCAGGGTTTGCTCGGGATCCAGGTGAGAATTAGGCAAGACAAACAGTGTCCGGTCGTTGACGATCCGGCGCCATGGTGTCCACAGCTCGTCACTCCGCGGCGCCCGCACGCTGCGGGTCAGGCCCAGCTTCCAGCGGGTGGAGCTCCCCACCGAGGAGACGGACAGCTCTCCCCCGGGCTGGATGCCCCCGTGACTCCCTGTATCGAGAGTGATCGCCGCGGCCAGAACGGAAGACCCCAGCGGACGTCCGGTGTGGGCCACCAGGTGCAGGGATTCCACCTCCCCGCGGGTCGGGAAGGTCAGGTCGGGCAGCCAGGTCGCCCCGCTGTCGGCCACCGCCCCTTGCGCGTAGCGGAGGCCGAAGCCTGTTTGTCCCGGACGGTACGACAGGTCGGGCCATCGAAAATTCCGGAAGGCACGCACCCGACCCAGACTGTCCGCAGCCACGGGGTCGAACACCCAGTCGAGAACCAGACCCTGCCGCGAGGTTTCGATCAGGCGGGCATCGCTGGCGGGACCTGCGGCCGTGGGACGGTCGCCGAACCGGGTGTCCCTCTGTTCCGCATGAAGGATGGCACGCCATCGCCAGCTGCTCAGCCGGGATTCCATGGTGGCCGCCCCACCGGCACTCCAGATTTCCTGGTGATCCACACCCCAGACAGGCAGATCGTCCCTGGTCTTGCGGCCGGTGTGGTACTCCAGGGTCAGCCGGGACACGGGGTCCAGCTGCCGGGTCAATCGCGTGCTGCTGGAGCGCACCATGGCATGGCCTCGGAATTCTTCCCCATCGGCAAAGATTTCATCGGGATCGGCCGTGGTGTTGAATCCCTCTTTGTCCAGTGACTCGTCAAACAGGAAGGCCAGGCGCCAGGCGGCGCGGGGCGTGCTCAGCGAAAATCCCCGGTGGTAGGTTTCATGCGGTCCCTTGCTGCCCCGGTAAAGAGAAACAGCGCGGTCCGGCGCCGTATCAGCAGAGACCAGCGACACCGCCCCATCGGTCCCGGCGGACAGGCTCGGTCCCAGGGAGATACCCGCCACATCCAGTCCCTGGTTCGGAATCAGCCAGGGATCATCCAGCAGGGCATGGCCGGTCCCCAGGGGAACCCCGTCGCGCAGAAAAGTGGGATTGCCGGTGACACCGCCTTCTCCCGCCAGGAAAACCGGAGCCCCCAGCCCCCCGGCGGTGACCGGAAGATAGGAGGACCGCCAATCCAGCTCCTGGACGATGGTCTTGGCATAAGGCGCCCACAGGGGCCGCTGCCAGCCGAAGGCCGCAGCCGGCCCGGTGGTGCCCGAGGGGGAAACAGTCCGAGGTTCGAGGTCGTCTTCGGGGGAAGTGACGGGAATCTTCAGGGTATCGACGGGCGCAGATGACCGTGGAGGCTTCCCGGGAGGGCGGGAACGCTGGGGTTGAGCCCAGCTGGTGTCGGCGTACAGCATGCCGCAGAGCAGGGTGGCCCAGATCAGCACCGCGCCCCGGCCGGAAAGAGGCGCCTGACCCAGCCCTTTGAGCCGTACGCCCAGGGTCGGGAACAGGAGCCCGAAAACCAGACCATTGACCCCGGCGTGGAGCAAAGCAAAGGGGACGGCGCCGGCCAGCACCACCCAGAGGTTCATTTCGAACGCACCCACGATGGCCAGGTTGGTCAGAAGATCGTAGATCACAGTGCAGGCCAAACCCAGCCCCACCGCACCGAGCAGCGTACCCAATCTCCCCCCTCCCCTTCGCCCCCGCACCACAAGGCGCCCCAGGGTGCCCCCCAGAATACCGGCCACTCCCATCCCCAGGGCCTGTCCCAGGAGCAGGAGAGGAACAGGCAAACCCAGTGGTGAGCCAAGGGAGTACGCGGTGGCCGCAACCACTCCGCAAACGCCCCCCAGGGAGGCACCG
>JAZBOO010000302.1:0-13125 GCA_036351155.1 Candidatus Krumholzibacteriia bacterium | reverse complement strand
TCGATGACGGCGGTTTTCAGATCGGCGCCTTCCCGGCGGCCGCGGTTGATGAAGTCGATCATGATGAGCGAGTCATTCACCACCACGCCCGTCAGGGCCACCACACCGAACATGGAGATGAGCGTCAGGTCGATGCCCATCACGATATGACCCCAGATGGCACCCACCAGCCCGAAGGGAATGGCCGTCATGACGATGGCGGGCTGCATGTAGCTCTTGAACAGTACGGCCAGCAGCACGAAGATCATCAACAACGCCAGCATGAAGCCTGACTTGAGACTGGCCATGGACTCGGCCCGCTCCTGTTCCTGGCCTTCCATGCTGTAGCGCAGGCCGGGGAAGTCCTCCATCAGACGCGGCATGATGCTGGTCTGGATGTCGGCGTTGACCTCGGCGGCGTTGGCCACGTCCTGCTCGATGTCACCGGTCACGTTGACGATGCGCTGACGATCGGCCCGCTCGATGGTGGCGAATCCCCGCCCGATGTCCACCTGGGCCACCCGGCTGAAGGGCACCATGTCGCCGGCGGGGGTGCGCACGCGCATGTTCTCGATGTGGCCCAGGCTGCGCCGCTCATCGTCGGGGTAGCGGACCATCACCTTGACCTCGTCTCGCCCGCGTTGAATGCGCATGGCCTCGTCGCCGTAGAATCCGGCGCGCACCTGGCGGGCCAGGTCGGCCAGGGTCAGGCCCAGCGTGCGGGCCTCGGGCTTCAGGTTCAGCTTCACCTCGACCTTGCCCTCGCGGAAGCTGTCGGAGATGTCGGTCACCCCGGGGTAGGCGGCCAGCTCCTCCTTGAGGCGGCGGCCGGCCTCGACCAGCTCTTCGTTGTCCGTGGATGCCAGCTGCACGAAGATGGGCTTGCCGCCCATGAACAGGTCGGCCGAGAAGCTGAGGCTCACCGCGCCGGTGATGGGCCCGCAGAGCTCGCGCCAGCGCTTGGCCATGTCGGGGCTGGGAATGTTACGGATTTCGGCCGGCAGCATCTCGGCGTTCACCTCGACCAGGTGAGCACCACCGGCCGTGGCGCCGGTGTTGCGCTCGCTGGCGCGGGGCTGGGATCCGATGGTGGTCGACACGTGCACGATCACCGATTCGGCCCCTGCCGGTCGCTTGCCGTTGTACTCCTCTTCCAGTTTTTCCAGGGATTTTTCCAGCTGGTCCACGGCCCTCTGGGCATCGGCCACGGTGGTACCCTGGGGCAGGGTCAGGGTTGCCAGCAGATTGTCCGCGTCCACCCGGGGCATGAAGGTGAACTTGATGTGTCCGCCGATGAAGATGGACAGCGTGACCACCAGCGTGCTGATGGCCACGGCAATGACCAGACCCCGGGTCTTCAGGGCGAATTCCAGGCTCGGACGGTACCAGTTGGCGATGAACCTCTCGGCAAATCCTTCGAACCAGATCTTGAACCGCGAGTAAGGATTGTTCAGGGCCCTCTTGGCTCGATGGGGATCGGCCGCCCCGATGGTCTTGAGGGTGGACAGGTGAGCGGGGAGAATGAGCAGCGATTCCACCAGGGAAAAAACCAGGATGGCGATGACCACCACCGGGATGTTGAACATGAACTTGCCCATCATGCCCTCGACGAAGGCCAGGGGCAGGAAGGCCACCACGGTGGTCAGGATGGCGAAGGTGACCGGGCCACCCACCTCCTGAGCGCCCAGGATGGCGGCGCGCAGGGGCTTGCGGCCCATCTCCCGGTGGGCATAGATGTTCTCGCCCACCACGATGGCGTCATCGACCACCAGACCCAGCGAGACGATGAACGCGAACATGGAGATCATGTTCAGCGACACCCCGAAGAAGGGGATGGCCCAGAAAGCGCCCAGGAAACTGATGGCCAGTCCCACGCTGACCCACAGGGCCAGCCGGAACTCGAGGCTGACGGCCAGGCACATGAACACCAGGATCAGACCGATGGCTCCGTTCTTCAGCAGCAGGTCCATGCGGCTCTTGTAGATGATGGAGCGGTCGTGCCAGGTGGAAATTTCCACCCCGGCGGGCATCCGGTCCCTGGCGGCGGCCACATACTCCTTCACCGCATCGGTCACCACCAGCACGCCCTGGTCGCCGGTGCGGTACACCGAAACCTGCGCCGAGCGCTTGCCGTCCAGGAAGCCGGCCACATCCACGTCCTCGAAGCCGTCGCGGATGGTGGCGATGCGATCCAGGGTCACCGCGGTGCCGTCGGGAGCCGAGATGACCACGATCTGCCCGAACTCCTCACCGGTGTAACGTTGCCCCTTGGTGCGCACGAGGATCTCACCCACGTCGGTTTTCACGCTGCCGCCGGGCAGGTCCAGGCTGTTGGCCCGGACGGCCTGAGTGACCTGGCTTAGCGTCAACCCGTAAGCCTGCAGGTCGCGCTCGCTCACCTCGATGGAAATCTCGTAAGGACGCGTGCCCATGCTGCTGGCGTAGGTGATCTCGTCGAGCGCGAGCAGATCGTCCCGCACCTGATCGGCCATGATCTTCAGGGTGCGCTCCTGCACGTCGCCGTACAGAAACACATCGATCACCTGGTGCTTGCGCTCCACGCGGCTGACGATGGGCTTCTCGGTTTCCTCCGGGAAGGTGATGATGCGGTCGACCTCGGCCTTGATGTCGTCCAGGGCCTTGCGAATGTCCACGCCCCGGTTGAACTCGACGGTGACCGTGCCCATGCCCTCGGCGGCCATGGAGGTGAGCTTCTTGATGCCGTCCACTCCCTGGATGGCTTCCTCGACCCGTACGCAGACGGCCTCTTCCACCTCCGCGGGGGTGGCGCCCAGGTAGGGCACCTGGATGGTGATGATGTCCATCTCCATCTCGGGAAACACTTCCTGCTTGATCGAAAGGGCGCTCATCAGACCGGCCACGGCAATGGCGGCCATCAGCAGGTTAGCCGCCACGTGGTTGGTGGCGAAGTAGCGAATCAGGGCGTTCATCATTCACCGCCCTTTTTGGCGGCTGGGCGGCCTTCGATCTGCACCACCATTTCCGGAGTGGCAAACTGCAGGTTGCTGGTGATCAGCTCCATGCCCTCTTCCAGGCCCCGGGAAATGACGGCCTTGTGGACGCCGGCCCGGGCCACGGTCACCGGGATGATGCGGACCTGGCTGTTGCCGTCGACGGCCCAGACCACGTTGCCCGGCCGCAGGGCCGACCGGGGAATGACCACGGCTCCGGGGTCGGGCTGTCCCTGGAAGATGGCCTCGACGAACATCCCCTCGGCCAGGGGCGGGCGATCGCCGGATTTTTCGTAGGGGCTGTCCACTTCCACGATGACCGGCACCAGGCGGCTGCGGGCATCGATGGCTCCACCCAGCCGGACGGCGCGCCCGGCCCAGGTGTGCTGCTGGCCGGCGAACTCGGCAGTGATGACGACCGGGACGGGTTGATCGGCATCCAGCCTGATCCAGGCCAGGTCCTCGTCGGGCACCGGCACGCTGATTTCGGCCATATCGGTGGCGTAGATGGTGCCGATGGAGTTGCCGGCCCGCAGGTACTGCCCCACATCGGCCGCTGCATCGAGCACCCGCCCATCGAAGGGGGCGGTGAGGGTGCAGCGGTCCAGGTTGACCTGGGCCTGACGCACGGCGGCCTGAGCCGAAGCCAGGGTGGCCTCGGCCAGCTTGAGCTGTGGCTGGCGCAGGACCAGAGAGCTGGGGGTGGTGCCGGGCTGGCCGATCTCCTCCCACTCCTGGCGTGCGGAGCGGGCCTCTTCCTGGGCCATGGCCAGGTTCATCTCGGCCTGGGCCTGACTGGCCTGGGCCTGGGCCAGGGCCAGCTGGTAGTCGGTGGTTTCGATCTGCAACAGGATCTGACCGGTGGTGAAGTATCCGCCGGGCTCGAAGGCCGGGTGCTTGGCCGACACCTGACCGCTGACCTGGGGCACCAGCATGACCGAACGCTTGGCCCGGACCGAACCGAAGCCGCGGATGCTAACGGACGTGTCCTCGTGCTCCACGGCCGCCACGGTGACGCGGGGGCGCGGGGTGGGGGGAGTGCGGCGCTCGGCGTGAGGTTTGTTCTTGATCATGACCACGGCGATGACCACCGCGACAATCACGAGCGCGATGGGCAACAGGATCTTGAAAGCCTTGGACTGCATCACTGGTCGGCTCCTTGTGTGTTCTTGGCGGTATGCGGATTTTCGCTGGCTTCCCAGGGGCCGCCCAGGGCCTGGATCAGGTTGACCCGGGCGGTGCGGTGTAAACGCTGGGTGGTCAGGTAATTCGATTCGGCTGTGTACAGGCGGCGCTGGGTTTCCAGGGTCACCAGGATATTGTCCAGACCCTGGCCGTAGCGCTCCTCGGCCCGGGCCACGGCCCGGCGGGCCTGCAACACCGAGTCCTTCAGGAACTCCTCCTGGGCGCTCTGGTGAAAGTCCTGGTCCAGGGCGTTTTCCACCTCGGCGAAGGCCTGCAGGACGGCGGTTTGATAACCGGCCACGGCTTGCTGAGCGCGGGCTTCGGCGGCCTTGATCTGGGCCTTGGTGGCCCCACGGTTGATCAGGGGCATGACCAGGTTACCGGCCAGAGACCAGATGCTGGTGGGCTCGGTGAAGAGATCGGAAAGCTCGGCCGATGAGGACCCGGCACTGCCGGTCAAGCTGATGCGGGGATACAGGGCGGCCTTGGCCTCCCCGATGCGGGCCACCGAGGCGCGCAGGCGCATTTCCGCAGCACCCAGGTCGGGGCGACGCTCGAGCAGCTGAGATGGGAGGCCCGCCGGCACCGCCGGCAGCGGCCTGGGCAGGGCGGCCGGGAGATTCTCGGTGGAGACGATGGTCCCGGCGGGATAGCGGCCCACCAGGATTTCCAGCTGACGCCTGGCCACAGCCAGATTCTGCTTGAGGGCGGGTCCTTGCGCCTGGGCGGCGGCCAGGTTCTGGGAGGCCAGGTGCACGTCCAGCGAGGTGACCAGACCGCGCTCGTAACGGCTGCGGACAAATTCCTGGTTCTTCTGGAAATTGGCCACGGTGCGCTGGTTCAGGGCCACCTGGAGTTCCAGTTCCTGGATCTGCAACCAGGAGCGGACCACCCCGGCGATGACAGCCTGGGCCACGGTGCGGCGGTCTTGTTCACTGGCCAGGAGGGTGGCCGTGGCGGCTTCCTTGCCACGGGACAGGCGGCCCCACAGATCCACCTCGTAACGCAGGGTGGCACTGGCGGAAAACGCATCGCGGTAAGGATTCAGCAGGCCGAAGGTCTGGGTGCTGCTGATCTTGCTGCGCGAGGCGGAGCCACCCACTTCGATGGCGGGCCACCGGGCCGACTCGGCCCCCCCGGCCAGGGCGCGGGCTTCGAGAACTCTTCCCGCAGCAGCGGCCAGATCGTTGTTGTGGGCCAGGGCCGATTCCACCAGACCATCGAGAGTGGTGTCGCCGAAGGCTTGCCACCAGCGCCAGTGGTCGCCCTCGCCCGGGGCCGGCAAGGTTTCGGCCAGGGTGGGGCTGATCCACTGCTGAGGCAGGTCCGCTTCCAGTTCAGGCCGCGCATAGTCGGGCCCTGCCGCGCATCCGCCCAGCACGAGAAGGGCGAGGAATAGCCCCGCCAACCGCATGGTCATTGTTGGTCCTCCGGATACAGCGCCAGGATGGCAGCGCTGGAAAAACGTGAAATGTGATCGGTGGCCGCTTCGATGTATTGCTCAACTGTCAGTCCCACCGGCGGGAAAACACGCAGCATGGTCCGCAGCGCTTCGCTGTCCTCCTCGAAGGACCGGGCCTTTTTCCAGCGCACGATGAAGTGGTGGATCTGGCCGACGATACTGGCGATGACCCAGGTCAAATCCTCGGCAGTCAACCGGGGGTGAGCGGCTGTCAGGGCCCGGGAAAAGGCCGCGAACACCGGGGCGATCATCTCCTTGAAGAACACATCGTGGGCCTGGGCGTGATGGCCGGTCATTTCCTCGGCGATCATGGACAGGAAGGTGACCTTCTTCCGGGTGCCCAGAGTGCCGGTGAGGTAGGTGCGCACCAGGGTGTCGATGACCTGTTCCAGGCTGGGCCTGTCTCCGGCCTCGGTGACCACCTTTTCGAGGGCATTCAGCGTGGCTTCCCGTTGCTGGACGAAGCGGCGCAGGATCACCTCTTGCAGCAGGTTGTCCTTGCCCTGGAAATGGTAGTTGACCGCGGCCACGTTGACGTCGGCCGCGGCCGCCAGTTCGCGAATGGACACCTCGCTGAAGCCCTTGGTGGCAAACAGCTCCTCGGCGGCGTCCAGCAGGCGGTCCTGGGTGCTGATGGGTGGTGTTTCGGTCAAGACCACGCTCCAGATCGAGGTTTCAATCAAGCAATTTAAACAAGTGTTTCAAACGTTAATTTAGACAAAAAATGGCCGCTCGCAAGGAACGGCCAGAAAATCCATCAAAAAATCTTTTCAGCTGCGGGGATCGGCCATCCTGCCCAGGAACAAGATGGTGCCGGTGTCCACATCCCGGATCAGGAAGAGGAAGGGGTGGTCAGCGATGAATTCCACCACCTTGGTGGGCTCCATGGGGGCGCTGGTCAGCATCATGGTGGCGGCGGTGGCAGCGGCCGCTTCGGTTCCCTTTTCGTCCACATCGACGAAGCTCTTGTGGATGACGTCGCTGATGGCCAGCTCCCGGCGCCCGGTCATGCCGCTGAAATCGGCGCCGGAGGTGAAAGCCCCGCCCATTCCCAGGCGTCCCAGCACCTTGGCCAGCGAGAAATCATCCCGCAGGGAAAACCTGGGCAGCTGCACGGTGACCCGGGTGTTCGCCAGGGCCGTTGACCACCCATCGACCACCTTCTGATCGATGACCTTCTCCAGCTGCGGAAGCCCCGCTTTCTCCTGGGGCAGAATGATCAACATTTCCACCTGGCCCCCCTTGTACGGCAGGGCCAGCACCTGGGCCAGACCATCGGCGGCATAGCGCAGGGAGTGCAATTGATACATGGTCGAGGTGCGAATTTCAGTGCCGTCGCCCAGGAAGAAGGGACGGTCGATGGTGGCGCTCGCCGAGAAAGGGTGTTGCCAGTTGCCCAGGAAGTAGACGGCGTTGGTCAGGACCAGCCGGGTGCTGGCGTCCACCGTTCCGGGAGCCAGCAGATCCACGATTTTCTGCTCGGTTTTCTGGGCCACCCAGTCGTTGATGGTCAGCCGAGAACTCTCGCTGTCCCCGCGAAAATCCAGCTCCTGAAGTCCCGCGTCGAAGTGAGTATCCAGGTCGCTCAGGAACGATTCCTTGAAAGAGTACCCCTCCTGACCCCACAGGCGGTTGGCGATGTTCAGGGTGAAGGTGGTATCGCGGGGTACCACCTGGCCCTGCAGCTGGCCGAAGGCTGCGGTCACGGAGCTGAACTCGTTCACGTATGGTGCAGGCAGACGAAGGGCCTGAGCCATTTCCGCCGCTGTTTCTCCCCGCGCGCCGTTCCAGGCCATGACCAGGGCCAGCTCGATGCTGGCCGGCGAGAAGAAGAGGTTGCCCTCGCCTGTTTGTAGGTCATGGAACAGATCCCAGGCAAACAGATTGGTGGATTGGGCTGCTTCGGCAGGGGTCATGGGCTCCGGTCCCCGGGAAAAACCCAGGGCGGAAAAGGCACCGAGCATCAAGACCATGCCCAGATAAAAAGCAAGGGTTTTGGGGGAAAGGCTGCGCATGGTTCTACCGTTTCGATGAGGGTTCAGGTTTTCTACAAACAACCAGGACGCGGGTTTCCCCGAATCTGTTTACCCAGTCTCCCAGAGCGCGTCCCAAAATAGAACAAAAAACGGCCCCGGAAGAATGAATCTTCCGGGGCCTTTTCGCGTCTCCGTGTTGCGGCGGCCGCGCACGACCGCCGGCATAAACGCGAAACTGTTACTTGACCAGGGTCATCTTGCGGACCTGGACCACCTCGGCGCCCAGACGCAGACGGGCAAAGTAGTTGCCGCTGGCCACGGTCTGACCCGCATCGTTCTTGCCGTCCCAGGTGAAGGCGTACTGGCTCTGGGGCAGACGTTCCTGGACCAGGGTCCGGACCTTCTCGCCGCGGATGTTGTACACATTCAGCTGCACCAGATTGTCCTTGTTCACGACGAAGGAAATCTCGGTGGAGGGGTTGAACGGGTTGGGGGCGATGGACTTGAAGCCACCGGCCTTGACGATCGTCGGCGTGTCGTCGGCGGCCGTCAGGCCCGTCAGCACGATGAACTCGTCGCTGATCGGGGCGATGACGAAGTCGCCGAAGCTGTAACGCATGAAGCTCTCCACGGTGATGACTTCACCGATGGTGGGCACGTAGCTCAGCTCGACCACGGGGGACACGATGAGGCTGTCCACACCCTTGTCGGCAATGGTGAAATTGCCGAAGCCGATGGTGTCCTGCACCGCGGCGGGGAAGGTCTTGACCCAGACGCTTTCCCAGGCTTCGCCCAGGGCGCCGTTGCCGTCGGACTGCATGTCGTCACGCAGGATCCGGGTGGCCACGCGGCTGGCTTCGGGCAGATCCTGGCCGAAGTCGACCAGGTTCACGGCCAGACCGTTGTGGGGGATCATCTCGGACAGGCCGAAGTAGTCATCGCCCATGCCGCCGATTTCCACCAGGTCGCCCCGGTAGTACTCGCCGAAAGCGCTGCTTTCGTAAACCAGCACAGCACCGAAGGCGTAGCTGTTGGTGGCCGGGTTACGATTCTGCTCCTGGACGATGAACTGGCTGATGATGCCGTTCTGTCCGGTGCCCACGGTGACCACACCGCGAATGTTCAGGTAACGGCCGTTGTAAGCACAGTCCTGGTTGTTGCTGTCGGGGTGAGCATACTGCATCTCGTAGATGGGCGTGATGCCCACGGCCACGGTGGTGAAGCTGGCCGGCGCGTTGCCGGGCAGGGTCACGGTCTGGCCGCCGTCATCTGTGGCTTCGAGGTAGAACTCCACCAGTTCTTCGGTGTGAGGGGCGGGAATCATTCCGCTCCAGGAGTCGCCACCCACGTTGCTCATGGGCACGGAGGCCCAGGCGCCGGGGACTTCTTCGAAGTTGCTGTCACGGTAGTACAGCGTGGCACTGGCCACAGCACTGTCATCGGCGATGGTCGCGTTGACGGTGATGGGGTCGTTCTCCATGGGCACCCAGTTGGTGCAGTTCACGCCCGCGATGGTCGGCAAGGTGTCGCCGCCGGGGTTCTCGATCAGGTCGGTCTGGAACCGGGGCTTCATCTCGATGGTGCCCAGGTAGTTCACGATGGGGCTGGTCACCTGGTAGGTGTCACCGATGTCCACACCACTGAGGTCAATGCCCGTGGTGCTGTCGATGTACACCTGCAGGGTGTCGCTGCCGTCGGTGAAAAAGAAGTTCGATCCGTCCTTCTCCACCACCGTGCCGATGGCCGAGGCGAACATGCCGACATTTTCGTAGTCGGACAGGATTTCCGAAATGGTCATGGGTATGGCACTGTAGGTGTTGCCACTGGACTGCAGGCTGAAGCTGACGCTGCCCAGCTGGATTTCACCCTGGTAGGAGCCCACGGTTCCCGTGGCGGAAACCAGGTCGCCAATGGCCACGGGGCTGCCGCTCTGGTACATGGACAGGCCGTTGCCGAACTCGTCCAGGATGTAGTGGGAGCCGCCGCTGTACTGGCCGCGCTCGATGATGATGCCGTTGACGGTCACGACCTGGCCATCATAAGGACTGGCAGGAGCCCCTTCGGCGTCATACACCTGAATCTCGTCAATGGTCTGGGCGGAGGCGATGCCGCCGGTGACCACCAGGCACGTCAAGAGTGCCACGCCAAAAAGATGCTTCTTCATCCTTCCGGCCTCCTTCTCATGAAGTTGAAGTTTGCTCGCGATCCCCGAAATCTTTCGATTTCCCTCTGGATGTCCGGTGTCAAGTGAATGGACCCTGGAGAGTGGAAAAGAGCAATGAAGGCAACCACGCAGCTGCCGACGAATAGCTGGAAATGCATGTGCAGTTCAGGACTTCCAACCAGATCCTGAACCAGTCCCGGACAAAACCACAAAACGGGTCTCATCCGGGAGAACAATTATAGCACAATATGAAAGCCAGGGGAATGGACTAATGTTAATAAGTTGCAAATGGTTATCATTTTGAACTGTTTTTGATGATAGATCGCCCGGTCATCTCTGTAGGTTGTTCAATCCCGAGGAGTTGCAGGACCGTGGGAGCGATGTCGGCCAGGCCCCTGGGTCCCTCGGAAATGGCATCCTGGGCACCTTCGAACGCCTGACCGGCCACGATGAAGGGCACCGGGTAAAGCGAGTGCTGGGTCAAGACCTTGCCGTCAGACCCGATCATCTCGTCGCAGTTGCCGTGGTCGGCGGTCACCAGCCAGGTGGTGCCGGCGGCAATGCTGGGGGGCATGATCTCGCTCAGGAGTCGGTCCAGGGTCTGAAAGGCCTTGACGGCGGCCTCGAAAACGCCGGTATGCCCGACCATATCTCCGTTGGCAAAGTTGACCACGATCACATCGTACAGACCGGACTGGCAGCCACGCGCCACCACCTCGGCCACGGCGGGCGCGGACATTTCCGGCTGCAGGTCATAGGTGGCGACCTTGGGGGAGGGCACAAGCTCCCGGGTTTCGTGGGCAAAGGGTTCTTCCTTGCCCCCGTTGAAGAAGTAAGTCACGTGGGCGTACTTCTCGGTCTCGGCGGTGCGCAGGTTGCGGATGCCTTCGCGGGCAAAGATCTCGGCCAGGCCATTGCGCGGAGCTTCAGGGTGGAACATGGCCGGCAGGGGCAGTTTTTCATCGTAAGGCGTCATGGTCAGGTAGTTCACGTTCGGCCGGTCACTCACGTCAAAACCGGGGAAATCCTTCTGCATGAAGGCCCAGGTCAGTTCACGAGCCCGGTCGGCCCGGAAGTTCCAGAAAAAGACACTGTCCCCTTCGGCGATGGTGGCCAGGGGCTGACCCTTGGTGTTGGTGATCACGGTGGGTTCCATGAACTCGTCGGTGGTGCCGTCGGAGTAGGAGGCGTCGATGGCCTCGACGGGGTCCAGCGCGGTGCCGTCACTTTTTCCATGCACCAGCATGTCCCAGGCGCGGCGCACGCGGTCCCACCTCTTGTCCCGATCCATGGCCCAGTAGCGCCCGCAAACCGAGGCGACCTGCCCGGTCCCCATTTCATCCAGCTTGGCCACCAGATCGGCCACGTACCTGATGCCACTGTTGGGGTCGGTGTCCCGTCCATCCAGGAAAGCATGGACGTAGATCTCTTGAACACCGGCCTCCTTGGCCGCGGCCACGATGCCGTACAGATGGTCGGTGTGGGAGTGTACACCGCCAGGCGATACCAGGCCGAGCAAGTGCAGGCGGTTGGTGCTGCGTCGGGTCTCGATCATGAACTCGGACCAGGTGGGTTCCTTGGCAAAATCGCCGCCGGCGATGCTCCGGGAAATGCGCACCAGTTCCTGGTTGATCACGCGGCCGGCCCCGATGGTCAGGTGACCGACTTCGCTGTTGCCCATCTGGCCTTCCGGCAAACCGACATCCAGCCCACCGGCGGACAGGGTGGTGTGGGGATAGCGGGCGAAGAGGCTGTTGTAAAAGGCGGGCTGGGCGGCAGTCACGGCGTTGCCCACTTCGCTGCCGGGTCCGGTGCGATGTCCCACGCCATCGAGAATGCAAAGCACGACTTTCGGGGCTGCCTTCTGGGATGCGGCCATCTGATATCTCCTGCAATTGTTTGCGTTCAGATGTGGTCCTTGAGGCTGCCTGGTGGCAACGACCACAGCTCGGTTTCACCCAGGGCCATGAGCACCAGGTCCGGAAGATTATATACATCGGTGGCGGGATTGTCGCCATGGACCGGGGAGCCCGTCACCGTGACCGCGCCGCCGGCCTGAAGGACAGCGCGGGTCACTTCCCGGCCATCTTCCAGAAACTCCGAAACCCGCAATTTCCCCAGCCGCAGCAGATACTCGCGGTCACAATCGGGATGAAAAAGCTGATCGGAGGCCAGCAGGATTTTTTCCCGTACGCGTTCCAGCTGTTCCACCAGGGAGCTCTGATTGGTGAAGACCTCGGTTCTGCGGCGCAGGGCAACGGTGGGTTCGATTCTGGTCATGGCGAACTCCGAGGCAAAAAGTCAAAGCATAGGGACTCTGGGACAGGAGACTCACAAGTTACGATGACCCGGCAATGTAAGTAAGAAAAACTACCGTCCTTCGGCAGATTTTTCCCCAATGACGAAATTACCCTATTGATTTGCAATGACTTGTGGAGAAGGTGAAAATGAAAAACCCTGACCGAAAACGGGGTTTGAGCCACTTCTGGCCCCAATGATTCGCCAGGCAACCGGGGGCATTCTCCGCCGTGGGTCGGCCCGGTTCATGCACTGTGCGCGCTATTCCGGAACGGTTCCACGGGGGAACCACACAAGTCGAACCTATGCATGGAGGAATCATGAAAAAGTCCGCGCTCTACCTGTTGCTCTTCAGCCTGGCGGTCGTGCCGATGGTGTTCCTGGCCGGCTGTGACGATGACGACAACCCCACGACCACCACCGTCGCCAGCAAGCCCTTCGTCAGTGCTTTCGTGGGGCTGGGCGGTCCGCGAAAAGTCGCCGAGGATCCTTCCATGGCGGCCGTCTCGATCACCAATTTCACGACCATGCCCGGTGTGACCATGAATGGCCAGGAACTGTTCCCGGAGCCTGAGTTTTCCTTCTACGGCGGGGGTGTTGGATTCATGGGAGATTGCACTCCCGATGTGAACAACCAGGTGTCCATGGAAGTGAGCTTCGGGGCCGGGAGCGATCCAGGTGTCGGGACCATCACCTTGCCAGGTGAGAACGAAGTGGCTGGGGAAAGCGATCTCTACCTGGAATTGAATGAGGCTCTGGAGTTTGCCTGGACCACGGCCGAAGGTGCCGATAAGTACGTGGTCCAGGGCTATGTCGATGTGCAGTATGTCGACCAGGAAGATGCGATCCAGAGGAATTACTACCGGTTCTCCTTCTTCACGACAGACACCAGCGCCACGGTGGCCGCTGATCTGATCTGGCCCGCGGCCGAGGAGTTCCAGACCATTCAGGACGTCTGGGGTGATATCGATGTGGTGGCTGTCAGCGGCCCCACCGATCCTGGAGAACCGGGCAATGTCACCGGATCCTGCAATGGTATTCTGATCAGTTATGGCCGGAGCCTGGACTGGGATCTCGACTATGCGGAGG
>JAZBOO010000301.1:0-2401 GCA_036351155.1 Candidatus Krumholzibacteriia bacterium | reverse complement strand
TGCCGTGCGCCGTCGCCAGCCCCATTCCGGTTCCTTCACCCACCGCTTTGGTCGTATAGTATGGGTCAAAAATACGATCCACCACCGATTTATCCATTCCGGAACCCGTGTCTCTGACGGAAAGCTGAAGATAGCGGCCGGGCGGCAGATCATCACCACTTGCCGCCGTATGCTCATCCATCCGGCAGTTCTCTAATGTCACGGTCAACGTCCCGCCGCGGACCTCCATGGCATGGGCTGCATTGGTACACAAGTTCATCAGCACCCGATGGATCTGGGTCTGATCGGCCATGACGGTACCCAGGTTAGAGGGTATCTTCTGGACGATCTCGATCGTGGAGGGGATCGAGGCGCGCAGCAGCTTCACCACCTCCTTGAGCACGATGGCGATATCACAGGGAACCTTCTGGGACTTGCCCTGCCGGGTGAAGGTGAGGATCTGTTCCACCAGCCCCTTGGCCCGTTCGCTGGCCTTGAAGATATTGCCAACATAACCCTGCACCCGGGCGTTGTCGGCCGTGTGCATTTGGGTCAGTTGGGAATATCCCAATATGGCCCCCAGTATATTGTTGAAATCATGGGCAATGCCGCCGGCCAGGGTACCGATGGCTTCCATCTTCTGGGCCTGCTGAAGCTTCAGCTCCAAGTGCTCCCGTTCGGCCTCGTACTCCTTTCGTTCACTGGTGTCGATGATGATGCCCACCATGGTTTCCGGTTGACCCTCCTTGTCGTAGCGCACCACCTTGGCCTTGGTGTGAAACCACTTCCATTGACCTTGTCTGGATTGCAGCTTGAACTCATGGTCGAACATCGGTGCACGACCGGACACATGCCGATTGAATTTCAGGTCAATTTCTTCCCAGGTTTCAAGGGAGGTTTTTTCGCGGATAAACCCCAAGCCCTCGGCCAGATCCGATTCGCTGTATCCCAGCAGGGTATAGATGCGCTCGTCAACCCGAAACATCCCCGTTTTCAACTCCAGTTGCCAGATCCCGGCACCACTTACATCCAGCGCCAGCAGGAGCCTGTCTTCACTCTCCATCCGGGCGGACTCACTTTGCTGTTGCTCGGTGATGTCTCTGGCAATGCCCTGGGTACCCACGAAAACCTTGACATCGGACTCACCTGAAACGTATAACCCCTCGGCATCCACCAGAAAAACGGGCTCAAGCGCCACTGCCTGCGGGTCACCCTGCTCCCGGTTGCCGACATCGCCAAAGGCATGGATGGCCAACCGCTGGGTGCTCCGAGCGCCGGTACGCCGCTCGTTAATCCGATATCTGGCAACCTCCCGGTCATCTTCATGAATGTAGTCCAGAAAGGGCCGACCCATCAGTTCTTCAGGAGTCACCCCATAACGCCGTATCGCATCGCTAACAAAAGTAAACCGCCCCACGGTATCCAGTCGATAAATCACATCAGGGGTCGTTCGGATAATCGAATCCAGCTCCTGTTGTGAGCTTATCAGAGCGGATTCCGCATCCCGGTGTTCGACAATTTCCCTCTCGAGGCGTTGATTGACCTCTCTTAGGGACTTCTCACGGCTCCGAATCCGTTCGGCCATGGTGTTAAAACGGGATGCAATCGTCCGGATTTCCCGTTGGGGTGCCTGGAATTCGACGAAATCGTATTTTCCCTGAGATATCTGTTCGGTACGCTGAATCAATTCGTTCAGGGGAGAGATGAGAAATACCTTAAGTACGAGCCGAAGGGTGATCAGCAGCACCAGGGTGACGGCAGCCAGGGTGATTAGGCTGAACCACATGAGCTGGCGCTGCTTTTCCCGAAAGCCTTGTTGACTCAGGGCGATTTCGAGATAGCCAACCACCGTGTCACCATGCATGATCGCGGTTTGTTTCTCCACTACATGGGCAAGGTCTTCGCGTTGCTTTTCAAAAATAGCCACCCCCTCGTGGTCCGCCACCTTCAGTTTCTCCACCAGGGCATTTTCGAAAAATGAGTTGCAGATTTCTTGAATCCCCTCCTCATCTATATTCCAGAGGGAAAGTTCCAGCGAGTTTTGCAGGTAGTCACTGTAGGATTTCAGGGTTTCCGTGCTCTGCACCTTGGCCTTGTGGGACATGTAACCGTAGGTGAACGTAACGATCATGGCAAACACGATGGCCACGACGAATATGATGCTCACAATCAGGTCGCGGGAGAGGGTCCGGCCCGGGCGGTGCCCGGGTTGAGCCAGGTGCTGTTCAGTATCCTTTTGTGACGTGGTTTGGGGCATCTCTGTAATGATTCCGTCTTCTGGCAGGCTGAATGGAAATAACTGCTCCACCGGAACATATCGGCAGGCAGGTGGCCGGGCAACAGTTTTTTTTGCCATACCGGGGAGAAATGGAACCTATCTCAAGAATAGGATTTTGGTTCAAGATCAGGGCGGAGTCGCGTT
>JAZBOO010000300.1:0-6732 GCA_036351155.1 Candidatus Krumholzibacteriia bacterium | reverse complement strand
GGCCAGGGGTGGCCCGGGGTGGTCGAGAGCTTGGACCTCGACGCCATGTTCACCGATGTGCAGCCCCGCTGGGTCATCGAGCAGGCCGAGCGATTCTATACCTCGCTGGGCTTTTCCCCGCTGCCGGCCACGTTCTGGGAGCGCAGCGATCTCTATGCCCTACCCGCCGATTCCCTGCGCAAGAAGAACACCCACGCCTCGGCCTGGCACATCGACCTGGACCAGGATGTGCGGTCGCTCATGAGCGTGACCCCGAACTTCCGCTGGTTTTCCACCGCGCATCACGAGCTGGGGCACATCTACTACTACCTGGCCTACAGCCGGCCCGAAGTGCCCATGGTGCTGCGCCGGGGAGCCAACCGTGGTTTCCACGAGGCGGTGGGCTCACTGGCCGAGCTGGCCAGCAACCAGGTGCCTTACCTGCAGCAGATCGGCCTGCTGGACATGGGCGAGGCCCCGGAACCCATCGCCTGGCTGCTTTACCAGGCCCTGCAGGGCCCGGTGGTGTTCCTGCCCTTCGCCTGCGGCACCATGTCCCACTGGGAACATGACCTGTACGAGAACGAGCTGCCCCGCCACCAGTTCAACACCCGCTGGTGGGAATACGCCGCCCGCTATCAGGGACTGGCGCCGCCGGCCGAGCGCGGGGAAGAATACTGCGACCCTGCGACCAAGACCCATATCATCGACGATCCCGCGCAGTACTATGACTACGCCTTGAGCGCGGTGATCCTGCACCAGCTGCACCGCTACATTTGCCGGGACATCCTGGACCAGGACGTGCGGGCGGCAAACTACTACGGGAATTTACGGGTGGGGCGGTACCTCCACAGCATTCTGGAACTGGGGGCCACCCGGGACTGGTCGGTGGTCATGCGGCAGGCCACGGGGGAAGACCTGAGCAGCGAGGCGCTTCTGGAATACTTCGCCCCGCTGCAGGAGTGGCTGGAAGTGCAGAACGCCGGGCGGCAAGTGGGTTTTTGAACCGACCGGGACTTCCTACCAGGTGATGATTTTCAGATCGGGGATGGCCATGATCTCCTCGGTCACCGGGAAGGCGGCCACCTCATAGCCTGCCGGCAGATCGTCGGGGTTGATACCCGCCAGCCCCATGCATTCCTTGCCCACCAGAACCCGGCCGCCTTCGGTGTGGAATGCTTCGAGCAGCGTGGGCAGCGGTTTTCCCGACACCGGGCACATGGCCAGTTCGGCCCCCGGAGCCAGCAAGTTCACCGCGTCCATGTTGATCGACAGATGCACCCGCCAGCCGGCAGCCAGAAACTTCCGCCCGAAACGCAGGGCCTTGGCCTGATTGGCCGCAGCGGCGCTGATCAGATTGATAAACATATTGTTATTGTGTGAGTTAGACATTGTTTCCTCCGCCAAGGATTGCGTGGGTTTCACTTGAAATGAAGGTAGACCAGGGTATATTTGAAATCAATTATTTATGCAATCGGGTCGCAAATCCCCGTGGCCTCCCACTTTCAGCCTCCCGCTCGACACGAGGTGGAACATGTCCCACGCACCCGGCGGCTCCCGACTTGAACACTTTCCCATCACCCTCATGCCCTCGGTGATGGGCCTGGTGGGCCTGGCCATTGCCTTCCTCAAGTTTCAGCATTTCTTCCAGGTCGATTTGCCCATCGGCCAGGGGATCCTTTTCGCGGCCACGGCCTGGTTTGGCTTCCTGCTCATCATGCAAACCGTGCGGCTGATGCGCTACCCGGCTGCGGTGAGCAAGGACTGGCGGCACCCCATCCGGATCAATTTCTTTCCCGCCCTCAGCATCTGCTTCTTGCTTCTGGCCATCGGCTACAACGAGATCGGCCAGGTGCCCCTGGCCCGGGTGCTGTGGCTGATCGGCACGCCGCTGCACCTGACGTTCCTGCTGATCATCCTGTACCGCTGGTTTCACCATCCCCAGCTGCTGATGACCCTGAACCCTGCCTGGTTCATTCCCGTGGTGGGCCCCATCCTGGTGCCGGTGGCCGGGGTGCATCTGTTCCACCCGGAAATCAGCTGGTTCTTCTTTGCCACCGGGCTGGTTTACTGGATCGTGCTGCTGGCCGTGTTCATCTATCGCGTGCTGTTCCACGATCCCATGGCCCCCAAGCTGCTGCCCACGCTCTTCATCCTGATCGCGCCGGCCAGCGTGGGTTTCATCGCCTACATCAAGCTCACGGGCAGCTTCGATCCCTTCGCCAGAGTCCTGTTCTACTTCGGAGTGTTCACCTTCATCATGCTGGTGACCATGCTTCCGGAGTTCCGCAAGGTGCCGTTCTTCCTGTCCTGGTGGGGGTACACGTTCCCGCTCGATGCCTTCACCATCTCGTTTTTTCTGATGTACAAGGTGTCGCAGCTGGTGTTCTTCAAGTGGGCCGCCCTGGGATTGCT
This sequence comes from Candidatus Krumholzibacteriia bacterium, assembly GCA_036351155.1. GTDB lineage: Bacteria > Krumholzibacteriota > Krumholzibacteriia > LZORAL124-64-63 > LZORAL124-64-63 > LZORAL124-64-63. Next base: position 4,338 of record JAZBOO010000300.1, on the reverse strand, counting down.
GGCCGTGACCACCCTGGTGGTGCTCAACGTGCTGGTGCGCACGGTGTTGCTGGCGGCCAGAAGAGGGCTGTGCGTGGCCGAGGATTGACGGGCTGCTCTGCGGCAAAAAAAGAGGAGGCCGGGGCCTCCTCTTTTTTCATCTGACCAGACCGGCTACATGCGCTGCACGTGCTCGCCGGTGTCGTAATCGAAGGTCGAGCCGTGAATGCTGTGGGGAATGCCGTAAACCACCAGGATGACCAGCATGGACACCACGGCGGACCAGCGGGCCACCGCACCGTAGGGCAGCCCGGGCTTGTCCTTCGCTGCGGTGGACGGCCTGGCACCCCGGGCAACCAGCAGCATGGTGATCAGCCAGACGATGGCCCCCACCGCCAGCTTGTTGTCGGTCCAGTCCTGGCCCAGAGGCCAGCCGGTCCAGAAGGCATCGAAGGCGTACTTCTGGACCACCGGTCCCAGGATCAATCCGCCCAGCAGCAGGAAGCCGAAGGCCAGGCGGGACAAGATCAGCAGTTGCCGCCCCCGGGTCAGGGCTTCCAGGCCCGCCCCGGTGGAGAAGAACATACCCAGGATCATGCACACCACATGGAAGCCCAGGATCAGTCCCGGCACATCGCCCTTGAATCGCGCCACGGCCGGACCCTTGCTCTCCGGGGGAAAGAACCCGACCTGGCCCGATGTGATAGTTCCTGTGTGGCCTGGGTCACGCAACTCCGCGTCCGACTGGATCTCCACCGTGTACTCCACCTTGCCCGCCATGGGCTGGGCGGGAAGGGTGGTCCGCAGCTGGCCGTTCTCGTAGGTCATGAGCTGGCGTTCCCAGGGATCGTCGGTGGGATAGCGGCGCCAGATCACGGTGCCCCGCACACCCGGGTTGCCCAGGCCGGGGTCGCCCACGTTCAGGATCACCGGCATGTCGCCGTTGATGCTGTGTGTGCGCAGCAGCTCGCCCTTCACGGCCAGGCCCCCCACCTCGCTGCTGACCCTCACTTCGTAGGTGGGCCCGGACACCTTTTGCCAGACCAGAAATGCGCCGGTGAACACAAGGGTCACCAGCCACATGAGGATGATACGCTTCACAATCTACCTCGTCCTTGGCCAAGGCCCGGACCCCCAGGGGAGATCCGGGCCGACATGATCAGTGCGCCGGTCAGGCGCCGTACTTGCGAATGGCCGCGTTCAGGCGCGGCAGCATGGCGTAAATGAAAGCGGCCACACCCAGCATGGCAATGGCCAGGATCACGAACACCTGGGTGCCGGGCTCCAGCCCGCTGATGAAACCGCTCATCTTGTTGCCGATGGCCGTGGCCAGAAACCAGCCGCCCATCATGAGTCCCACCAGACGCTTGGGCGACAGCTTGGTCACCAGCGACAGGCCCATGGGCGACAGGCAAAGCTCACCCAGGGTGATGACCAGGTAGTACCCGATCAGCCACAGCATCGAAATCTTGCTGGAGCCGCTCCCGCCCAGATACGAACCCAGGGCCACGATCAGCAGGCTGGCGGCGGTGATCACCATGCCCAGGAAGATCTTGCGGGCGGTGGTCACGGGATTGCCCCGCTTGGACATGAAGGCGAAGAACCACACCACCAGCGGTGTACAGATGACCACGAAGAAGGGGTTGAAGAAGCCGGTGATCATCTCGGCGTTCAGCAGGCGCACGTACTTGCCGGGAGCCAGGCGCGGAGCATCCTCGGGCACGCCTTCGTACACCTCGTCAAAGGTTCCCCGGCTGACCAGCACCACCGGGACCTCCTGGCCCTCGATGTTCCGGGTCATGGCCACCTCGCCCAGCTTCTCGGTGGTCTCGGGGACCACCTTGACCGAGGTGGTTTCCACCCCGTGGCTGTCCTTCTCGCGGGAGACGACCACGTTGTCGTCGGGGTACACCTTGCTGACCAGACCGCTTTCCAGCCCGTCCTGGCCGGTGTAGTCGTTCACCGTCACGGCGTAGGCCATGTTGGTCCGGAAACTGTTGACAGCCGACTCGTTCAGAATGCGCGCGCCGAACATGGCCTCGGTCTCGTCGGGCACCACCAGCAGGGTGCGTTCGTCGGGACGGGCCAGATCAGGGCCGGCATTGTCGAAGTAGCTGGGCATGGCCTTCTGAGCGTAGAACTCGGTGGCCGAGGGAATCCATTCGGCCTGCCGGTCGGTGTCATGCTCGGCAAACACCGTGATCAGACCACCACTGAGGTGCAGCACCATGAAGAAGGCGCCACCGGCCACGTACACCGGAATGAGGGCCCCCAGGCCGGGCTTCTCCTCGGGACTGGCCCGCTTGACCAGCAGGAAGAAGTACACGCCCACCGGCAGCATACCGATCAGGAACCCGAAGGTGATCGAGCCGATGGTGTCCTGCACCAGGGGAATGACGTTGCCCAGGTAATATCCGGCCACACCGAACACGCCGGCGGGCAGCAGGATGGTCAGGAAGAGCTGCTTCAGGCCGAAGTCGCCCTCGGCATTCTCCGGCTGGCGATCGGCCGCCCCCAGACCTTTCCAGCTGATCAAGAGGACCGTGACCCCGATCAGCATGCCGACACCTGCGGCGGTGAAGGCCATGTTGAAGCTCCACAGGTTGCGCAGCGGCGCAGCCAGCAGGGCGCTCAGGGTGGCCCCGATGTTGATGCCCATGTAGAAGATGTTGAAACCCGCGTCACGACGACTGTCATTGGGCGCGTAAAGGTTGCCCACCATGGCCGAGATGTTGGGCTTGAAAAAACCGTTGCCGAAACAGATGAGGGCCAGGCCGGCAAAGAAGGTGGGCATGGTGCGCACACCCAGGGCGAAATAGCCTGCCGCCATCAAAAGACCACCGATGAACACGGACCGGCGATACCCCAGCAACCGGTCGGCAATCATGCCGCCCACGAAGGGGGTGAAATAGACGAAGGCCATGTAGGTGCCGTAGATCTCACCGGCGGTTTTCAGGGAGAAGCCCAGTCCCCCGCGCTCGGTGTCGGTGATGTACAGGAACAGGATGCCGAGCATGAGGTAAAAGCCGAGACGCTCCCACATCTCGGTGAAAAATAGGGAGTAAAGACCTTTGGGGTGGCCTTTCTCCGCGCGGGCTGTGGACATAGTGGCCTCCAGGAGGAAACGAGGGCTGGTTTTCAGGACAACGTGCGGAAATTATGCGCGGGACAGAAAACAGGCCCTCCACCCGGGCACACCCCGACAGAAGACCCCTTTTCCACTTCAACCTGGCAAGCTTAACCCAAGGTCGAGCGCCAAACCATGTTTTTTTGAGGATTCGGGGGAAGGAGCATTGGCCGGGGAATTATTCCCTCATCCTGGGACGTCCGGGACAGTATATGACACACCTGTGTTAGCCATGGCCCCCCTTCCGGTGCTAGATTGGGAATCAAGGGCAAAGGACTCGCCATTGCCCCGTTCCCCCACTGGTCGGCCTGATCTCCGTCTAGCCGGCCCGGAGGTTTGAACATGAAGAAAAGCCTAATGATGACCCTGATTCTCGTGGTCCTGGCGGGATCCGCCCTGGCCGAGATGGTCAAGATCGAATGCATCGGAACCGTGGAATACAGCCAGGTCAACCAGGGCGTGTTTGCCGACGTGAACAGCGGCGACGCCGTATACGCCACCTTCAATGTCGATTCGGACAACTGGGTGGCCAGCCCCGGCGGCTTCGGTGTGCGCGGGTACGTGGTGGACCAGTCCAGCTTCCAGCTGACCATCGGCTCGGTGGGCCCGGTGGCTCTGGTCAACCCCCAGCCCAACGATGCCGTCACCTACTTCAGCATCCGCAACGCCGACCCCGTGGCCGATGGCTTCTTCATCGCCAACCAGGTCGACTACGACAACATTCTGCCCAGCTTGAACGTGCCCGGTGGGCTGGATCCCTGGTTCAGCTTTCACTGGACCATCGGTTACACCGGTGAAACCTTCAGCAGCCTGGACATCCTGGACTGCCTCGGGACCTACGACTTCACCGGTTTGACCAGCTTCTACACCGTGATCTCTGATGCCTTTGCCGATCCCATCGGGTTCGAGCCCATGCAGACGATCATCAGCACCGAGAGCGTGGCCACCGAGCCGGCGTCGCTTGGTCAGGTCAAGGCGCTGTATCGCTAGCCGTCTTCCTCCTGTGCCCTGCCCCCCTCGGGGCGGGGCTTTTTTTCTGGCCAAATGGCCCCCAAGGGCCCACGTTTGCGCTTCCTGTCCATTTTTCTTCAGCATGTCTTGAGGTCTTCAATGAATATTGCCGACAAATCCGTGGTGTTCATGCACTACACCCTGACCGACGACCAGGGGCAAACCATCGACACCTCGGCCGGCCGCGAGCCCATGCCCTACCTGCACGGGGCCAACAACAT
>JAZBOO010000299.1:0-22891 GCA_036351155.1 Candidatus Krumholzibacteriia bacterium | reverse complement strand
CAGTACTTCACCGGGGCCAAGGTGGATGTGGCCGGCACCTACACCTTGTTCGATGTGGACGGGGCCGACATCCGGGTGGACCATTCGCCCAGCTACTTCGACTTCACCTCGCAGAACCCGGCCGTGGCCACCGTGGAAAATGGACAGATCAAGCTGATCGGTTCGGGCACCACAGTGATCAATGCCAGCATGGACGGCACCGAGGCCGCCGGCATGGCCGTGCTGAGTGTGTATGACCCTCCTTCGGCAGCGGCCCCCGAGCCCACCCTGCCGGCCAGTGATGTGATCTCGATGTTCAGCGGGGCCTATACCAACGTGCCGGTGGGCACCTGGGACACCAACTGGCAGTATTCCACCGCCGAAGATTCCGAGTACAGCGTGAACGGCAACGTGGCCAAGATGTACGCCGCCCTGAACTTCGTGGGCATCGACTTCTCGTCCTTGACGGTGGACGCCTCGGACATGACCCACCTGCACCTGGACCTGTTTGCCCCCGTGGGCACCAACTTCCGGGTCAAGATTGTGGCCTTCAACGGGGATGGCGGTTTGGTCATCGGGCAATCCGAACTTACCTTCGATGCCACCACCACTCCTGCCTTCACCGCGGGGGACTGGGTGTCGCTGGACATTCCCCTGGAAGATTTCGGGCTGACGGCTCCCCTGGACCACGTGGGCCAGCTGGTTTTGAGCACCGATGACGCCCAGCTGGTGCTGGTGGACAACATTTACTGGCACAGGTAAAGTGCGGCACTGGCCGTCAATCCCGACCAAGCCGCATTGATCAACAGTTGGAGAGCTGTTCATGGATAACCGTACCCTGATGTGGAAAGGGTTGCGCCGGTCCGAACCCGGCCATCCCCGGCCCCTGGCCGACGCCGTGTTGCGTCTGATCTGGGAAAAGCAAAAAATATCCCGGGCCGACATCGCCCGTCTGGGTGGACTGTCCCGGTCCACCGTTTCCGAGATCATCAAGGAGATCCTGCCCACCGGCCTGGTGCAGGAGGTGGGCGAAGGGCCTTCGCGCGGTGGCCGTCGCCCCATCGTGCTTGAGTTCCAGGACGACGCCTGCGTGATCCTGGGCGTGGAAATGGGCGGCGCCCATGTGGCCGTGGCCCTGACCGACCTGCGCGGCAAGGTGCTGGCCTGGGTGTCGCAGGACCACCCAGTCCGCGACGAACCCGAAAGCACCCGCAAGGTCATTGCCCAGCTGTGTCAGCAGTGCCTGGCCGACCCCGTGGCCGCCGGAAAGCCTCTGGTGGGCATCGGGGTGGCCGTGCCCAGCCCCGTGGATCCCTCGTCTCCCGACCGGCTGTCCAGCACCGTGCTGCCGGCCTGGAAGGGCCGTCTGGGTCTCGAAGAACTGAGCGCCGAACTGGATGTCCCCTTGCTGGTGGACAACGACGCCAACCTGGGCGCCCTCGCCGAACACTGGTGGGGGTCTTGCAAGGACGTCGACAACATCTCCTACATCAAGATTGCCACGGGTATTGGCTCGGGGCACATCATCGGCGGCGAGATTTACCGGGGAGCCACGGGCGTGGCCGGAGAAATCGGGCACATGGCCATCGATCCCCACGGCAAGGTTTGCCTGTGCGGCCTGCGTGGCTGCCTGGTCACCATGGCCGGTGGCGCGGCCCTGAAATCGCGCGCCTGGGAATTGCTGGCCGAATACCCCGACAGCATTCTCTCGGGCAAGGACATCACCATCAGCGCCATCGAAAACGCGGCCCTGAACGGTGATTCCCTGGCCCTGCAGGTGGTGAACGAGGCGGCCGAACACATCGGCATTGCCGTCGCCAGCCTGCTGAACCTGCTGAACCCTGCGGTGGTGGTCATGGGCGGCGACTTTGCCCGGCTGGGCGAGCTGGTCCTGGCTCCGCTGCGCAAGATGATCACCAGCCGCACCCTGGTCAGCTCGGTGGCCGCCGCCCAGATCGTGGCCAGCGAGCTGGGACCCAAGTCCGTGGCCATCGGAGCCGCCACTCTGGTCCTGAAGTCCGCGCTGGAGGATTCGCGGGTTTTCCCCGCAGTCACCGGGAATGGACCGGCCACTCGGAAGGCTGCCAGCGAATGAAGAGATCCCTCGTGCTGATGTGCTGTCTGGTGCCCATGGCCGCCCTGGCCGGCTGCGGCGACGACGATCAGGATTCTCCGCAGGTGGAGTACGGCCTGACCTGGGCCGATGAGTTCGAGGGCCCCGCCGGCCAGCTGCCCGACCCGGCCAAGTGGGTTTTCGACATCGGGACCGACTGGGGCAACCTGCAGCTCGAGTATGACACCAACCGCCCCGAGAACGTGAGCCTGGACGGCCAGGGCAACCTGGCCATCACCGCGCGCGAGGAATCGTTTCAGGGACAGGATTACACCGGCGGCCGCATCAAGACCAAGGGGCTGTTCGAGCAGGCCACCGGCCGATTCGAGGCCCGCATCAAGCTGCCGGAGGGTCAGGGCATCTGGCCGGCTTTCTGGATGCTGGGCCACAACATCGACCAGGTGGGCTGGCCTGCCTGCGGCGAGATCGACATCATGGAATTTTTGGGACACGATCCCCGGACCATCTACGGCACGATTCACGGGCCCGGACACTCGGGCAATGGCGCCATCGGCAACAGCCACTCCATCGGCCAGGGGGGCTTCAATCTGGGCTTCCACGTTTACGCCATCGAGTGGGAAACCGATCGCATCACGTGGTATGTCGACGGCTTCAAGTACCACGAGGTGAAAAAGGGCGAGTTTCCCGCCGGGGCCACCTGGGTGTACGACCACCCCTTCTTCATGCTGCTGAACGTGGCGGTGGGCGGACGCTGGCCCGGCTCCCCCGACGAAACCACCCAGTTTCCTCAGACCATGCTGGTGGATTACGTGAGGGTGTACGGCGAGCTGCCGTAGTTGTCGCTCTGGTTTCCAAAGAAAACGGCCCGGTCGCCAGGACCGGGCCGTTTCTTTGTCTGCCGCCGAACTCTACAGCACCAGGTGCAGGTACGTCCGGAACTCCCACTCGTTCCCGTCGCCCAGCCCGTTGGGGTAAAGCTCCCCTTCTTCCAGCTCTGGCTGGTCCTCGTAGTAGATGCGGTTGGAGAACCGGTCCAGGGTCCGGTAAGTCAGGCGCACGCCCAGCTTGGTCTCGGGGTAACCGAACCAGGCGGGCCGGCCCAGGGTGTAGGCCAGGTCGCCCATCACTTGCAGGGGGTAGGTCAGGTTGTGGTCGCGGTGATAGTCGTAGGGGCCGTAGTCGTTCACCTTGAAGTGCGCGCCCAGCGACACATGCGGCCAGGCAATGCGCGTGTCCAGGCTGAAGCGATGGATCAGACGCGTGTTGTCGCCGTTGGGCTCGACGGTTCCGAAGGCCAGGTGGCTGATCATGCGGCGAGACAACCCGAAGCGGTTGACGAACCGGCAGTTCAGCTCCCACAGATCGCGGGCCGGCGTGGCGCCGGGGAAGGCGTACACCTGGTCGGTGTCGGAGATGAACAGGCCCGCATCGGCGGTGGTATGGTGGCGCTTGACCACAAAACCCACGCTGGCGGCGAAGTCGGCATCTTCCCGCACATCGCTGTCCCAGGCCCACATCCAGGTGGCCGGAGTGGGATCGTAGGTCAGCATGATCTCACCCGCGGTGGTTTCGCGGTTGCCGCGCACGGCAAACGGATCGTCCAGCACGTTGCGGGGACGGCCCTGGGTGGCGGCCAGATCGTCCGAATGAGGCATGGGCCCCACGATGGGCTTCTGCCACAGGAAGTTGGGGCCCACCTGCCAGTTGCCCAGGGTCACGGCCAGGCCGGTCAGGGCGTTGACCTGGTTGCCCGACCCCGAATCCTTCAAGCCCCAGCCGGTGAAGGTGGGAATGGCCGTGGGACCGGCCTCGGCCACCAGGCCCATGTAGGCGCCCTGGCCGTACCAGTTGTAGCGACCCTTTTGCCAGGTCAGCTTGCCCTTGAAGCCGAAGGTGTCCTCGGTCTTGATGGTGTCGGTGAGGATGTCGTCGTAGGTGATGGTGCTGCCCTCGTCCAGCAGGGCATCATCGCGCAGCAGCTGGAAGCTGTCGCCTTCACGCGGCTGACCAGACCACAGCACGCCGCCCTCGAAGTTGAAGGGGCCCACGGGGCGGGCCATCTGGATCGAGGCCTTGCGCGTGGTGCGGATGGGGATGGCCACCGAGCTGGTCAGCTCGTTCTGCTGGGTGAAGTCTTCCTGGAACATGGCCGTCCAGTCGGAGCCCGCCACCCGGCGCTGGTACTTGACGAACACCGCCGGATTGGCGCCCCACCACAGCTGGGGACCGAAGGCCAGGGTCAGGCCGGTCAGGCTTTTCTTGCCGGCGATCTCGAAGCCCACCGGCGCTTCGCCGTTGTAGATGTCCACGTTCTCGCCGTAGAAGGCGTCGCGGTACAGGCCAAAGAAATCGCCCTGGTACTGCCAGTGCAGATGCCCGGTGCGGTAGAAGGCGTCGAGCATGAACCAGCGGTCATCCCAGGTGATCGAGCCCTGGTACACCTTGACCCGGTCCAGCGAGCTGATCTCGAAATCCTCGCCATCGGTGTCGGTCAGCTCCCGAGGGCGCCCGCGATTCTCGTAGAAGATCTCGTCGATGGGGTTCTTGGCCACCCGCCCCAGAACATTCAGCGACAGCTTGCCGATCACCGCGTCGTTGGGCTTGGCCTCGATCTCGGCGAAGAACGACTGAGCGTTGTCGAAGCCCCGGAATGACGGCGCGGCGGTCTGCGGATTGTCCACATCCGGGGTGGAGACATTCTTGCCCCCGGTGCCATAGGTTTCAAACTCCATGCGCAGGCTGGACACGCGCACCTTGCTGAGAATACCCGTTTCCAGAGCGGCCGCATCGCCCCGGGCCGCCAGGACCGCCCCCATGGGCTGGATGCTGCCGAAGTGGGTACGGATGGCGTCGATGTCGGTGCTCTTCGCGTAAGGATCCAGCTTGAAGGCATCGCGCAGCACGTAGTAAGCCGCGCGCGGGTAGACATCGTACAGACCACGTGCATCGGGATAGCCCTTGGCCGTGATGCCCCACCACTCCTCGTTCATGTTGTTCTCGCCGGCACGGAAATCCTCGGGGTAGGCATCGTTCGGCCACGAGGCATTGGTGTCGTGGATGTTCAGGCGCTCTTCCTGCCGGAACTTCCACCACCCGTCGCTCCACTGGAAGATGAGCCCGCCGATGGCGTTGCCCACCTTGCCCTTGCCCGCCGACTGCTCGTAGATCTCGCGCCACTGCCCCAGCAGATAGTAGGCCTGGGTCACCTGGTCTTCCTTCATGTCCACGGCGTTGAAGGCATCGGCCCCGAACTCGGTGAACATGGTGGGCACGCCCAGCATGTCCTTGACCACCTGGTAATAGTCCCGCGCCGAGATGCCCCGGTACACGTTGGAACCGAACACGTCCAGACCCTGGCACTCCTGGGCAATCAGGTCGATGTACTGCAGATCGCCGTTGGCCATGGCCACCGGGCGGTGCGGATCCATCTGCTTGATTTCCCGGATGACCTCGCCGAACAGGCTATACAGGTGCTGCGCCCGGGCGTGGTTCCGCTCGCCTTCGGGCAGGGCCTCGATCTCGAAGCTGGACCAGCTGAGCCCGTAGTTGTTCTCGTTGCCCAGCAGCCACATCAGCATACCCGGGGTGCCCTCGAACTCCTCGACCATGGTCTTGATCTCGGCCTTGACCGCCGCGCGGATGCGCGGATCGCTGTAGTCGGTGTTCGGATACCACACCCCATCGACCGTCAAACCGTAACGCGCCAGGGGGTGGTTGATGATGGTGTAGATGCCGTACTTCTCGTACACGTACTGCACCCACCTGGCCGGCATCCCCACGTAGTGGCGGATGGCGTTGACGCCCATGTCCTTGAGCAAGGGCATTTCCCGGGCCAGGGCCGCCACGATGACATCGTCCGGCTGGTTCCACAGGCTGTAGGTGTAGTTCTGGCCGATGGGCATGTAGCCCCAGTTCATGCCGTAGACCATGAAGTCCCGGCCATCGACCTGCAGACGCGACCCGCTCTCGTCGGTCACCACCTTGATCTCCTGCATGGTGCTGGCCAGAGCCAGAGCCGGCAACAGGGTCACAAGCAGCAGGCTGATCAGTATGCCTCGGGTTCGGGGCACGAGTCCGCCATTACGTTTGGGAAGCACGGTTTTCTCCTTCACGGGTGGGTTCCGGCGCATCGGGCACCGCATTTGCGGTGACCACTTGCCGGTACCAGTCGGCACTATCCTTGGCAATACGGTTGTGGGTCAAGGGGTCCACGGCGAAAAGTCCGAACTTTTTCTCGTAGCCCAGTCCCCATTCGAAATTATCCAGCAATGACCAGGTGAAATACCCCGCCAGGGGCACGCCCTGGGCCAGGGCCTCGTGGGCGGCCTCGAGGTGTCCCTGCAGGTAGGCGATGCGGCGGGTGTCGCGAATGCGGCCATCTTCATCGGCCGGCACATCGTAGGCGGCTCCGTTTTCCATGATGAAGATGGCGGGCGGGGCGTAATCCCGGCGAATGCGCAGCAGAGTTTCGGTCAGCCCGGCGGGATAGACCTCCCACCCCATGTCCGTCAGCTCTTCCCTGGGCACCGGCACAAAGGCCTCGGGCTTTCCCTCGGGACCGGCCTGCATGACGATCCGGCTGTAGTAATTCAGGCCCAGGAAGTCCAGGTCCGTGGCAATGATCTCCATGTCACCGGGCTGCACGAACGGCATCTCACCTGCGGGCAGATGGCCTGCGGCCACCCGGTCGGCCACCGCATCGGCGGGATACTCGCCCTTGAACAACGGGTCCAGGTACCAGCGGTTGAAGAAACCATCGTACCAGCGGGCCGCGTTCAGATCCGGTGCGCTGCTGGTGCGGGGTTGCGGCGGGCAATGGATGTTGACCAGCCCCACCTTGGCCTCGGGAAACTCCCGCCGGATGACCTGGGTGGCCCGGCCATGGGAAAGCAACAGGTGATGAGCCACCGCCATGGCCTCGCGGGGATTCTTGTGTCCCGGGGCATGGTGGCCCTCTTCATGACCCAGCGTGGTGATGCACCAGGGCTCGTTGTGAGTGACCCAGTGAGTGACCCGGTCGCCCAGACGCCGCACCACGGCTTCGGTATAGTCGCAAAAGTGGTCCACGATTTCCCTGTTGGCCCATCCCCCCTCGTCCTGCAAGGTCTGCGGCAGGTCCCAGTGGTACAAGGTGGGAAAAGGAGCAATACCCACGGCCAGCAGGCGGTCGACCAGACGGTCGTAGAAGTCCAGGCCCGGCGTGTTGATGGGCGCGCGGCCGGTGGGCATGATGCGCGGCCAGGCCAGGGAAAAGCGGTAACCCTTCAGGCCCAGGGAGGCCATCAGGTCCACATCCTCGCTCCAGCGGTGGTAGTGGTCGCAGGCGATGTCGGGGTTGGATCCGTCGGCGATTTTGCCGGGCAGGGACGCAAAGCGGTCCCAGATGGACTCCCCACGGCCCTCGGCGTGGCGTCCGCCTTCGATCTGCTGGGCGCTGGTGGCCGCTCCCCAGATAAAGTCCTTCGGAAATTCACGTCGCGACATTTTCTGCCATTTCAGGAAAGAAAATTCTTTGTTCGGACTCCGAACATAGTGTATAATATCTTTCGTCCTGTCAAGCGTTATCGGTCGGTGGTCTTCACGTTTTTTATCCCGGCCGGGACAGCTTCCCGCTCCTGACATGGCCATCATTTGACACCGAGCAATGTGCAGGAAACCACGACCGGGACCAACTCAAACCTATCCTAGATGGCCCGCTCAACACCCGGGCCCGGGAGGTAAAACAATGAAAAGAAGCTTCAACGCCGTGCTGGCCGTCGCCGTGCTGGTCTGCCTGGTTCCTGTGACCGGACAAGCCATCACTCCCTACAACCAGAATTTCGAAGGCCTGATTCAATCGGACATCGCCGCCCTGGCCAACGACGGCTGGATGGTCTACGGCAACGTCTCCACCAGCGCCGGCGACTACCTTTATGGGTACGGAGCCTTCCCCGCGCCCAACGATGGGGCGGCCTTCTGCCAGATCGACATGGGGCAGGGAGGCGATGAGCAGGGCCTGCAGCAGATGGTGGTCTTCAGCGACTACAACAACCAGGACCACGCCAACGGCTACCTGATCGAATCGAACGTGTTCCACGAGCAAACCGTCCTGGCCGGCGATGTGGACACCCGCTGGGTGTTCGAGTTTCAGGCCAAGAAGGGGAACATCGAGGGCACCAGCACCGCGCTGGCCTACATCAAGACGCTGGACCCCGGTGCCGGATACGCGACCACCAACTACGTCACCGTGGACATGACCAGCATTCCCGAGACCTGGGGCGGATACTCCATCGCCCTGGACATCGACGCCGGCCTGGTCGGCCAGCTGATCCAGTTCGGCTTCTCGAACACCACCACCGGTTACCAGGGCGCCGGCATTTTCTACGACAACCTGGTGTGGCGTCTGGGTGAATCATCCAGCGTGCCGGAAGCCATGATCGCCCGAGGCCTGGATCTTCGCCAGAACTATCCCAACCCTTTCAACCCCATGACCCGCATCGAGTTCGTGCTGAATCAGGCCGGTCCCGTGGACCTGTCGATCTACGATGTGGCCGGACGCAAGGTTCAGACCCTGCGCCAGGGAAATCTGGAAGCTGGTCCACATTTCGTGAACTGGAATGGGCGCACGCAAACGGGATCGACCGCCGCGGCCGGGCAGTACTGGTACGTGCTGAAGACCTCGGCGGGCCAGATGTCCCGCAGCATGGTCCTGTTGAAGTAGTGGAGTGCTGGACCCGGTAGAACGCTTGTCCGGGGGTCGCTTGGCCGAGGGTCGCTTGGCCCGGTCCCCGGTTTTCAATTATTCTGAACGGTGGAGTTTATGGAAGGGCAACCTTCAACAACCAAGGCTTGTGTGGCGATGTCCATGACGACCAATGATGCCGCGGGCCGCTGGGTCCAGCGGGACGGGGACACGTTCTATCGCATCGCGGATTTCGAGGGACTGACTCCGTTTTTTCTGAGTGTGCCCAGCGATGCCGATCTGTGGATGTTCATCACCTCGGGGGGCGGCTTGACCGCCGGCCGCGTGGATGCCAGCGGCAGTCTGTTCCCCTATCTGACGGTGGATCAGCTCCACGACGCCCACCATCACACGGGACCGGTGACCCTGATCCGTCTCGAGGGTGAAGACGGCCAGGCCGTGATCTGGGAGCCCTTCGTGGCCGACAACTCCACCAACCCTGCGGTGAACCGTAATCTCTACAAGAACGTGACCGGCAATCGCATCGTGTTCGAGGAGATCAACCACGAACTGGGCCTGGCCTTCAGTTACCAGTGGTCCGCCAGCAGCCGGTTCGGCTGGGTGCGTTCGGCCCGGCTGGAAAACCTGGGCACCGGGGCCCGCCGCCTGGATCTGCTCGATGGCCTGCGGAACGTGTTGCCCCACGGGGCCCCCCTGGCAGTTTATCAGCAGGCCAGCAACCTGGTCGATGCCTACAAGCGCACCGACGTGGACCCCGAAACCGGTCTGGGGATCTTCAGTCTGACCGCCGGTATCACCGACCGGGCCGAGGCCCGCGAGGTTCTGACCGCCAACACCGTGTGGTGCTGCGGACTGGACCAGGCCAAGACCCACCTGAAACTGCAGGCCATCCAGGACTTCCGCGCCCAGCGGGTCCTGGCCGAGGATCGAGAAGCCCTGGGCGGACGGGGCAACTACCTGGTGACCAGCACCCTGGACCTGGAGCCGGGGCAGTTCACCCGCTGGCACCTGGTGGCCGATGTGGGTCTGGATCATCTTCAGATTGCCCACCTGCGTCAGCTGCTGAGCGAGGGATCCGACCTGGCCGCCACCCTGGAAGCCAGCTTGGCCCGGAGTCAGCGGGAGCTGGAACGCCTGATCGCCAGTGCCGACGGGCAACAGCTCTCGGCACGGACCTCGTCATCGGCTCATCACTTTGCCAATGTCCTGTACAACTGCATGCGCGGCGGGGTCTTTTACGACAATGACAAGGTGCGCGTGGCCGATTTCCGGGATTTCCTCGAGGTCCGCAATCCGCAGATGGCCCGGCTGTTCGCCCCCCTGCTGTCTACGCTCCCTGAAACGGTGACCATCGAGCAGGTGCGCGAGCTGGCCGCCCAGCTGGAAGCGCCCGACGCCCAGCGCCTGGCTCTCGAGTACCTGCCCCTGCATTTCGGCCGGCGTCACGGCGATCCCAGTCGGCCCTGGAACCAGTTTGCCATCCGCGTGCGCGATGCTCAGGGCCTGCCCACTCTGGACTACCAGGGCAACTGGCGCGACATCTTCCAGAACTGGGAAGCCCTGGCCACCTCTTTTCCCCAGTTCCTGCCCCACTTCACCGCCAAGTTTCTGAACGCGTCCACCATCGACGGGTTCAACCCTTACCGGATTTCGCGCGAGGGGGTGGACTGGGAGTCCGAAGAGGCGGATGATCCGTGGAGCAACATCGGCTACTGGGGCGATCACCAGATCATCTATCTTCTGAAGCTGCTGGAATCGTGGCAGGCCCATGACCCGGGTGCCATGGCCAGCATGCTGGGCCGCGAAATCTTCAGCTACGCCGAGGTGCCCTACCGGCTCAAGTCGTTCCCCGAAATCCTGGCCAACCCGGCCGAGACCATCGTGTTCGATCACCAGCTCGACCGGCTGATCAGCGCTCGCGTGGCCACCCAGGGGAGCGACGGCCGGCTGTTGCGCGGTCCCGACGGCCACATCCGTCACGGGAACCTGCTGGAGAAGCTGCTGGTGCCCGCGCTCTCGAAGCTGTCGAACCTGGTGCCCGGCGCGGGTATCTGGATGAACACCCAGCGCCCCGAATGGAACGACGCCAACAACGCCCTGGCCGCCGGCGGCGTTTCCGTGGTCACCCTCTGCTATCTGCGGCGTTATCTGGCCTTCCTGGCCGACATGCTGGACCGGGTGGACGACCAGCCCCTGTCCGTGGCCGGTGAAGTGGTCACCTGGTTTGAAGAGCTGGATGTACTGCTGGAAAAGGAAAGCTCCTTGCTCGACGGCCCCGAGGTCTCTCCCCAGGATCGCCTGCGCCTGATGACCGCCCTGGGCACCGCGTTTTCCCGCTACCGCGAGACCGTCTATGCCGGAGGCTTCAGCGGCCACCGCAAGCTGTCCACCCAGTGGGTCGAGACCTTCTGTCGGCGCGCCCTGCGCTTCGTGGACCACAGCATCGAAGCCAACCGCCGCAAAGACGCCCTGTTCCACACCTACAATCTGCTCGAGGTGGGAACCAAGGCCGGCGGGGTCAACATCAAGCGCCTGCCTGTCATGCTGGAGGGGCAGGTGGCCGCCCTGAGCTCGGGGCTGGTGGACCCAGACGAGGCCCTGGTCCTGCTCGAGGCCCTGTACCGGAGCCCCCTGTACACCGCCGACCGCCACAGCTTCTTGCTCTACCCCACCCGTCAGCTGCCCAGCTTCCTGGACAAGAACGTGGTGCTCAGCGAACAGGCCGAGGCCATCCCTCTGTTGAAGAAAATGCTGGACCGCGGGCAAGGCGACATTCTCGCCTGGGATGATCTCGGTGTGTACCGTTTTCACCGGAGCCTGCAGAACGTCCGCGACCTGGAAGAGGCCCTGGATCGACTGGAGGAGACGGATCCCGAAGTGGCCCCCGATCGTGCCGCGATCGTGGCCCTGTTCACCCTCGTGTTCAAGCATGACAGCTACACCGGGCGTTCGGGTTACATGTATGGCTACGAGGGCATCGGCTGCATCTACTGGCACATGGTGGCCAAGCTGCTGCTGGCCGTACAGGAAGTGACGCACCAGGCGGCCGATTCCGGGGCGGCGGAGACCACCCGGGAGGGTCTGGCCCGCATGT
Source organism: Candidatus Krumholzibacteriia bacterium (assembly GCA_036351155.1). Taxonomy (GTDB): domain Bacteria; phylum Krumholzibacteriota; class Krumholzibacteriia; order LZORAL124-64-63; family LZORAL124-64-63; genus LZORAL124-64-63. Next base: position 11,062 of record JAZBOO010000299.1, on the reverse strand, counting down.
ATCTGCGCATTCGAAGTGGCCTGGGCTACGAGAAAAGCGCGTCCGCCTACGGGGCCTTTCCCACCGACCCCTACTCGCACACCCCCGGTGACGGCGGGGCACGTCAGCCCGGCATGACCGGCCAGGTCAAGGAAGAGATCCTGACCCGGCGCGGAGAACTGGGGCTGAAGGTGGTCGATGGGTCTCTCGTTTTTTCTCCCTATCTGCTGGAAAAAGCCGAGTTCTCCACTGAACCTGGAGCCTTCACCTTCTGGAACCTGAACGGCGGAGCCGGCACCGTCAACCTGGACGAAGGCATGATGGCCTTCACTTGCTGCCAGGTGCCTGTCCTGTACCGCAAAACCGCCGGCCAGGGAAAGATCGAGGTGGATCTGACCGGCGGAACCACCCGGCAGATCCCCGGGCTGGACCTTGGCCCGGACCTGAGTCGGGAGCTGTTTTGCCGCCAGGGCACCGTCGCCCAGATCCGGGTGGACGTGCCCGAGACCATGCTGCGAAGATAGGGGGCTTCATCGAAAGCCCCCGCGTCATCCTCGCCAAGTAGGACGCACCTACTTCTTCAACACGTACTTGTTGCCCGAGGCCACGTACTTCCGCGTGGCCGGAATGTCCGGCCCGCTCCCCCTGAGTACCAGGTTCACGTCGCGGATCACCCGCTTGTCGTCCAGGTAGTAAGAGTGTTCCACCGTGCCGCCCACGATGCGCGACGCATCCACCAGCGTCACCGTTCCGGGCACCTGCAAGGGAAGCCGCGGACCGCGTGATCCCAGTCGCGCCGGGTTGCCCTTGGTGTGGTCCGAGGTGAACAGGGCCACATCGCCCGTGTTGAAGTAGACGTTCACCGCCTGCCCCAGCTCGGGCAAGAGGGCCAGCTTGTGCTCATGTTCGAAGGTGTCGTAGTCCTCGTCGGCGGCAAACAGGAAGATCTGATCGAACACCCGGGGCAGGCCACCCCACTTGCGCACCTCCTGCAGTCCGTTGCGCAGAACGTAGCAGCCCATGCTGTGGCACATCAGGTGGATCGAGGCGTGGCACAGCTGTTCGGGATCGCGCCGGATGGCCTTCATCAGATCGATCAGCTTGCGCACTCCCCGCGCAAAACCCACCGCCGAGGCGCGGGCATCGCTGCGATCGCTCTTGTAGGCCAGCAGCGGCAGCAAGGACCCATCCGAAGGCCAGGTGAACATGACCACGTTGGCCTTGCCCCCCTTGTACACCCGCTGCACCCTGGCCGCAGCACGGGCCGCCTCGTTGAAATCGACATTGTACCCATGGATGTAGACGATGGTATCGCGTCCGGCCAGCATGGCGTCGTGCAGTTCCTGGAATACCGAGGCGCTGCCCAGCAGCTGGTTCTCCCCTGGGCTCACCTCCATTTTTTCGGGGGCCGTTTTCACGGTCACCTTCTTGCCGATGACGGTGGCCCACCCGAAGCGGAGATAGTCGGCTCCCATGGGATGAAAGCTCTTGCCGTATTTCGTGGGCGGATTCCCCTGCTCGGGGTTGCGGTTGGTGACGAAGTGAACGACGGCCATGGTTATCTCCCTTTCCCCAGCGGATCGATGGATTCCTGTGAGATCAACATATCAACGGAGTGACCGTTGCGCCGCCGGGCTCCCGAGATTAGATAGTGCGCAAGGAGGGACTCATGAAAAATCCGTTGATTGCTTGCGCCGCCTGCGGGCTTCTGATTCTGGCCTCGGTATCTCTGACCGGCTGTTCCACCACTCCCCGCGCATCCATCGAGCTATCGGCCACCATCGGGCGTGATCTGGGTGCCGTGCACCAGGCCAATCGCCAGCTGGCCCTGGCTCATTTCGATCTCCTGCTGCGCGAGGTGGACCGCTTTGTCGAAGAGGTTTACCGCCCCTTCATCATCGAGGAGACCGTGATCTCACTGGAACTGGTGGAGCAATTCGAAGATGCCCTGGCAGCCACGCACCCCGACAGCCTGGACGCCCTGGACATCCTGATGATCTACACCGAGGAGGTGTCCTATCAGATCGATGCTTTTCGCGAGGAATTGCGTGCACCATTGCTGACGCAGCGGGCCGCGGTGCTGGAGAGTATTGACCAGGCCTTCCTTCAGCTGCAAACCGCCAACGCCGTGGTGACCGGTCATCTGGCCAGCGTGGTCAAGGTGCACGAGGCCCAGGCCGAGCTGCTGGAAGATGTGGGGCTGCAGGACTATCGCCGGACCGTGGCCCTTGGCCTGTCCGGGCTTTCCGAGGAGCTGGCCCGCCTGCTGGAAGAGGTCCGCCGTGGAGCCGAGCCACTGGACACATTGCCGGATAAATTGTCGGATAAATTGTCGGCCAGGATCCGACAACTGACCGAAAGAGACCCCGGAGATGGAGTGTTGAACCCATGAGCAACAGCCGCCTGAGCCGTGATCAGCGCCGCCGCCTGTTTCGACAGCGCGTGCGGCGGGCCCTCGATTACGCCGACCAGTCGTTCCGGGGCAAGTACCGCGAGGAAATGGACGCCTTGATGGGAATGTCCCGCGAGGAGATCGACGCCATCACCCCCGAGGTGACCGACCTGCGGGTGTACGACGCCCTGGTCACCGTGGTCAAGGAAGCCTCGCGGGTGAACCTGTCCCAGGCCGACCTGCGGGCGCGCATCGAGGAGCTGGGTGAGGTGGCCGTGTCGATTGCCCGGCGAGTGCCGGGCTTGGCGGGTCTTCTGGGGTGACCGAGGTACAGACGCAAAAAGGCCCGACCGAAGTCGGGCCTTTTTTTATCGACGCACCCAGAAATTAACGGTACAGAGACTTGATCCCGCCCATGGTGCTGGGCTCGGTGGCCACCGAATCCAGGCCGAACAGGATGTTGTCGTAGAAAACGGCCGAGCCCTCGTAGTTGGTGGCCATGTTCTGGAAACCGATCTGAAGCAACTGACCCACCAGGCTGCTGTCGACTTCGATGCTCAGCTCGTAGCTGGCCCAGTCGGTCGGGGCGGTGGTCATGTCCAGGGTGATGTAATTGGTCGTCGCGTAACCGGCGTTGGGATCCAGGGTCTTGATGTAAGCCAGGGCGGTGGAAGAACCCTCGAGGTTTCCGCGCTTGCCCTGGTAGGTGAAGACGTAAGTGCCCTCGTCGCCCGCTTCGATGGGGCGCTCCTGGAAAACCAGGGCCTCGATGATGTTGCCAGCGGCGTGATCGACATTGGCATAGTCACTGAAGACGGCCAGCTGGTTCATGCCCTGCTCGGCGCCACCCTGGTTGATGTCCACCTGGCAGAAGTTGCCGCTGTTGTTGGGGGCGGTGAACACGCCATAGCCATACAGGTAGCTCATGTCCGGAGCGAAAACGTTGGCGAAGATCAGCCAGCCATCATTGGCCAGGGCGGCGTTGTCGGCCGGGTTCATGCCTTCAAAGTCCTGGGCGTAGGAACCGACGGCGGCAAAGCTGGCGGCAGGAATCAGGCACACCAGGGCAGCCATGGCAAACAGTGCTTTAACGTTGAACTTCATTTCTCTGACCTCTCGTTCAATGGGTGACCCACATGTTATCTGCGGTCTGGTACGCCACTCCAGTGGGCAAGGAGATGACGGCGAAGCCCGCGCGCGAAGGATGTTGATGGAGCTATTATAGACTATGTTCGGAAACCGAATCAAGTCTAAAATTGCTTTTATGTGAGAAAATATTTCGCTGGGGATGAACCGTGCCGCGGAGATGGTGTCATTGCGGGAACCCCGTACCGACAGTTTTCAACTCAATCATCAACTCAGAAGCTGCCCACAATGAAAAGCCTACCAAATCTATATTGTTTCCCGCCTCCCTGGAAAATTCCGCAGGGGGCCAGGAAAAGGCGCCCTTTACTCTTTCAAAAAAAATTGATGACACCAAGTTTCATGTGATTTCCACTTGACCGGTATTGACCATTCAGGATACTTTGTTCGAAATCCGTACAAAGACTTGCCTCTTCCCCGCAACCAGACGGGAACACGCATGACCGCAAAAGCACACCATCTCACCGCCCCGGAAGATCGGATCAAGTTCGGTCACAAGGTCGCCTACGGCGTGGGCGCCTTCGTCAACAATCTGCTGGGTGCTGCCAGCGGCGGCATGATGATTGTCCTGAACCTGGGTCTGGGCATGAACCCGGCCTGGGTTGGCTGGCTGGGAGCATTGCCCCGGATCACCGATGCCTTCACCGACCCCATGATGGGCTTCATCTCGGACAATACCCAGACGCGCTGGGGTCGACGACGCCCGTTCATATTCGGCGGCGCCATCCTGGTGGGTGTTCTTTTTGCCCTGCTGTGGTTCCTGCCACGTGGCCACAGCCATACGTTCTACTTCATCTACTTCCTGGGCATGTCCATCCTCTTTTACATGGCCTACACGGTGTTTGCCACACCGTGGGTGGCCCTGGGCTACGAGCTGACGCCCGACTACCACGAGCGCACCCGCCTGATGGGCACCCAGAACTTCATCGGTCAGCTGGCCTTCGTCGCCTCTCCGTGGTTCCTTAAAATCATGGAGAATGACAGCTGGTTCGCCGATCAGATCGAGGGCGCCCGCGGTCTGGCCATCGTCATCGGGGTGGTGACCATTCTGCTGGGCATCATCCCGGCCATCGTGCTCAGGGAGAGAATGGCCAGCATCGCGGCCGAGGCAGATCCAGATACTCCTCGACGCTCGGTCGGTCATGCCATGAGAGATTTCTTCCAGGGCTTCAAGATCACCATGTCCAACAAGCCCTTCCTCAAGCTTTGCCTGGCGGCCCTGCTGGTGTTCAACGGGTTCATGCTGATCGCCTCTTTCCAGTCCTATGTCCTGATCTATTACGTGTTCGGTGGGGACACCGATGCGGGCTCCACCTGGATCGGTCGGGCCGGCTCGGTGGGCGCCATCTGCACCTTTGCGGTGGTCGTCTTCGTGACCTGGCTCTCCTCGCGCATCGGGAAGCGCCATGCGTTCTTCTGGTCCATCGGACTGTCCATTGTCGGCTATGGGTTGAAATGGGTGTGCTACAACCCCGAGATCCCCTGGCTGGTCCTGCTGCCTGCACCCTTGATGGCCTTCGGGCTGGGCGGGCTTTTCACCATCGTGCCGTCGATGATCGCCGACGTGGTGGATTTCGATGAAGTGCAGACACACCAGCGACGAGAGGGCATGTTCGGATCGATCTTCTGGTGGATGGTCAAGCTGGGCCTGTCCGCCGCCCTGGTGGGCAGCGGCTACATGCTGAACGCCACGGGATTCGATGTGGCCCTGGACGGGCCCCAGAGCGAGCACACCATCTTCATGCTGCGCCTGTTCGACGCCGGTGTTCCCATGCTGACCTCGGCCATCGCCATCTGGGCCGTGGCCACCTTCCCCATCACCGAGGAACGGGCACATGAGGTGCGCCTGGAACTGGAAGCCCGGAGAGGCAAGTCATGAGAGTGCTCATCTCCATCTTGATGCTCCCGTTGCTGGTGGGCGGATGTGACGGAGGGTCCGAGGCGGAGTTCACCGTGCGTCCCTTTGAACCGCTGGGCGTCGAGGCCGTGTGCTACGGCCCTCACCGTGACGGACAGGGGCCTGATGGTCCCCACCCCTCGGTCGCGGAGCTGCGTGAAGATCTTCACCTGATTGCGTCGCATTGGGGACTGATGCGTATCTACGGAGCAACGGGGCCAGCAGAAGACATCCTGCAGATCATTCACGAAGACCAGCTACCCCTGAAGGTGATGCTCGGCATCTGGATCGCGCCTGACGCTGCGCGGGCCAACCAGGACGAGATCTCCGCAGGCATCGGGCTGGCCGAAGCCTTCCCCGACATCGTGACCGCCGTCTGCGTGGGCAACGAGACGCAGGTGTCATGGTCGGCCCATGTCAGTCCTCTGGAGGACCTGATCCGCCACGTGCGCCAGGTCCGAGAAGCCGTGACTGTGCCGGTGACCGTGGCCGATGACTACAACTACTGGAACAAGCCCGAAAGCCAGACCCTCTCTCCGGAGCTGGACTTCATCACCATGCACGCCCATCCCCTGTGGAACGGTCTGCAGCTGGAGCAGTCGGTGACCTGGCTTGACGAGCAGGTGACGGACATCAAGTCGCGACACCCCGACCGCCTGGTGGTCCTGGGCGAAACCGGCTGGGCCACCATGGTGCACAACGAGGGTGAACAGGCCCGGCTGATCAAGGGCGCCTTCGGCGAGGCCGAACAGAAGGTGTTCTTCGACGAAGCCAGGGCCTGGGCCCGCGCCAGCAAGGTGACCATGTTCTTCTTCGAGGTCTTCGACGAGAACTGGAAGGGCGGCCCCCACCCCGACGAGGTCGAGAAGCACTGGGGCCTGTACCACGCCGACCGCACGCCCAAGGCGGCCTTGCGGTAAGCTTCACTTCTCCCTTCCCGGCGGCAGGTCATTCTGTCGTCATTCTTCACAGGTGGCCCGTTCCGACTCCCGGAACTGTGGTCCCCCGTCACACCCGCCAGACGTCAAAACACATCAAACCACTGATATCAAACCACTTAATCAATGGCATGATTCCCGCTTATTCCGCTTGAAACCCTGCGGATTATACGGCCCACCAGCGAGAAAGTGGAACGACCATGAAGACGGGATCCAGGACCGGCCAGACCAGACACCTCAAGGCCGGGAGCCATGAACGACAAGTCCTGCTGATCATTGTGGCGGTGCTGTCAGTGTTGCGGATGACACCGGCCGCCCATGCCGAATCAAACTGGAACCTCTCCGCCGACGCCGGCTTCCTGGTGGCCAACACCTACCTCGGTTCGAGCGAGCACTATGTCACCCCGGTGCCGGAAATCCGGGCCACCCGGCAGTCCGGTTCCACCACCTGGTTCATCGGCCTGCCGCTCGATGGCTTCGGGGTTTCCCACCGGAACGCCCGTTCGGGTTTGCTCACCAGCTTGCGGGCGAACTTCGGCAACCGTCGCCGGCACGATGAGTATTCCGTGCTCGGCTTCTCCGTGGAACATGACGAACGGACACTTGCGCGCCTGGCCGGCACACCGGACGTGACCACCCCGATGGTCCTCGAGGCCAGGCTCCAGTACCCCACCAGACTGGGAGTGCTGGAAACCGCCCTCGGCTACCACCCCATCAACACCACCTTCGAGCAGAAGGACCGCGAAGAGATCAACCGGCATGGCTTTGTCCTGCGTCTCCAGTACTTGCTGCCTGTCCAGGTCAGCAACGCTCTGACCATCACCGGTCTGACCAGCCTGGGGCTCATGGACAGCAGCTACGCCCAGGGGTGGTTCGCCCTCGACCAGGAAACCAAGGCCCTGACCCGATTCGAAGCCGGCGCCGGCCTGCGGGATTATCAAGCGGCTCTCCACGTCAACTACCGCGTTTCGTCCGAGTTCAGCCTGACACTGTACTACAGCGAAACGATCCTGACCGGGGATGCGGCCGACAGCCCGTACACCGTCGACAGGCACCAGCAAACCTTCCTGTTCAGAACAGCATACAGCTTCTAGAAAACCGGAACCCCAACCCAGGAGCATGACATGAACACCTCACCGACCCAGTCCCGGACCGACCGGATCCCCGTCCGCTCCCTCGTGCCCTTCCTGGCCGTCACCTTCGGGCTGGCCTGGGGTATCCTGGCGCTCTTCATTCTCCTGCCCGACCAGATGGCTGCCACCTTCGGCCAGCTGACCGGCAATCATCCGCTGTTCTACCTGGCGGTTTACGCCCCCGCGATTGCGGCCTTTGGCCTCGTGGCCCGCCATGAGGGAGCCCGCGGATTGGACCGTTTTCTCCGGAGAGCCACCCTCTGGCGTTGTTCCCGGGACTGGGCCGCCTTTCTGCTGATCGGCCTGCCGGCGGTGTTCTACCTGGGAGCGGCGTGGAAGGGCACCCTGTTTGCCGAGCCATGGCCCTTCACCTCGGCGCGTTCGCTGTTCCTGGCCCTGGCCCTGGCGGCCATCAAGGGCCCCATCGAGGAGTTCGGCTGGCGCGGTTACGCCCTGCCCCTCCTGCAACGCCGGGTTGCTCCCGTCTGGGCCGCCCTGATCCTGGGCCTGGTCTGGGGCCTCTGGCATCTGCCCGCGTTTCTGCTGAGCGGCACCCAGCAAAGCGCCTGGTCCTTCACCCCCTTCCTGGCCGGCACCGTGGCCATCAGTGTGATCGCCAGTGCGCTCTTCCACGCTACGCGCGGGAGCATCCTGCTGGCCGGGGTGCTGCATTTCCAGCTGATGAACCCCCTCTGGCCCGACGCCCAGCCCTACGACACCTTTATTTTGCTGGGCATTGCGGGGCTCATGCTGTGGGTAAAGCGGCAGGCCATGTTCCACCGAGAGGGCGCTGTGACCAGGATCATCACCTGACCTTCAGAAATATCCGAACGATCCGCCCCCTCGTTTGTATTTGGTGTTCAAGCGGCGATGCCCAGACGCGGCTTACATTGTTTGATTTTCTTCCTGGAAAGCTGTTCCCCGGCACTGGACACGCCGGAATGTCATGGCCTTGTCAGGAGGGAACACTATGAAAACCGTCAGCATTATCCTTTCGTTCTGCGTCCTGGGCATACTTCTGCTTTCCGCAAGCGCCGCCCTGGGCTCCAGCTATGTCAACCTGACCGTGAACACCGAGAAGTGGTTCAACTCCGTGAGCTGGAGTGACACTGCGCCCCAGCGCATGCACACCGTGGTCACCCCTTACCAGAGCGGTCTGGTCAAGATGCACCGGGAAATTCTGCTGGGGCAACAGGTCCTCTCCTCCGAGGACCGGATCTTCAGCCGCAACAGCGCAGGCGATGTCTTCTACCACGGAAAATTGCCCGAACAGCTTTACGAGGATCCCATTCTCTGGGTCGATGCCCCCCTGACCGTGGGCCAGACCTGGAAGGAAAGCCGGCCTGCCCAACCAAACCCGGATGACGTGGACTCCCAGGTCCACTTCGTGTTTGCCGTCCTGGAAGAGGCGCGGATCACCTGCCCGGCCGGGGCGTTCGAGTGTTTTCGCGTTTTCCTGTCGGAGATCTACCCCGACGGTCGGGTGGAAAACTGCAACTTCTGGTACAACGAGCATTGCGGCATCGTCTCGTGTTCATTGCAGGACAGCCCGGTCTACAAGCTGGTGAAGGCGTTCGTGAACAACCACGATGGCGACGGCATCGACCCCCACTTCACCGACCCCGAGGCCGGACTCCTGGGGGGTGTCACGGGAGCGCCAAATCCAGCCAACCCCATGACCAGCATCAACTTCGAGCTGAAGTCGCCGGCCGCGGTGGACGTGGAAGTGTTCGACATTTCCGGCCGCCTGGTCAAGCGGCTGGCACAAGGTGAGTTCATGGCGGCCGGACCGGTCACCATGTGCTGGCAGGGCACCGATGAGCAAGGCCGCCAGGTGGCCTCGGGCGCCTACCTGTTCCGGGTGAAGGCCGGACAAATGGTGTCCACCAATCGGATAACCCTGGTGCGTTGAAGAGATTTCACAAGCGGGGGCCGGGACTCGCCCACCGGGCAAATGGCGGGCCCCGGTCCCCTTGTTTAACCTGTCTATCTGCCTGGGGGAGGCAAAGGTTGGTAGGTCGTGACCACTTGGGATCAGGACCTGGTTCAGCAGGTCCAGGAGGGACGCCCTGGCGCATTTGCCCAGCTTGTCCGGGAATACGAGCCCTCCCTGAAGCGTTCCGTTTTCCAGTTTCTTGGAGACGCCGATGCTGCCGCCGACGTCACCCAGGACGCCTTCATCGCCACCTACGAGAACATCCACCGTTTCAATCCGAACCATCGGTTCTTCAGCTGGGTGTACCGGATTGCCATCAACCGTGCGCTGAATCAGATCCACCGCAACAGGTTCACCCAGTCATTGGCGAACCAGGACCTCAGGTGCCCGGATCCCACCCCCGACGCCCAGATCGAGGCCCAGGAACGCGCCGCTCGGGTACGGCTGGGGCTCACCGCCCTGGATGACAAGTACCGGGTGCTCTTGATCCTGCGGCACTTCCTCGAGTTCTCGTATGCGGAAATGGCCATGGTCACCGGCTTACCCGTTTCCACGGTGCGTTCCCGCCTGCACACCGCCCGGGTATTGCTGAGGGAAGAGCTCAAAAAAACTTCAGGATAGCGCAACTCTCTCCACCCCCCGCTCCGTGTTTACCCGGTGAAGATTCTCCTCTACCGGCCAACGGCACAACCTGGAGCAAAACATGAAGAGCTTCCCCGAGCATTCCGTGAAGATCACCACCTTGATCTTGATCCTGTTGATCATTTCCACACTGGCCGCCTGCTCCGGCGATGATTCCTCACCCACTTCGCCTCCGAACCAGAACAATGACCCTGACACCTACCGCGTGCACTACGACGGCAACGGCGCTGACTCCGGCCAGGTGCCTTCCGACACCACGGAGTACGAAACAGGCGACCAGGTGACCGTGGCGGAGCCCGGGACCCTTGCCCTCACCGGCCATGTCTTTGATGGCTGGAACACCGCCGCCAGCGGCAGCGGCACCTCTCATTCGGCGGGATCCACCTTCCTCATGGGCGGTGCCGATGTGCAGCTGTACGCCAGGTGGGAAGAGGAGGAGCCCGAGCCTGAAGGATGGGATCCTCTGCTGGGCGACTGGGCCTACCTGGGCGGATCAGCAGGCGCGGTCTCCGCCGGCGCGGAAGTGGGCTACTGTCAGATGGCCCTCCAGCCCGGAGGCGATCCCGCGGGAGCCTTTTCCCTGGCCGCACCCCCGATGAACCAGCCCACCCACCAGGTGGCACGCTGGAACGGAGGCGCATTCGAAGCCCTGGGGGGCAGCACCGTTCTGATGCAGGGCGTGCGGAACATTTTCGACATGGCCTGCGACCCCTCGGGCCTGATCTGGATGGCCGTCACCAACAACCAGGACAACTGCCTGGTTTACCACCATGACAGCGCGTCCTGGACCATCCCGGAACAGATGACCAGTGATAACACCACCTACCAGCCGGAACTGACCTTTGACCAGAACGGGCATCCGGTGCTGGCGTTTCGCTACCGTCCACAGGATTCGTCCCAGCTGGGTGTCCGTCACTGGGACGGGTCCCTGTGGCAGGAATACCCTGACCTGCAGACCACCACGGACAACAACCTGGCCACCATGGTCATCGACGGGCAGTT
>JAZBOO010000298.1:0-7493 GCA_036351155.1 Candidatus Krumholzibacteriia bacterium | reverse complement strand
TTGCCAACCGGGGCGAAATAGCCGTCCGGGTGATCCAGGGACTCAAGGACATGGGCATCGCCACGGTGGCCGTCTATTCCGAGGTTGATCGCTGTGCTCTGCATGTGCTGATGGCCGATGAGGCCGTGCCCATCGGTCCAGCCCCCGCCTCGGAAAGCTACCTTGTCGCGGACAAGGTCCTGGCCGCGGCGCAGCAAACCGGCGCCGATGCCATCCACCCCGGTTACGGGTTCCTGTCGGAAAACGGGCCCTTCAGCCAGGCGGTGGAGGCGGCGGGCATGGTGTTCATCGGGCCCACGGCGGAATCGATGGACCTGATGGGCGACAAGCTGTCGGCCCGCCGCAAGATGCGCGCCGCCGGCGTGCCGGTGGTCCCGGGCACCGACGAGGCAGTGACTGACCCAGCGGTGGCCATCACCATTGCCGAGGACATCGGCTACCCCGTGCTTCTCAAAGCCTCTGCCGGCGGGGGCGGCAAGGGAATGCGGGTGGTGCGCGAGCCCGCCGAGATGGCCTCCAGCCTGCGGCAAACCATGGGCGAAGCGGGCGCTTCCTTCGGCAACGACGCCATCTTTGTCGAGAAGTACATCGAGAATCCCAAGCACATCGAGGTGCAGGTCCTGGGCGACGGCACCGGCGAAGCCATCCATCTGTTCGAGCGGGAATGCTCGGTCCAGCGCCGCCACCAGAAGGTGATCGAGGAGAGCCCCTCCCCTTCGCTCAGTCCCCAGCTACGGCAGCAGATCTGTGAGGCTGCCGTTCAGACGGCCCAGGCCATCAACTACCGGGGCGCCGGCACCGTCGAGTTCATTCTCGCGCCCGATGGCGATTTCTATTTTCTGGAAATGAACACCCGGCTGCAGGTGGAGCATCCGGTGACCGAGATGGTCACCGGCACGGATCTGGTGCGCGCCATGGTGCTCATTGCCCAGGGTGAAGGCCTTTGCTATCGCCAGGAAGATCTGCAGCAAAGGGGCTGGGCTCTGGAATTCCGTCTTTATGCGGAAGATCCCTCCCGCAATTTCGCCCCCAGCATCGGGAAGATCCACTCCCTCACCATTCCCCTGGGGCCAGGTATCCGCCTGGATACGGGGATCTACGAGGGATTCGACGTGCCCATCCACTACGACCCCATGCTGGCCAAGCTCATTGTCTGGGGTGAAGATCGCGACCAGGCCATCGCGCGCTCCGTGAGGGCCCTCCGGGAATTCACCCTCCACGGCCCGGTGCACAACCTGCCCTTTCACCAGTGGGTGCTGGCCCAACCGGCTTTCCGCGATGGATCGTACACCACCGATTTCATCGGGCAATGCTTCGACAGCAGCAACTGGCTGCCCCCCCTGGACGAAAGCCAGACCGAGGCCCTGGTCACCGCCGCCAGCCTGTTCGAGGCCATGCGGCGGGCCGAGACCACCAACGGCCGTCATCTCAGCTGTCCCGATCGCGCCCCCAACTGGCGCCTGAACGCCCGCAGACGCATGACCGGCAACCGATAGGCGAGGTATCAACGTGCTGATGAAGAAAAGCTATGTTCTGACCCTGGAAGGCACCCAGCACCACGCCGTGGTGGCCAGCGGCGATGACCGGACCGAAGTCCAGGTGGGTGATGGCCCCGCGCACGTGGTGGACCACTATCCGGTGCTGGACGGCCGGGCCATCTCTCTGCGCCTGAATGGTCGGATGCATCTGGTCCAGATCACGGGGCTGGATAGCAAGGGCAACGTCATGACCACCATCGATGGCTGGCCGGTGCCCATGACGGTGATGGACGAGCTCAAGGCCATGGCCCTGGAGAGCCTGGGGGGAGTTGCGGCCAGTGGGACCATCGCCGCCGACATTCCCGGCCTGGTGGTGGAGATCAAGGTGACCGAAGGCCAGGTTGTGCACCAGGGCGAACCGGTGATCGTGGTCGAGGCCATGAAAATGCAGAATGAACTGTGCGCCGCCGTGGGAGGCACCGTGGCCCGGGTGCCGGTCACCGTGGGTCAGCCTGTCAACCCCGGCGATGTCCTGGTGGTGATCGAACCGGAGCCGGGTGGGTAACGCCCGGCCCAGGATTTTTTCCCTTCCCGTGTAACCCTGCCTCCTCTGGTCCGTTCTTGTACTTACCATGAACAAGAACGACTACATCCACCTGCTGGAATCCCACCGGGATCGCGTTTACAGCTACGCGCTGTACTGCTTGCGCGACCCCGAGGATGCCGAGGATCTGACCCAGGAAGTTTTCCTGCGCCTGTGGCACAGCGGGGGCAACGGCCCTCCGGATCAGGCCGAGGCCTGGCTGATCAGGGTGGCCCATAACCTGGTCATCGATCATGTGCGGCGGCGGAAGACCCGCACCCGCCACCTCGGGCAACCCGATGGCCGCGATCTGGAACAGGTGCCCGCCTCCCTGGACAGCTGGGATCATCCTGACCGCCACCTGGAAAGGCAGGATCAGAGGCAGGAAATCCTCAACGCCATGACCACCCTGCAGGATGAAACTCGCAGCATCATGATGATGCACTATTTCCAGGGATTGAAGTTGCAGGACATTGCCGCCCTGCTGGGCAAGAAGACCAGCACGGTCAAGGTCCAGCTGCATCGTGCCCGACGGGCTTTGCGGCTGGTCCTGGACACCGAGGCCTTTCCCGCCCTGGTTTCGAAAAGGGAGACCGGCTGATGAAGAAAATCAATCACCAGAGCCCCGATTTCACGGCCTGCGAAGCTGTCGTGGCGGAACTGGCCCCCTACTGTGCGGGTGAACTGGACCGGACCGAAACTGCCGGCGTCGAGGATCACCTGGACATCTGTCCCGAGTGCCGTGCCGAGCTCCAGCGTGAGCGGCACCTGCGCGCGGCTCTTTCGGGCCTGCCCCTGGTCGCGTGCCCTCAACGGGTGACGGACAACATCCTGCGGGAAATCGAGGCCACGGAAATCCCAGATGGGCACACCGCTCGCCGTTTCGGCAAGAACTGGGTGGCCATTTCGGGGTGGGCCACGGCTGCTGCGGTGGCCGCCCTGCTGGTGTTCAGTGGTTGGCCCCAGGGGCAAGATCCTCGGACTCCCCCCCAGGGTTCCGAGTACTCGGCCGAGGACATCGCCCTGGCGCGCCGGCAAGCCGCCGCCAGCTTGCGACTGGCTGCGGTCATCCTCAACCAAACCGAACGCTCCACCGTCCAGGAAGTTTTTGGGCAGGCGCTGCCCACCTCGTTAACCCGATCGATCAAGGTACTCGTGACACCCCCTGAAGGAGGACAAGGATGAAAACCCCACGCATCATGATCATGATGGTCGCACTGCTCAGCCTGACCGTGAGCAGCTCGGCCTTGGCCGGAAAGATCGAGAACGAGCCCGGCTACCTGGATCTGGAATGGATCGAGATTCCCGACGACGCCTCCGAGGTCCAGGACATCGACCTGACGGCCATCCTGAAATCGGTGGCCAAGGACGCGGAAGATAATGGTGACAGCGAACTGGCCCAGATTCTGACCTTGATTCGGTCCATCCGGGTCAAGGGTTTCGGCCTGGACGGTCGGGATAACCCGGCGGTGGAAAAAGCCGTGGAGCGGGTGACCAAGGAACTGAAGAAGCAGGACTGGAAACGCCTGATCTACCTGAAAGACGACGACGAGATCCTGTCGGTCAGCACCAAGTACAAGAATGATGATCTGGTGGGCCTGATGGTCATGGCCTACGAACCCGGCGAGGAGGTCCTGTTCGCCAACATCGTGGGCGACCTGGACCTGGGCACCATCATGGGCCTGGTGGGCAGCATGGATGGCGGCGGGCTGGAAGATCTGCTTGATGAACTCGAGGATGTGGAAATCGAGGTCAATCGAAACTAGAGTTCCGCTTGGAAAAGGAAAAAGGGAAGGCCCCCTGGCCTTCCCTTTTTCATGACGGTCAACCGAATCTAGAAAACGAACCGCGACAGGAACACACCGGCCGCCACCGCCGAACCGATCACCCCGGCCACGTTGGGCGCCATGGCGTGCATGATCAGGAAGTTCGTGGGATCTTCCCGGGCCCCGACCATCTGACAAACGCGCGCGCTGTCCGGTACGGCAGAAACGCCGGCGGCCCCGATGATGGGATTGATCTTGTCCTTGGCGAACACGTTCATGAGCTTGGCGAACAGAACGCCGGCCGCCGTGGCCACACAGAACGACACGGCCCCCAGCAGGGCGATCTTCAGCGAGGCCGGGGTCAGAAAGCGGCTGGCATCGGTGCTGGCGCCCACGCACAGGCCCAGCAGAATGGTCACGATGTCAATCAGGGCGTTGCGTGCCGTCTTGGCCAGACGCTCGGTCACGCCGCTTTCCTTCAGCAGGTTGCCGAAGAACAGGAAGCCCAGCAGGGAAATCGCTCCCGGCGCAATACCCGCACACAGGATGAAGGCCACCACCGGGAACAGAATACGCACGCGCTTGCTCACCGGACGTGACGGCTTCATGCGGATCAGGCGTTCCTTGCGGCTGGTCAACAGCTTGATGATGGGCGGCTGAATCACCGGCACCAGCGCCATGTAGCTATAAGCCGCCACGGCGATGGCTCCCAGCAGATGAGGCGCCAGCTGGCTGGACAGGAAGATGGCCGTGGGTCCGTCGGCACCGCCGATGATCCCGATGGCCGCCGCTTCCCTCTCGGGGAAGCCCAGCAGAAGTGAGCCGGCAAAGGTCAGGAAAATTCCGGCCTGGGCCGCTGCCCCCAGCAGGATCAGCCTTGGATTCGAGAGCATGGCCGAGAAGTCGGTCATGGCCCCGATCCCCAGGAAGATCAGGCTCGGATACCATCCCTGGGTGACTCCACTGTACAGAACGTTCAGCACACTGCCGGTCTCGTAGATTCCCACGTTCATGCCGGGCGAAAGAGGAATGTTCCCCACCAGCATACCGAACCCGATGGGAACCAGCAGCAGAGGCTCGTAATCCTTGGCAATGCCCAGATAGATAAAAATGCAGCCGATGGCCAGCATGGTCATGTTGCCCCAGCTGAAATTGCCCACCAGGCCAACCTGGAGAAAATCCCATAAAACGTCCATGGACGGTTATTGCTCCTCGATACGGTTCGTGTTACTCGAAGTCCACGAGAACCTGGTTTTCACGCACCGCATCGCCGGCCGCCACGTGCACGGACTTGACCGTGCCGGCGCTGGGGGCGGCGATGGCCGTTTCCATTTTCATGGCCTCGATGATCAGCAGATCTTGACCTTGCTGCACGGATTCTCCGGGCTTGCACTTGACCTCGAGAACGGTGCCCGCGATGGGCGACGCCACGGCGCCAGCGGCACCGGCGGGAGCCGGACCAGCGGCGGCAGGCGGCGGAGCCACGGGGCCGGCAGCGGCGACCGCGCCCGCGGCGGCCACGGGCGCCATGTTGGGCAGAGGAGAAGCCTGGCCTTGCATTTCGTCCTTGGCATCAAGAACCTGGACATCCACTTCGTAAGCCACGCCGTGGACAGTGATCTTCAACTTCATGAAATCCACTCCCTGGGAAGTCCGGCCCACAGGCCGTTCACTACCATTTTTTCTTGCCGGATCTTTGGACCGTGTGCGAACCCTGCAGGATCAGGCGACCCTGGGCCGACCACGGTGTACGTTTGGTCTGGGGTGACAGGAGCCTGCGGATCCTGCGCACCTTGAATCTGCCGGCGACCACCGTGGCACAGGCCGCGGTGATCAGCAGCAAGGTCGTGTCGTCGATGGTGGGCGCCTTGTCCAGCGCCTTGGCCTCGTTCTGCCTTTCCTGTTCCTGCCAGTGGTCATCCAGCCGCTTGAACACGGCCACCACTCCGGCAATCAGGGCCAGAACACAGAACACGATGACCAGTCCGGAAACCGCCAGTGCCCCCATCTCGGGTGTGATCGTTCCCTTCACGCTTCCTCCTACAGGGGAATCAGGCCGTGCTTCTTCTCCGGCCTGATTTCGCGCTTGGAACCCAGGATTTCCAGAGACAAGGCAATGTAGGCCCTGGTTTCCGATGGTTCGATCACGTCATCGACCAACCCCCTGGCCGCGGCCATGTAGGGGGTGGAGAACTTCTCGGTGTACTCGTCGATCTTTTCCTTGCGGACCGCCTCCGGGTCATCGGCGGCGTTGATTTCCTTGCGGTAAAGGACATTCACGGCCCCCTCGGCACCCATGACGGCAATCTCGGCCGAAGGCCAGGCCGCCACCCGGTCGGCCCCCATGCTGCGTGCGCACATGGCCAGGTAGGCACCGCCGTAGGCCTTGCGCACCACGATGGTCACCTTGGGCACGGTGGCCGACCCGTAGGCGAACAGCATCTTGGCGCCGTGCCGGATGATGCCGCCGTACTCCTGCTGGACACCGGGCATGAAGCCGGGCACGTCCACGAAGGTCACCAGGGGAATGTTGAAAGCGTTGCAGAAGCGGATGAACTTCGCGCCCTTGGTGGACGAATCGATGTCCAGCACACCGGCCTTGTGCCCCGGGTTGTTGGCCACGATGCCAATGGTCGAACCCTCAAGACGGGCAAAACCCACGATGAGGTTGGGGGCGAAGTGCTCCTGGACCTCCATGAAGTCGGCCTGGTCCACCACGCGCTTGATGATGTCATGCATATCGTACGCCGCACGGGAACTCTCGGGAACGATGTCGTTCATGGCCTCATCGTGGCCCACGGTATCCTCGTGCAGGGCCGCCACGAAAGGCGGGTCGTCGGTGTTGTTCGAGGGCAGGAAGGACAGCAGACGCTTGGCGATGGCCAGCCCCTCGCCCCCGCTCTCGGCCACGAAGTGCACCACCCCGCTGTAGTGGGAGTGGCTGTCCACGCCGCCCAGCTGCTCGGCGGTCACGTCTTCGCCGGTCACCTGCTTGATCACGCTGGGCCCGGTGATGTACATCTGGCCTTCGTGGCGCACCTGGATGATGAAGTCGGTCAGCGCCGGCGAATAGGCCGCGCCGCCGGCACAGGGGCCGCTGATGACGCTGATCTGGGGCACCACGCCGGATGCCCGGATGTTGCGGTAGAACACATCGCCATAACCGGCCAGGGAGTCCACGCCTTCCTGGATGCGGGCGCCGCCGCTGTCGTTGATGAAGATGATGGGATCGCCCGTTTTCATGGCGTCGTCCTGCAGGTCGCTCATCTTGCGAGCCGTAGCCTCACCCACGGCACCCCCGGCCACCGTGAAGTCCTGGCTGATGGCATACACGGGACGACCGTCCACCAGACCGTAGCCGGTGACGACACCCTCGCCGGGCAGTTCCTTGCCCTGCATCCCGAAGTCCGTGCAGCGATGCTTCATGAAGGGATGGGTTTCCTGGAAGGTGTCCGGATCGTACAGCTGGCCCAGCCGCTCGCGGGCGGTCCGCTTGCCGGCGGCGTGCTGCTTGGCTATCCGTTCTTCCCCGCCGCCCAGATATAACTTGGCTTTCCGGGCCCGGAGTTCTTCGATCTTCTTGTTCGCCATGCTCTTGCCTCTTTTTAGCAGGCGCGGCCTGATCCGCGCCCGGTGGTTTGTTCGCCTGTGGACAAAATGGTGACT
>JAZBOO010000297.1:0-2398 GCA_036351155.1 Candidatus Krumholzibacteriia bacterium | reverse complement strand
TACACCGCCGACGGCCAGAAGAGCGCCACCCAGATGAAGAACGACCTGGAAGAGATGGGCTACTTCGTGAGCCTGGTCGACGCGGCCGTGGCCGATCCTTCGACCTTCTGGGACTACGATCTGGTGATCCTCAGCTGCGGTGATAACACCAGCACGCTGGAAAACGCGGCTCTCAAGTCCGGTCTGGTCGCCTTTGCCCAGGAGGGTGGACACATCCTGCTGGAAGGTGGAGAACTGGGCTACGACCAGGCGGGATCCGGCGACTTCGCCACCTATGTCATGCACTCCAACGACTGGAATCATGACGCCGCGGGTAACGTGGAAGTGGCCGACGCCGAAGCGTACATCCTGAACAACCCGAACCCCGCCTGCCAGCCCATGAGCATCACCTACAACGGTTATGGTGACAGCGATTCCATGGTTCCCCTGGCCGATGCGGAAATGCCTCTGAACTGGTCGGACTATCCCACGGATGCGGCCATGATCACCTACGATCCCAACGCTGCTCCCGAGGGTGGCCAGATCGTTTTCTTCACGTTCAACTACATGGCGGCCGACCTGGTGCGCTATGCCCTGCTGGAAAACAGCATCATGTGGCTGCTGACTCCAGAAATCGGCAACTGCACCGTTTCCGGGCAGGCCCTGCTGGCCGGTGAGGGTGACCACTCCGGAATCACCGTCAGCGCCATTCCCAACGGCGGCACCGTGGTGACCGGACCGGACGGCACCTTCAGCTTCCCGGGCCTGTACGCGGGGACCTATCAGATCCGCGCTTCCAAGGAAGCCTGGGCCACGCAGGTGGCCGAAGTCACTCTGAGTGACGGAGAGATCCTCACCGACGTGAACCTGGTGTTGACCCCGACCGCCGAGGTCGAGGCGTGCAGTGCCCCCGGCACCGCCATCAACGACAACCAGACCATCACCGACGTGGTGACCGTGGACACCGCCGGCACCGTCAGCGACGTGACCGTGGACCTGGATATCACCCACACCTATCAGGGTGACCTGGTCGTCAGCCTGATGAGCCCGGCCGGGACCTCGGTTGTCTTGCACAACCGCACCGGCAGCGGCACCGACAACATCGTCGGTAACTACCCCGAGACCCTGGATCCGGCCGGTGATCTGGGTGCCTTCATCGGCGAAGAGATGGTGGGCGACTGGACCCTGACCGTCAGCGACAACGCCGGTGGTGACCAGGGTGCGCTGAACAGCTGGTGTGTGACCATCGTCTTCGACGGTGGCGTGGTGGCCGTGGGCGTGCAGCCCATGGAAGCGGTCGAGGCCAACGGTGGCATGGGCCTGAGCTGGAGCTACGACGTCAACCTGTTCGACGGCTTCAACGTGTACCGACGGATCTCCGGTGAAGTGCCCGAGAGGCTGAACACTCAGCTTCTGACCAGCAACACCGGTCAGATCAACTTCGTCGATGCCGGTGAAGGCCTGAGCCAGGGCCAGGTCGTGTTCTACAGCTACGCCATGGTGCGTGGTGAGACCGAGCTGGGTCACAGCGAAGAGATCCAGGTCGAGTTCGCCTCGGGCCTGCCTTCGGTGTTTGCCCTGAACGGGAACTACCCGAACCCGTTCAACCCGATGACGACCATCAAGTTCGATATGCCGCGCCAGGCTCACGTGAAGCTGGCCGTGTACGACATTGCCGGTCGCCTGGTCAAGACCCTGGTGGACGAAGTGCGTCCCGCCGCCAGCCACACCGTGGTCTGGGACGGCACCGACCGCACCGGTCGCCGGGTGGCCAGTGGTACTTACTACTACGTGGTGCAGAGCGATTCTTTCCGCGCTGTGGACAAGATGATGCTCGTCAAGTAATTGTCCTCGGGCAACCGATGACACCCTGGGCCCCTGCTTCGGCAGGGGCCCTTTTTTTCGAGGTTCCTGTCTCCATCCCGTGACATTTTATGGATCAAAGTGAGGATATCTGATATCAAAACATATCCCTAGACCCAAAAAAATAGCCGATCTGGTTCTGTCAGTGGATTTTCAGGATCCCAATGTGTTATCATTACTTATGAAAAAATTGCCTCTTTTCACAGGGGCTGTGTTGACTTTCGTAGGCGACGATTTTTCCAACCAGATGAAGGGTGATCCTCATGATCCAGGGGAAGAGTGTTTTCGGAAAACGTCTCGGGCTGGGCCTGCTGGCCGGCCTGCTGATTCTGAGCTGGGCCGGAGCGGCCTGGGCCAGTGAACAGGACATTCCTGTCGACCGGAACGGACTGCCCCAGTGGGTGGTCAAGGAGTGGACTGATTTTCCCATCGAGATCACCCTGGAGAACCATGCCGACCTGGACCTGCTCCTGCAGCGCGTGCCCGTGGCCTCGTTCAACCGTGAACAGATCACCGTGGACTACACCTCGGCCAAGACCTTCCGCCTGATCTTCAG
>JAZBOO010000296.1:0-3367 GCA_036351155.1 Candidatus Krumholzibacteriia bacterium | reverse complement strand
GGCCTGACCCCGACCGGGGAAGAGGCCGCCCGCCGCGTGTATTCTCGCCACCGGGTGCTGCGCCGCTTCTTCAGCACCGTGCTGAACCTGCCGGACAAGCTGGCCGAGAAAGACGCCTGCGCAGCCGAGCACGCCCTCTCTCCCGAAACGGTGGATCAGCTGGTGCGCCTGTTCGAGTACATGGAAATCTGTCCCGAGGGCAAGGAACACGTGGAGCGGTTCCTGTCCTGTTCTGCGGTGCACGCCAATGTGCCGCCCTGTGTCCACGAGTGTGACGCCTTGCCCGTCCTGGGGCAGGAGAGGATACCCCGCATGACCATTGCCGATTTGAAGCCCGGTCAGAACGGCCGGATCATGCAGGTGGATTGTCAGGGTGCCCTGCGCCAGCGGTTGCTGGACATGGGGATCTTGCCGAACACCTTGATCGAGGTGGCCCGGGTGGCTCCTGCGGGTGATCCGGTGTGGATCAAGCTACAAGGCTACGAACTGGCCCTGCGCATGACCGAAGCCCAGTCCGTGACGGTCAAGGTCCAGTGACCGCGCTTTTTTTTGAACCCCAAGTTAGAGGTGTCTAACAGATGAAATCGGAAAAGCAAATTCTCCCGGACCAGGCGGCAGACACCATCAAGGCGGTGCTGGTGGGCAACCCGAATTCGGGCAAAACCAGCCTGTTCAATGCGCTGACAGGCGCCAAGCAACGGGTGGGGAACTATCCCGGCGTGACGGTGGAAAAGCGCGAGGGCAAATGGAGCCGCGATCAGGTCACCGTGAGCATGCGGGATCTGCCGGGGGCCTACAGCCTGTCGTCCTATTCCCCGGAAGAGCGCATTGCCCGGGACGAATTGTTGAAGGGCGACCACGATGTGGCGGTGGTGGTGGTCGACTCGACGGTGCTGCGCCGCAGCTTGACCTTCCTGCTGCAGGTGCTGCAAACGGGGTCGAAGGTGGTCCTCTGTTTGAACATGTCGGACGAGGCGCGGGGGGCCGGCCAGCGCATCGATTTACCCAGGCTCGGTGAACTGCTGGGCGTCGAGGTAGTGGAAACCGCCGCCCACACCGGGCTGGGTGTGGATCTCTTGAGGTCGGCCATTCTCAATGTGGCCAGCCGGCCACATCGGGCGCCCCAGCCCGAGATCGCCGCTGTCCTGGAGGACACCAGGACCACACTGGAACTGGACGACGATGGTGCCCTGGCGCGCAGCCAGCGGTTTGCCATCATCATCGATGGCGTGCTGGCTCAGGTGACCCTGGCCCACTCGCGCCCCGATGCCCGCGCCATCAGCCGGCGCATCGACATGGTGCTGGCCCACCGGGTGCTGGGCCTCCCCATTTTTCTGGCGGTGATGTATGCGGTGTTCTGGCTCACCTTCTCCCTGGGCGAGGCGCCCATGGGCTGGATCGAATCAGGCGTCAGCTGGCTGGGGCAAACCGTCACGGCCAGCTGGCCCGGAGCGGTCGACTCGCCATTGCTCAGCCTGATCGTGGACGGCGTTATTGCGGGTGTGGGCGGGGTGCTGGTGTTCCTGCCTAACATCGTGCTCCTGTTCCTGGGACTTTCGTTCCTGGAAGACACCGGCTACATGGCGCGGGCGGCCTATCTGATGGATCGCTACCTGAGCCGGGTGGGTCTGCACGGCAAGAGCTTTTTGCCCCTGGTCACCGGCTTCGGCTGCTCCATTCCCGGCATCATGGCCACCCGAACCATCGAAAGTGAACGCGACCGCCTGGCCACCATGCTGGTACTGCCGCTGATGAGCTGCGGTGCGCGGCTGCCCATCTGGATGCTCATCATTCCCGCCCTGTTTGCCCCGGCCCTGCGCGCGCCCATGATGTGGGGGGTGTACATCTTCGGGATCTTGCTGGCCATGGGTCTGTCGCTGGCTTTGCGGGGCACCTTGCTGCGCGGCGAGCCCACGCCATTCGTGCTGGAGATGCCGCCGTATCGCCTGCCCACCTTGAAGTCCGTGATCGGCCGCATGACCGAGCGATCGGGCGCCTACCTGCGCAAGGCGGGCACCGTCATCCTGGGCATCTCCATCCTGCTGTGGGTGGTGACCACCTACCCCCAGCCCAGTTCTTACCAGGTGGATCAGGAGGTGGCCGACGGCCTTGCCCTCACCTCTGCCCAGATCGAAGGCCGGCGCGCGGCCGAAGGCTTGCAGTACTCGCTGGCCGGCCGGCTGGGCTCTTTCCTGGAGCCGGCGTTCCGGCCCCTGGGTTTCGACTGGCGCATCGTCACCGCGTCCATCGGCGCTTTCGCCGCCAAGGAAGTTTTTGTCTCGCAGATGAGCATCGTCTACGCCCTGGGTGAAGACGGCGCAGAGGCCGATCTGCGGCAGATGATTGCCCGGGATTTTTCGTCCCGGGTGGGGCTGGCCTTGATCATCTTCCTGCTGGTGGGCACGCCGTGCATGGCCACCGTGGCGGTGGTGCAGCGCGAGTCGGGCAGCTGGAAGTGGGCCTGGGGACAGTTTTTCGGATTGACGGCACTGGCCTATGTCCTGGCCTTGACGGCCTATGGACTGGGCGGGCTTTTCACATAGAGAGGTTGCTCATGAGACGATGTGTGCTGTGCGGGTTGATCATGGCCGTGGCCCAGTCGGGCCTGGCGGCCGACACCCTGGAAACCTGGGATCACGGGGCGGGAAACTTCGAGATGTACTCCGGATTCGGAGGCCTGGGCAACGACGCGGAAAGCCAGAGTGTGGACAGTTCCCTGCTGATCGGCTGGGGGGTGGCCGACCGGTTCTCGTCCTATCTCAGCACGTCCCTGTCGTCGAATGGATACTTAACCAGCGCCGAATCCGAGCTCAACCTGGGAGCCTTCGGCACGCTGCATGATTCCGACCACCTCGATTTCGATCTGGGGCTGGACATGATCGTGTCGGGGCCCGGCATGACCGAGGCCTCGGTGGTCCCGGCCTTCGAAATCAACCTGGACCGCACCCCCGACCTGGGCTCGTACGGGCTGTATTTGCGCGGGGCTGCCATCCTGGCGGGGGCCCAGTACGGCGAAGATGAACTGCGTCGGCACGTGGACCTGGGCCTCACCGTGGGCACCTACTACACCCTGTCGGCCCATCAGCAGGTATTGCTCGAGTACGACATCACGGTGCACGACGAACCCGAGCCGGGTATTCCCGATGTGGAGCGCGGTGCGCTGGCCCTGGGGTACAATGCCCTGCTGCACGACAATCTGGAGCTGATTTCCGAGGCCCGGCTGAACATCCCTCAGGGGGATGAGGACGTGGAGTTCGGGTTCACGCTGGGGATCATTGCGACGTTGTCGGCGGGGTCCAGGTAGTGGCGGGCGAAGGCCAGTTTTCCGCGGCCCGAAATTGCTGCACTGTAGCTTCAGTTGTCTTCT
>JAZBOO010000295.1:0-4242 GCA_036351155.1 Candidatus Krumholzibacteriia bacterium | reverse complement strand
GCGGTGCAAGGCGACCTGGAGTGGGAGGTGGAGTACACGGCCACCGATGCGACCAGCGGTGTGGCCGAAGTGGAACTTTTCGTGGCGGTCGATGGCGGGGAGTCCACCTCGGCCGGCCTGTTCACCAGCAACCCGATGACCTACGCCGCTGCCGGTGACGGCAGCTACGCGTTCTACACCGTGGCGACCGACGCGGTGGGCAACGTGGAAGCCGCTCCGGCGGAACCTGATGCGGTGACGGTGGTCGATACCGAGGGTTTGACCGGCACTTTCGTCATTGCAGGCGATGCACCCACGACCAGTACCCTGGAGGTGGAGCTGAACAGTGCCGTCGAAGGTGCGACGGAAATGCGGTTCAGCAACGACAGCGAACTCTGGCCCGAGCAATGGGAGCAGTACAGCGAAACCCACAACTGGGTGCTGGCCGAAGGTTCCAACGGCCCCCGCACCGTGTATGCCCAGTACCGCGATGAAGCGGGGGCGTTGCTTGAGCTGAGTGATGAGATCACCTATGTGGGAACACTTCCGGGGGCGGTGAGTCAGATCACAGCAACCGGGGGGCACAGGCAAGTGGATCTCTCATGGCAATATGAGGGTGGAGCTGCTGCCGGCTTCCATATCTACCGCGGTATGTGGTATGACGAGGAACCGGGTGTGACAGCCTATCCCCACTATGGCTT
This sequence comes from Candidatus Krumholzibacteriia bacterium, assembly GCA_036351155.1. Lineage (GTDB taxonomy): Bacteria > Krumholzibacteriota > Krumholzibacteriia > LZORAL124-64-63 > LZORAL124-64-63 > LZORAL124-64-63. Next base: position 3,562 of record JAZBOO010000295.1, on the reverse strand, counting down.
GCTGGCCGAGGATGTCGTTCCGACTCGCCCGGCTGACCATTCCGAAGCCGAGTCGAGTTCCGAATGGGAACTGGTGGGTTCGGTGGATGGTATGGAAATGAGTTTCACCGACACCTGGAATCCTTGTTCACCGCGGGGAATATTCTACTACGAGGTCTTCGCCAGGGATAACCTGGGGAACTTTGGCCCGGCCGCTGCGGAAAATGACCGGGCCACGAACTACGTGCTCGGTGATGTGCAAGGTGATGATGGCGACGTGGACATGTCTGATATCGGGGTATTGAACGGGACCTTCGGTGATGTCATCAGCGTGAGTCGGTGCAACCCGGCCAACAATGTCGGGCCCACGGATGACGGCCTGGGCACGGGTATTCCCCTACCAGACAACTACGTGGGATTCGAGGACCTGATGATCTTCGGCCAGAACTTCGGGAATGACGATGTTGTCCTTCCGGAGGCGATGGATGATCACGTGATGCTGGGCTGGACACGCCTGACCCCACAGGTTTACTCCCTCCGGTTAGTGCAGCCCTGCAATGGTCTCAAAGGGTTGCATGTCATGGTTGACCTGCCGGGCGGCATGATTCCTGAAGTGGAAACAGGGTCTCTGCTGGATCAGCAAATGGCCCCATGCTTCCTGCGCAACCTGACCGGGTCCGGGCTGGATCTCAACCTGGCCTTGCTGGGCGCAGGATGCTGTTTCGAAGGTACGGGAGAGCTGGTCAAGGTGACTTTGCCTCAGGAATGTGAAATCGATGGACTGGTGGTGGTGGCCCGGGATGGGAACAATGCAGACATGATCGTTGAGATCGATGAACTGTCCGATGTTCCCGAGGTGACGGATTTTGCCCTCCTGGCCAACTACCCCAACCCCTTCAATCCGATGACCAACATCGCCTTCATTCTTCCTCGGAGCAGCCGTGTGCAGCTGAACATCTACAGTGTGGACGGCCGCTTGGTGACAAGGTTGGTGGATGAAACGCGGGAAGCCGGTCGGCATTCCGTGGTCTGGATGGGGAGGAACGACCGTGGCCAGATGGTGGCCTCGGGGACTTATTTCTACCGGATCAAAGCCGGGGCGTTCCACGATACCCAGAAGATGGTGCTGGCCAAGTAGTTGCTGCGAGATGGATGCACCATAGGGCGAGGGACCGAAAGTGGCCGCGACCTCGAGGTTGCGGCCACTTGATCGCCTGGCCTGAAGACTGTTTCCAAAAATCTGCGAAGAGAATTGATCGCTCCCTGTCGTTATGGTATAACTAGAGCAAATTCGTGTGCTTTCACGTCCCTGCCCACAGGAGGCTCTGCCCATGTCCGAGAACCGTGAAGAGAAAGTCTACGGCCCCAATCCCGACGTCGCCGCCACCAGTCATGTGGGCAGCATGGATGAGTACCAGCGGTTGTATCGCCTTTCGCTGGACGACCCGGAAACTTTCTGGGCCAAGCAAGCCGAGACCATCAGCTGGTTTCACCCGCCTCGGATCATCTTCGACCATGACTACGAGAATGTGGATTTCAGCTGGTACAACGGCGGCCGCCTGAACGCCTGCTTCAACTGCGTGGACCGGCACCTGGAAGAAAAGGGCGATCAGGACGCCATCATCTGGGTGAAGGATGAGCCGGGTGAGTACGAGCACATCACTTACCGTCAGCTCAAGCACGAGGTGGCCCGGGTGGCCAACGTGCTGAAGGCCCACGGGGTGCAGAAGGGCGACCGGGTCGCGATCTACATGCCCATGATTCCCGAGCTGGCCTACACCATGCTGGCCTGCGCGCGACTGGGGGCCATCCACAGCATCATCTTCGGGGGGTTCAGCGCCGACGCCATCCGCGACCGGGTACTGGACGCCCGCTGCAAGATCGTGGTCACGGCCAACGAGGGCCTGCGCGGCGGCAAGAAAATCAAGCTGAAGGCCACCGTGGATCGCGCCGTCGATGGCCTGGACCTGGTCGAGACCGTGCTGGTGGCCCGCCGCACCGACACGGAAACCCAGATGAAACCCGGCCGCGATTTCTGGCTGGACGAGGAGTGTCGCAAACAGCGCTCGACCTGCACCGTGGAGTGGATGGGATCCGAGGATCCGCTGTTCATTCTCTACACCAGCGGCTCCACCGGTCAGCCCAAAGGGGTCATGCACACCACCGGCGGGTACATGGTGTACGCCAGCATGACCCATCGCATGGTGTTCAACTACCAGCCGGGCGATGTGTACTTCTGTGCGGCGGATATCGGCTGGATCACGGGACACAGTTACATCATCTACGGGCCGCTGGCCAACGGGGCCACCACGGTGATGTTCGAATCGATCCCCACCTACCCCGACGCAAGCCGCTACTGGCAAGTTGTCGACGATCTGAAGGTGAATATCTTCTACACCGCGCCCACGGCCATCCGGGCCATCGCCCGTGAAGGTGACAAGTACCTGGAAAACTCATCGCGTGATTCGCTGAAGGTGCTCGGGACGGTGGGCGAACCCATCAACCCGGAGACCTGGCGCTGGTACCTGGAGAAGGTGGGCAAGAGCCAGTGCTGCATCGTCGACACCTGGTGGCAGACCGAGACCGGCGGCATCATGATCACGCCGCTGCCCGGGGTGACGCCGCTGAAGCCGGGTTCGGCCACGCTGCCCTTCTTCGGGGTCAAGCCTCTGCTGATGGACGATGACGGCAAGATCCTCGAGGGTAACGACGTGCGCGGGAATCTTTGCATCGAGCGCACCTGGCCGGGTCAGGCCCGCACGGTGTGGGGCGATCACCATCGCTTCTACGAGACCTACTTCAGTCAGTACCCGGGATATTACTTCACCGGGGACGGCTGTCATCGCGACAAGGATGGATATTACTGGATCACCGGCCGGGTGGACGACGTGATCAACGTGAGCGGCCACCGCATGGGCACGGCCGAGGTCGAGAGCGCCCTGGTCGCCCACGAGGCTGTGGCCGAGGCGGCGGTGGTGGGCTTCCCCCACGAGATCAAGGGGCAGGGAATTTTCGCCTACGTGATCCTGGGCAGCGACACCAACGGCGCCAGGCCCGGCGAACTGGTGGGCGCATTGAAGGAACAGGTGCGCCACGTCATCGGTCCCATTGCTACCCCCGATGCCATCATGATCGTGCCTGGTCTGCCCAAGACTCGATCCGGCAAGATCATGCGCCGCATCTTGCGCAAGATTGCCGCGGGCGAGTACACCGGACTGGGTGACGTCTCCACGCTGGCCGATCCCGCGGTGGTCGAGAAGTTGATCGAGAGTCACAGGGAGCTCATGGGTTAGGAGGGGTCGGTTGCGCTGGTCATTTGATCAACGCACGATCATCACCTTGCTTGTCTGGACCTCCTCCGGGTGGCTGACGCGAACAAAGTAGATGCCACTCGGAAGGTCCTTTCCCTCGACCTCCAGGCTGCGGCTGGTAATTGCCGGTAACAGGTGTCAAGCGACACCCACTTGCCCGCACTAAGGCGACACCTATCTTCCCGCACCCCACCACCGGCTAACTGACTGATTGGCAGTGTCTTGAATTTCACCCCCCTTCCGTGGGCGACATCCAATGTCCCGTTTTGCCT
>JAZBOO010000294.1:0-2052 GCA_036351155.1 Candidatus Krumholzibacteriia bacterium | reverse complement strand
TGCCCCGAGTGCGCCGCCGAGGGCCACCAGCAGGGGGCCAGGTTCTGCAAGGATTGTGGGGCTCGGCTTTGAGTGAGGCTGGTCGGATGGGAAGAGATCCTTCTACTTGGGATGACTTTTTTTCGGCGGAACCCAGTTTGGCATTTCGCGTTTCATAAACTCATCAAACAGCGGAACAGTAAACGCTGTGTCCCCATGAGAAGGACTCCAGATCATTCCTTTCTTGATCAGACTACTTCGCAGAGGGCCTAGGTTCTCCACTTTTTTACCCAGAAGTTTTGAAATCTCTCCCGACCGATGAGCTCCGGGACCAAGTTCGGCCATGGAGCGAAGATAGTCCTGTTCGCGTGGTGTAAGCCTGTCGAACCGCACTCGGAAGAAATTCCTGTCCAGGGCCTCCGTTGCCTCTCTGCTTGTCTTCATCAAATCAGCTGCGTCAATCGGTGGCGCATCGGCTACATTCCAGGCGTGTTTGCCCCATTCCTGCAAGAAATATGGATACCCCCTGGTAACATCAACAATCTGTGCCAGAGCATCTTCCTTGATGTCAACACCCTCGGCTTGTAGAGGTAGCAATATTGCTTCTCTTGCAGCAACGTCAGATAAGGGGCCTACGGAGGGGTAGTCGAATAGCCGTTCTGCGTAAGATTTTGCGTCTCCGGCCAAACCTGCCACCTGAGGCAGCCCCGCCCCAAACAAGACCACCGGCAGACCGCGTTGGGAAACTATATGAAAAGCTACGATCAGTGCCCTCAGGTCATCCACCGTCAAATACTGGATTTCATCAACAAGGATGGCCACAGATTCATCCCCCGCCTGGGCAGCCTTACCGACCGCTACCAGCAGCGCCGGGAGGTCAATTTCAAGGTTTCCACTATCGGCGCTTGGGGGCCCACTGACCTCAAGCTGGAGTTCCCCGATTGAAACCTTGAACGCGCTTGCAAATCCGCGGAGCGCGTCCATCGCATGACCCGCAAGATCCTTGGCTTTCTCGGACCGACTCAACCGCATCAGTGTACCTTTGAGTGCCGGAGCCAGATAGGCTGCTAATCGTTGTCCTTCTGGCGCTTCCAGCTTGACTACCAGGTATCCCAGATCCTCCGCGATCTGGCCGATCTTATTGAGTAAAACGGTCTTCCCAACACCCCGGAGCCCAAGAAGCATTTGGCTCTTCTCGGGTCTACCATTCCTGATTCTGTGGAGCACAATTTCAGCGGTGGTGACGATTTCATCTCGACCGACCAGAGCTGGTGGGGGAGCTCCTGCTCCAGGGGCAAATGGGTTTTGGCGGGGGTCCATGACTATTGTTCCCTTTTAAAATTGAACTATCTTATCATAAATTACCAATCTATCTCCGATGTTCGTGGATACATTATAGCAAACTTATCCTATCTTATCAATCTATTGCGTGCCATTTGATGCAAATCGAGTGCTCATTGGGGTCATTCGGAGAGGTGCCGAGGCCAACCGGGGACCAGGATTCTTCCCTCACCGAAAAGATTTTGACGAAAACTTCACTTTTGGCTGCGCCCGCAGCCAAAAGTGAAGCTGTGGTCAAATTTTACCCCAAAAGCATCACGCGCACACCCAGTCACCGCACCAGGGTCATGCTGCGCGTGGCCATGTACTCGCCCGCCTCCACCCGCGAAAAGTACACACCGCTCGATACGCTGCGCCCGCCACTGTCCTGACCGTTCCAGCGCACCTCGTGGTGGCCGGCGCCCAGGGTCTCGCTGACCAGGGTATTGACCAGGCGGCCGCCGGCATCGTACACGGTCACCCGCACGCCCGCGGTCCGGGGAAGGTCGAAGGCGATCTGGGTCATGGGGTTGAAGGGGTTGGGGTAGTTGCCGCGGTGGCTGAACACCGTGGGCATGCCGTCCACTGCCGAAACAGCCAGCTGCACCATCACTTCGCCGCTGGCCAGTCCCTCGTTCCCGTGGGCATCCACCGCGGACACGCGGTAGTACACCGTGCCGGTAGCCGTGTTGTCGACCAGACCGGTGGTCAGGCTGGAACCCACCAGGGTGGTCTCATCCAGGACAAAGCCTG
>JAZBOO010000293.1:0-48029 GCA_036351155.1 Candidatus Krumholzibacteriia bacterium | reverse complement strand
TGCGGTTCTCGGTGGGGGAGCCGTTCTGTCCCAGCCGCCAGGCAAAGCAAACATGGCGGCTGTCGTGATAGCGCCGGGCCAGATCCGCGATGAAACTGCGGGCAGCTTCCTCATCGCAGGCGGGGCCGGCCCAGGCCACGAAACGGGACCGCTGGATCTTGATCTCGGCGTCACCTGTACCGCCGAGGGTGAGGTAGCTGTCGGGGGAATTGATCTGGCTCATGGGCACGAAAATTCTCCGGTTGGGGTTTTGGGTGATTTTAACACCTTGGCATTTCCATTGCTTTACCATTCTCTGAACACAGGACCGACCCCAACCCATCCTGTCCCGAACGAAGGCGGAAATGAGTAACTTGCATCCTGTCAACATCTTGTGCAAACAGGGTCGAAAGGTCCACCCAGCACGGTCACCGGGCGGAGCTCTCCTGTGTGGCTTGATTCTGGTCAGCCTGATGGTCGGGAGTGGTGTCCTGGCGCAAACCTCTTCTGTCCCGGAAAACCCGCGTTTGTCCTTGCCGCGCGGGGTTTTGAACCAGCCCCTGGATGACCCGATATTCCTGGTGGGATTCCTGGGCCTGGGGGGAGGCGTCGACTACGACCAGGGACAGCTGGGGTACGGAGGAGCCATTCTATTTCGGCCCGGTCGGGCCTCCCGGTTCCTGACCGCACTCTACGACTGGCGCACGGCCATGCTGCTTCAGGCCGATTATCAGAAGGTGTCGGGAGAGAACCGTATCTTCAGCGGTGATCTGATCCTGCGCCGGTACCTGCACAGCCTGGATGAACTCCAGGCGGGCGCGTCACCGTTCGTGGGAGCCGGTCTGGGAGCCAGCGAAGTTGAGCTACCGGTCGGTGCCAGTGAGCGGTTCCAGAAAGGCTGGTCGTTCCTGCTGGAGATCGGGCAGGAATGGACCATCCAGCGGAAATCACTGGCCTTCGTCAAGGCTCAGTACCGGCACTACAAGAACGAGGGTTTCAATTTCTCCAACTGGTCGCTCCAGGCGGGGCTGGGCTTTGCCTTGCCTTGACAGGCACGCCCCGGATCAATCCGGAACAAACCGTGACCCCCATCCTTCCATGTCCTATACTGTGTTCCAGTCACCCTGATCGCCGGACGCCGGGGCGGAGTATCACTCCACCGGCCTACCTTGAGGTGTTTCATGACGCGCAAAATTCTACTTGGAGCCCTGGTCTGCTTGCAGCTGATTGCCGCCGGTTCCGTGTTCGGTCAGCAGGAGCTGTCCTATGAACAGTACCGAGCTCTGGCCTGGGCTGCTGATCGCCTGGACCATGTGGCCATGTTCGAACCCATGGACGGCCAGACCGGAATGTACCTGGTGATCGCCGAGCGCTTCGGCACCGTGCAGGTGGTCAAGATGACGCCCCGCGGTGCGCAGCGCGACTGGAAGAGTAACCAGCTGAGCGGTATACCCGAGGAGGTGATCACCGCCGACCTGAACAACGACGGTCTGGAGGACGCCATCCTGTGCCGCACCAGCAACGGGAAGGTGTATGTCTGGGACATGGACGGATACACCCTGCTGTGGGAATCGCTGCCCAGCGAATATCAGAAGATCACCGCCTTCACCACAGCCAGCATGGATGAAGATCCCCCCAACGAAATCGTACTGATCGCTGACCGCCGTCTGGTCTACATCGATGGCGTGTCCTTCAACAAGGACTGGACCAGCATCGATGAATACGAGGCCACCATGGTCCGTTGCGGAGATGTGGATGGGGACGGACGCGTGGAGGTGGTCCTGAACACAGGTAAGGTGCTGGACTCGGTGTCGGGCAGCGTGGAGTGGGAGGAGCAATCCTTTTATCAGTTCATCGAGTTGCTGGATATCGATGGCGATGGAATGCCCGAGGTGCTGACCGAGAACGGTTTCGGGGGCCCTCTGAAAGTGTTCGACATGGACTATGGCAACGAGGTGCGTTTCCAGTAGTCTTCTGCGAGAAGAAAAAATGAAGGCCGCCGACTTCCAGAGCCGGCGGCCTTCTTCTTTTGCGGGAAGTGGTGAACGCTAGCGCACACCCTTCATGATCTCCAGCATCTCGGCAGCTTCCAGGAAACCGGTGCTGCGGCCGTGCAGGATCTTGCCGCGACTGTCGATGAACACCACTCGGGGCAGGCCGGCCACCTTGAACAGTTCCTTGATGGCGGTCATCTCCTCGTCGTCGGGCTTGGTGGCGTCGATCTTGATGGTGACGAACCGCTGAGATTCGGCCACCACCTCGGGCACGTTCCACACCATCTTGTCCAGCTTCTTGCAGTACACACACCAGGTGGCCCAGAAGTCGATCATCACCGGTTTACCTTCGGCGAGGGCCAGGGCGCGGGCCTCGTCCAGGGCGGCCTGGACGTTCTCCCCGGTCTTGAAAATGGTCCAGGGGACCTTGGCCGGCAGAGGCTGGGTGTCTGTGGCGGTCGCGGGCAGGGCCGCCTGTGCCATCACGGTCTGCGGAACCGCCACCATGGCGGTGGGGGTCTTGTGTTCCTTTTCCGCCCAGGGTGAGGCCATCATGAAACCATTCTGGACAAAGGATCCGGCCAGGAAATACAGACCCACCAGGAAGGCGAACAGCCCCAGCCCCTTGCGCACGCGGTCCCACCACCCGGCGGTGCTCTCCTGGCGGTCAAAAGCCCCCATGAAAACAGCCACGATGATGGTGGTCACGCCGGCCAGCGGCCAGAATACCTGCGGGGGCAGGACGAAACCGGGCCGGAGGAAGTAGAAAGCCATACCCACCAGCAGGAGGCCCATGCTCCGGTTGACCGTTTCCATCCAGCCGCCGCTCTGGGGCATCCGGGCCAGAAGGGAGGGGAAGGTGCCCACCGCCACCAGCAAGGCGCTCATGCCCACGCCGAAAACGAACAGGGTGAGCAGGGAGACCAGAGGCTTGCCCAGGGTAATCAGGAACAGCAGGAGGGCCTGCAGAAACGGTCCCACGCAGGGGGAGGCCACCAGACCGGCCACCATGCCCATCAGCAGCACGCCGATCAGGCCGCTGCGCCCACCACCGCCCGGACCCCCCAGACGATTCTGGAGCCAGGCGGGAGCCTGCAGGGTGTAGGCGCCAAACATGCTGAGGGACAGAACCAGGAACAGCACGGCCAGGGGAGCCATGACCCAGGCGCTCTGCATGAAAGCGGTGATCCCGCTGAACAGGGTGGTGGCGATGAAGCCGATGGCCGCATAAACCAGAGCCAGACCCAGGGCGTAGGTCAGGGACAGGCCCAGTCCCTGGAGCAGGCCGGTGCCTTCCTTGCGCTGGGCTCCGATCACCGCCAGGGTGATGGGGATCATGGGGTAGATACAGGGAGAAAGGCTCATCAGCAGGCCGAATCCGAAGACCAGGACCAGGAACAGGAACATCCCCTTGTGTTCGAGGTAGTAGGCGATCTTGGTCTGGTTCCATTCACTCCCGAAATCGACCTTGAAGGGCGCGCTCCAGGTGCCCTGGTCGCTGCCGGCGGTGACGTTGACCACGAGGTCGCCCTCGCTGGGCAAAGCTTCGGTCAAAACGGTGGCCACCCATTCCAGCTTGACCTGCCCGGCGTAGGTGGCGGGATTGCTGCCGGCCACGGGCCCCGTCAGGGGTTTCAGGGGGTAGGGCTCATCGAACACAGGGCTGCCGTCGCCATGGACGACCTCGACCTGGAACTGATCCAGGGCCAGAGCCGTACCCTGGGGCAGAGCCACGTCGATATGCAGGACCAGGTCCTGTCCGATGACGGCAGCCTTGTCCTGGGGCGTGGCGGTGACGGTCAAATCTGCGGCCTGGGTGACACCGGCGGCCGTGAGGCTCCAGGTCAGGAGGGTCAGAAGCAGGAGACGGCGGGTCAGGGCGGTCATGTTGCCATCCTCGTCGGGTCAGTGGTGGACAAAAAACACCGGCCTGTATGGCTGCTGCCACCAGCCGGGGGATTTTGAAACTACTATACGAAGTTATAGGTTGAAAACAAGGCCCTGTTCCCCGGACAGGAGGTTTTTTCGGAGTTTTTGGCCAGATAGTTGCAAAAAAATGCAACTTTTGCGTTATTTGGGGAAAATTAGTCACACCCACTCCACACCGAAGAGGATACCTCGTGAATAACAAGACCACTTTCTTGCTGACCTTGACCCTGATCCTGAGCGTTGGCCTGCTGATGTCCGGCTGCAGCAACGACACCGAAACCGCCGAGAACACCCAGGCGGCTGCCCAGACCTCCGAGCAGGGCGGCGCGGTTCAGGGCGACCTGGTTGTTGGACCACTGAAGGGCAATCTGGCGCCCAACTTCAATCTGAAGAACATTCATGGCGGGACGGTGGAACTGGCCAGCTTGAAGGGCAAGGCCGTGTTGATCGACTTCTGGGACACCTGGTGTCCTCCCTGCCGGCGGGCCCTGCCTCATCTGCAGGAACTGAGTGAAGCCTATGCCGCCGATCTGGTGGTCGTGGGTGTGGCCATGGGGCGCGATGGCGAGGCCAAGGTGAAGTCGTACGTGGAAGAGAACAACCTGGATTTCACTTTTGTGATGGCCGATGCGCCGCAGTATCAGGTGATGCGTGACTTCGGTGGGGTGCAGAGTATTCCCACGACTTTCCTGGTGGACCGCGAGGGCGTGATCCGTCAGATCTGGACCGGCGCCATGCCCAAGGCCGCCTACGAGGAAGCCGTGCGTCAGGTGATCGGAGTTCAGGGTTGACCTCCTACTTCCTGGTCGGTGTGGCTGGCGCCGCGGGGGCCATGTCGCGGTATGGCGTGGCCCTGTGGGCGCAGCGCACCCTGGGTAACCACTTCGCTTTCGGCACTCTTCTGGTCAACGTGCTGGGTTGTCTTTTGCTGGGTTTTCTGCTGGAAATCGAACGGCAAACAGACCTGGTGACCCACCCCTTGCGCATGTTGCTTGCTGTGGGCTTTCTGGGGGCCTTCACCACCTTTTCCACCTTCGGCTATGAAACCATGCGTTACATGCAGGATGGGGCGGGAAACCTGGCCCTGTTGAACGTGGCGGCCAATCTGCTGCTGGGCTGTGGTGCGGTCTGGGTTGGTTGGGTGGTGGCGCGGTCGGTTTTTCCTGCGGTGTGAGATCTCTACTGGTGGACAGAAGTTGACCCCTGACTGTGGCGTATCCGGCAGTCAGGGGTCAGATGATTTCGATCATTTCTTCAACCACCAAAAGAGGTCGATGAGTGAAAGACCAAGTACCAGATAGAACTCGCCTCCCATGTCGGCCCCTCCTTTCCTGCGGCGAAAAGTGAATCTCGGGGTGGACAGGTCAGATATCGGCAGAATTCCAGGGTGACTTTAGCTTTTGTGCCTGCCGTGGGTGAGTCCCCGGGGGGCCCACCCACAGGTCATCAGCAAGAAGAGGACCGGAGTGCGGGTTTTTCTTTTAATTTCTTTATTTCCAGTAGTATAGCGGTTTTATCATCCTCTTTCTGATCCCCGCCGAAATCGTTGACGGTGGAAAAAACCGTGCCAACCAGGTGCTCGGGACTGGCCTCGAGGTTGTCCTGGACGAGGGACAGGAGCCGATCGGCGTCAAAAAATTCCTGGGCCGTATTGAGCTCATCCGTCAGTCCATCTGTGTAGAGAAACAGGCGATCGCCGGGCTGGAGCAGGACCGTTCCCTCGGCGTACGGGTAGTCCGGAGCCACGCCCAGCACCGGTCCGCCCTTCCGCAATTCCTGCCGAAACTGAAGGCCAGGCCGGAACAGAACAGGGGGTTCCATTCCCCCATTGCAGAAGCTCATCACCCCGGTGACAGGGTCCCAGATCCCGAAGAAGAAGCAGACGAAACCCCCGCCGGAAACCAGCGAGGTGACGGCTGCGTTCAGCTTACGCATGACCGCCGCAGCGGTCTGAGCCTCGCCGGCGATCTGCCGAAAAGCAAACTGCAGCGAGGTCATCTGCAGGGCGGCGGGAATGCCCTTGCCCGCGACATCGGCGATGGCCAGTCCCAGGGTGCCGTCGGGCCGCTGGAAGTAGTCGAAGTAATCGCCGCCCACCATGCGGCACGGTTCGTTGCGGCCGGTGATGACGAAGCAGGGGTCGTTGAGACTGCCTTCGGGCAAGAGCTTGCGCTGCAGGTCCCGGGCCAGGCCGAGCTCCGTTTCCAGTCGCTTGCGTTCCAGGCTCTCCTGATAGAGACGCCGGCTTTCCACCACCGAAGCCGCTTGCATGGCCAGGCTGCGCAGATGGGCCAGATCTTCCTGGCTGTAGAGGTCCCCGCTGTTCTTGGGACCGAAGACCATGATCCCTTGCAGACGATTCCCCGAGACCATGGGCACCAGAAGCGAGGCCCGGGTGCGCGTGAGCACCCTCAGGCTGTCGGGATCCGATTCCCCCACCAGAAGTGTATCTTCCAGTTCTTCGGTGAACACCGGCCTCCGTTCACGGTTCAGCCAGCGCGCCAGGGCTGAACTTTCGGGCAAGGGAGGGGGGGGCTCGCCGGGCAAACCGCGAAATCGCCGGGGGACGAGAACCTTTTCTCCGGCCGGACCATTCAGGTACAGACCGAGGCTGGTGGGACGGAAAAGATGATCGAGCCGATCCACCAGGGTGGCCGTCACCTCACCGGTGTCGATCAGACCGGTCAAGTGGTCCGCCAGGTCGCTCATGGCCTGGCGGGGGGCCCGACGAGAAGGGTAGAAGGACTGGTCGATGAACTCCTGAATGACGCGACGCATGGGGAGAATGGCCAGTCCGGAGGCGGCCATGATGAGCACCAGAACAGGGTAGGAGTTGACCTGGAAAACCCGTCCCAGGAAGTAGCCAAGCCCCACTACCACCAGGAAGTACACCAGCAGCACGAAAAGGGTGAGCAGCCCGTAAACCAGTCCAATGCGGAAAACGAAGGCCTTGTCCAGGGCGCCGTATCGCATGATGGCCAGGGCGAAACTGGCCGGCACCAGCATGAGACTGAAAGCCAGATACTGCAGGTGTGGGGTTCCGGATCCGGGCTGGATGCTCCCGAGAATGGTGGCCAGCAGAAATGGGCCCAGGCCGGCCACGAGGCCCAGGAGGATGACCACCATCTTGGTCCGCTGAATGGGGCGGTCCCGTCTCATGGCGCGGCGTGCGAAGATCACCAGGCTGGCCAGAAAGTATCCCACGATGTAAATCAGCGAAATGGCTTCAAGAACCCGCAGGGCGGTACTGCCGGTGGGCGAAGGGTGGAACGCCGCCACCGTCAGGGAAATCAGAAAAAGGGCGACCCCGGGGACCAGCAGCAGGCGAAAATGCCTTGGTGACCACTCCGTGGTGCGTCCGGCACTGGGGAAGAGCAGAAAAAAGCGCAAGAAATAGGCGGGCAAAAGCAACTGGAGCAGATCGCGCAGATGCTCCTTGAAAACCATGTATCGGACCTGAGGCAGATCCGGAATATCGATCAGAAAAAAGGCGAAGACAAAACAAAGACCGAAGAAATTCCGGGCCACCGCATCGCGGCGCCGCAGGAAAACCCACGAGCCGATCAGGAGAAAAGTGAGCCCCACCACCCAGAGGCTGTAGTCGCGGATCAGGCTGCCCTGGCCGGGGCGCACGGGAGTGATCTCCAGCTGGTGAACTTGTCCCTGACGCCTGACGGTGACGGTCTGCGGTTGAAGATCGAATCGACCCGCGGTGGCGGCATACCAGCTGGCCCAGCTGTGGACGGGGATGCCGTTGGCCTGGATGACCTGGTCTTCCAGGCGCATGCCGGCGCGTGCGGCGGGCCCGCGTGGATCCAGGGACACGACCTTGAGCTGATGCACATCGAAACCCAGGTCGGGCTTCTGGGCAATATGGATGGCACCGGGCAAGCTCAGGATGAGCATGAGGGGTGCCAGGACGAAGAGGCTGAACCAGCGGGAACTGCGGACGAAGAGGGAGGATTCTCCGGAGCTGGGGGTGGAGGAGCGAGTCATGGGGCCTCCCCGGGTGCTAGCCCGGATAATTCATGAGGGAGCTACTGCGGATGGTTAAAACCACTCCAGAAAAGGCGTTCTCGGATTTGCTCCATCGACGTACCGCATCGGGCACGCCTTCCTCGCAATTCCTTGTGAGCCCCTTTTCTGAAGCGGTTTTTCCTCATCCTCGTCACATTCCCTCAGGAATAATCCGGGCTGTTGCTGTGATGGGACCTGGGAATCCTGGTGTTCTGTCAGGCTGGCAAAATACTAGCACAGGGCAGGAGGGCGGGGAACACCTACCTGATGAAAATAAAAAAACCGGCCGCATCCCCGAAGGGACCGGCCGGTTTTTGAGGGACCAAAATCTACCGGTACAGAGCCTTGATACCGTCAATGGTCGTCGACTCAGTCGCCACAGCGCACTCACCGTTGATGGTGGCCACGGGAAAGTCCGGGCCGCCGGTGCTCTGCTGCAGAGGCTTGATGATGGTGTTGTCGCTGCCGTCCAGATAAGCAGGCTGGCCGCTTTCGTGGCTGGGGAAGTAGACACCATCAATGTAGAAGTTGATGGGCTCGGACGTGTCCGTGATGAACACGTTCACCATGGCCACCACGATGGCGGGGAAGCTGTACGGGTTGTACAGAGGATCGGCCAGACCCACGATGTACTCGTTTTCCCGGGTGCCCACGTCGATGGCATTGCCCAGCAGTTCAACCGAGGTGATGAAGGCAGGACCTTCAGCCCACATCTTGCATTCCCAGCCCAGGATGCCCATGGGGCTGGTGGGGTGGGTGATCACGATATCACCCAGGTGCTCACCGGCATCCAGGGTCAGGCAATTGACACAGGCACAGGGATCGAAGTACACACCGATGCCGTCGTCATCGGGGTCCAGCTGGGCAAACGCGTTCCCAGTCAGGACAGCGGTAATCATAAGGACAAGAGCAATTTTCTTCATGATGGTCCCCCAAAAGAAGTGGTTTCATGTGTGTGAGCGAGGGCTGTTTTTGGTCTCCATTGAAGATATTACCGGAAATGGCACCGTCTGAAAAGCTTTTTTTTCTGGAAATACAAATAAATCCCCGTGGAAAATCCATATGAATTGTAGGGGAAACACTTATTTTGGCAAATAGATTCACCATTCTCACGAAATTATCACCCGCCCATGTGGGGTTTCTGTACGTGAAGGCCGTTTTTCCCGAAAAGCTAGGTTTTCTGGGCATTTCCGGGCGGCAAAGGCATTGCCCAGCCCCTGGCCAGATGTTAAATTGCCAGCCCTGACGATCAGGTGAAGGCCAGGCGGCCGTGGGGTTTGGACCGGGACAGGAGAAGACATTGAACGATATTCGACAGCTTGCCCAGTATTCCCCCTCGGGAATCGAGGAAAAATGGTATGGGGCCTGGGAAAAGGCGGGGCTGTTCTCTCCTGATGAATCCCTGAAAGCCGATCCCTTCGTGATCACCCTGCCGCCCCCCAATGTCACGGGAATCCTGCACATGGGGCACTGTCTGGGGAATTCCATCCAGGATACCCTGATCCGCTGGGCCCGCATGAAAGGCCATCCCACCCTGTGGGTGCCGGGCACCGACCACGCCAGCATTGCCACCGAGCAGGTGGTCAGCCGGCAAATGGCCGCCGCCGGGACTCCCAAGCGAGAGGCGGGCCGGGAGGTCTTTCTGGAGAAGGCCTGGGAGTGGAAAGAGGAAACCCATGGCCGCATCACCCAGCAGATACGCCGCCTCGGCTGTTCCCTGGACTGGTCCCGCGAGGCTTTCACCATGGATGAACAGCGCAATCGGGCCGTGGTCGAGGCTTTTGTGCGCCTCAAGGATGCGGGCCTGATTTACCGCGATGTCTACCTGGTGAACTGGTGCCCCCATGACCTGACGGCCATCAGCGACGACGAGGTGGAACACAAGGAAGTGGAGGGGCACCTCTGGCACCTGCGCTATCCCCTGGCCGAAGGGGAGGGCCATGTGACCGTGGCCACCACCCGGCCGGAGACCATGTTTGGCGATGTGGCTGTGGCGGTCCATCCGGAGGACCCCGAGCGCAAGCACCTCATCGGTCAGCTGGTGAAGTTGCCGCTGACCGACCGGGTCATCCCCATCATCGGCGACCACCATGCCGACCCCGAGAAGGGCACCGGGTTCGTCAAGATCACCCCCGCTCACGACCCCAACGACTTCGAGGTGGGCCGGCGGCACGGACTGGACCAGGTGATCTGCATGACCCCGGCGGCGGTGATGAACGAGGCGGCCGGACAGTTTTGCGGACTGGACACCGCCGCCTGCCGCAAGGCCACCGTGGAGGCCATGGACCAGGCCGGATTGCTGGCCAAGGTCGAGAAGCACATGCACCAGGTGGGCCATCACGACCGCTGTGGCCACGTCATCGAGCCCTACCTGTCCAAGCAGTGGTTTCTGAAAATGGACGAGCTGGCCGCCCCGGCCGTCGAGGCGGTGAACAGCGGGGACATCACCCTGTTTCCCGACCGCTGGGTGGGCGTGTACCACAACTGGATGAGCAACATCCGGGACTGGTGCATCTCGCGGCAGCTGTGGTGGGGGCATCGTATCCCCGTGTGGTATTGCCAGGACTGTCCCGCGGAAATCGCGGCGGCCGAAACCCCCACCAGGTGCCCCGCCTGTGGGTCTGCGCAGCTGGTCCAGGATGATGACGTGCTGGACACCTGGTTCAGCAGCTGGCTGTGGACCTTCTCGCCCCTGGGCTGGCCCGACAAGACGCCGGATCTGGCCACCTATCATCCCACCACGGTCATGGTGACGGCGGCGGATATCATCTTCTTCTGGGTGGCGCGCATGGTCATGGCCAGCTACCACTTCCTGGGCGAGAAACCGTTCCAGGAGGTTCTGTTCACCGGCATCGTGCGGGACGAGGATGGGCGCAAGATGAGCAAGAGTCTGGGCAACAGCCCGGACCCCATCGACCTGATCGACGAGTACGGGGCCGATGCCCTTCGCTGCAGCCTGATCATGCTCACGCCCACCGGGCAGGACATCTTCTTCAGCGAGGCCACCCTGGAGGTGGGCCGCAACTTCTGCAACAAGATCTTCCAGGCCTCCAAGCTGGTGCTGGGAATCTGGGACGAGGCCGGATTGCCTCAGGTCGTGGGCGAAGCAACCGCGCCCCGGACCCTGGATCTGGCGACCGTGGCCGGTACGGACCGGTGGGAAACGGCCCCGGCTGCGTCCCTGACGGATCTGTGGCAAGGGGTGTTCGGCGGGAAACTGCCGGTCCAGGTGACCGATGCGGATCTGGGTCTGGAGGACCGCTGGATCCTGAGCCGCCTGTCCCAGGTGGTGAGCGATGTGGGGCAGAACATGGACAAGCGACGGCTGAACGATGCGGCCTACGATGTCTTCAACTTTTTCCGCCACGAGTTTTGCGACTGGTACCTCGAGGCCATCAAGCCCCGCCTGCGTGATGAGCAGACCCAGGGCGTGGCCCTGGCGGTGGCTGTCCTGAACCTGGGGATCAGCTACAAGCTACTGCATCCGGTCATGCCGTTCATCACCGAGGAACTGTGGAACTGGCTGCCCTGCACGTCGGGCTACCTCATGACCTCTTCCTATCCCACCAGCTCGGGTCCGGCCCCGTTCACGAACGACCATCGCCTGTTCGAAGAGGTGAAAGAGATCGTCGGAGTGGTGCGCAACGTGCGCAACGAGCTGGCCGTGCCCCCCGGCAAGCGGGGGACGGCCATTCTGCGCGTCCCGGATCAGGCCCGTCTGGATCAGTTGACCCCCTGCATTGGTCTGGTGGCGTTGCTGGCCAAGATGGAGGAGGTCCAGGTGGTGGTGGGGGGTGCAGATCCCTCGCCCGCCGGAGCGGGTCTGGCCGGAAACATCGAGATTTTTCTGCCCATGAAGGGGCTGGTTGATCTGGACAAGGAACGGGCGCGACTGGAAAAGGAACTGGGCAAGATCGAAGGCTGGATGAAGGGCTGCCGGGCCAAGCTGGGGAATGCCAAGTTCGTGGACAATGCACCCGAGCAGGTGGTCCAGCAACAGAAGGACCTGCTGGCAGAAAACGAGGACAAGGCCGTCAAGTTGCGCGAGCGCCTCGACGCCTTGCAGGATTGATCGGGAGGAAAGGGAGTCGCCCGTGACCAAAGATACGCCTGACCAGAACGGCCCCGACCAGAACGTGTCACATCACGCGGTCGGTGGGGAAACCCATGCGGAGCGCCTGACCCCCGGTGAAATGCTGGGGGCGGCCCGTCGCAAGTCCGGCTTGAACCTGGACCAGATGGCCGAGGGGACGAAGATTCCTCAGCCCATGTTGCTGGCCATCGAGCAGGATGAATACCACAAGATCTCCGGTGAGCTGTACGTGAAAAGCTTTTTGCGTGCCTATGCCAAGGAGGTGGGCCTGGACGCGGAGGAAGTGCTGGAGCGGTACCTCTCATTCACCGGGACGGCACCGGCCGTCACCGGGGCCGAGGGGGATTCCCCCGGGGTCTGGCGAGATGAGGAGGTCCAGATCAAGCGGCTGGGCCTGCCCTGGAAAGGCCTGGCCATTGCTGCGTTCGCGGTGGTCCTCCTGGTCTTCGGCGGCTATCTGCTTCTCCGTGGAAATGGGGACGAAAGTCCTGCCGAGGGCACCAATCCCGCCGGGGTGCAGCCCGTGCCTGGGGACAGTCTCCAGTCTGCTACCCACCGGGAGTCCCTGCTGGCTGCCGGTCCATTGAAGGACCAGCTGGCGGTGTCCGATCCCCCGCCACCTCCCGCAACGGAAGGGGCTGCTGCCGCGAGTGAAGCGTTGGCCGACCCTGCTCCCCGATTGATGCCGGCTCCCGAGGGGAAGCCCGGTGAGACTGTCATCGATGGCGAGGTCTGGCCGGTGGTGCTGCGCCTGATGTGCCCGGATCAGCGGGAGATCTCGGTGAAAAAGGATGGCCAGCGGGAGTACAAGACGGTGAACTGGGCCGCTCCTGAAGCGGTCTTGCCCTCGGAGCTGGTGGCCGGTCGCGGTTATCCCGTGCGGGACGGCTGGGTGGTTTTCTGGGGGGGAGAAGACCATTTCAGTATTCGCGTGAACGATTCCCTGGGGGTCCAGGCGACGATCAACGGGGAATACCGAGATCTCGGGGGCCTGCGTCAAGGCCAGGAACTCATCTTGAACGATCCCGCGGTCATTCGTTCCAACCTGCCTCCGCACCGGCCCTAGGCGAGTGTCACCATGGGTCTTTTCCAGCTGAAAGCACCGTTCCAGCCCACCGGGGACCAGCCCCAGGCCATTGCCGAGCTGGTCAAGGAAATCCGGGCGGGAACCCGGTTTCAGACCCTGCTGGGGGTGACGGGCTCGGGCAAGACCTTCACCATGGCCAATGCCATTGCCCAGCTGGATCGGCCGGCCCTGGTGTTCAGCCACAACAAGACGCTGGCGGCCCAGCTGTACGGCGAGCTGAAGGGTTTCTTTCCCGACAATGCCGTCGAGTATTTCATCAGTTACTACGACTACTACCAGCCCGAAGCCTTCATTCCGTCGACCAATACCTACATCGAAAAAGACACCAGCATCAACGATGAGATCGAGCGGCTGCGCTTGCGCGCCACCAGCAGCTTGCTGGCCCGGCGCGATGTCATCGTGGTGGCCAGCGTTTCGGCCATTTACGGAGTGGGCAACCCCGAGACGTTTCGGCAAAGCATCATCGGATTGCAGGTTGGCCTGGAGCTGGATCGCGACGAGTTGCTGAGCCGCCTGGTGGGCATCCAGTACCAGCGCAATGATGTGGAAACGGCCTTTGGCACCTTCCGGGTCCGGGGTGACACGGTGGAGGTGCGCTCGGCCTTCGAGGAACGTATCCTGCGGGTGGAATTTTTCGGCGACGAGATCGAGGCCCTGGCCTGGATCGAGCCCTTGACCGGGCGGGTGCTGGACGAGGTGGAGAATGCGGTGATTTACCCGGCCACCCAGTTCGTCACCGACCAGCAAGGGGTGGGTACGATCGTGGACGAGATCGGCCGGGATCTGGAACTGCGCCTGGGCCAGCTGGATGAGCTGGGCAAGCCACTGGAGGCTCATCGCCTGGCTTCACGCACCCGCTACGACATGGAGATGATCACCCAGATCGGCCATTGCGCCGGGGTGGAGAACTACTCGCGGTATTTCGATCGGCGTCAAGAAGGGGAACGGCCGGCCTGTTTGCTCGACTACTTTCCCGAAGACTACCTCATGATCATCGACGAGAGTCACGCCACCATTCCCCAGATCGGTGCCATGTACTACGGGGATCGATCTCGCAAGATGAGCCTGGTGGAACACGGCTTCCGGTTGCCCAGTGCCCTGGACAATCGGCCTCTGCTCTTCGAAGAGTTCGAAACCATGTTGCCGGCCACCGTTTTCGTGTCCGCCACCCCGGCCGACTACGAGCTGGAGAAATGCGGCGGCGTGGTTGTGGAACAGGTCATCCGACCCACCGGTCTGGTCGATCCGCCCATCACCGTGTTGCCGGTGACTCACCAGGTGGACGACCTGCTGGAAAAGATCCGCGTGGTCACCGCGCGCCAGGAGCGGGTGCTGGTGACCACCCTGACCAAGAAGATGAGCGAGGACCTGACCGACTACCTGGCCCAGGCCGGCGTGAAGGTCACCTACCTGCATTCGGACATCGCGGCCCTGGACCGGATCGAGATCCTGCGCAAGCTGCGGCTGGGAGAGAGCGATGTGCTGGTGGGGGTGAACTTGCTGCGGGAAGGGCTGGACCTGCCCGAGGTTTCCCTGGTGGCCATCCTCGACGCCGACCGGGAAGGGTTCCTGCGGTCCGCGCGCAGCCTGATCCAGACAGCCGGCCGGGCGGCACGGAACGTCAACGGCGAGGTGATCATGTACGCCGATCGGATGACCCGCTCCATGGAGAAGGCCATCCAGGAAACCGAGCGTCGCCGCAAGCGTCAGCTGGCCTACAACAAGGAGCACGGTCTGGTGCCCCGGACCATCAGCAAGAGCCGCGAAGAAATCATGCAGTCCACCATGGCGGCGGGGAAGGAATCTCCCGCAGGAGCCGGTAAGGCCGCCGACAGGCCGTGGGAAGAAATTCTGGACCACGACTTGACCCCCAAGGAAATGGTGACCATGCTGCAGAATGCCATGAACGAGGCGGCCAAGGCCCTGGAATTCGAGAAGGCCGCCGCGCTGCGTGACCGGATCGATGATCTCAAGGCCCAGTGGGGTCTGGGCGGGTAACAAGGAGCAGACGGCATGTCCGAACTGGAAAAAACTTTCCCCGACGAGCCCTGGATCCGGGAGCTTGTGCGCCAGAGCCTGGCCGAAGACATCGGCTCCGGAGATGCCTCCACCGCCGTGACCGTGCAGGGGGATCTGATGATCGAGGCCCTGGTCTGTGCCCGGGAAGAGGGTGTGGTGGCCGGACTGCCCTTGATCGATCTGCTGTTTGACGAACTGGATGACACCGTGGCGATCAAACGTCTGCTGTATGACGGAACCCGGGTCAGGCCCGGACAGGCCGTGGCCTGGTTGAAAGGGCCGGCCGCCGCCATCCTGACCGGCGAGCGGACCCTGCTGAATTTTCTGCAGAACCTGGGGGGCATCGCCTCGGTCACCCGGCGCTACGTCGATGCCGTGGCCGGCACCGCCTGCCAGGTGCTCGACACCCGCAAGACCCTGCCCGGTTATCGCCATCTCGCCAAGTACGCGGTGCGTTGCGGAGGGGGGCATAACCATCGGCTGGGTCTCTATGATCGGGTCATGCTCAAGGACAACCACTGGGCGGCCGCCGATGGATCCATCGAAAGCCTGGTGGCTCGCTCCCGCAGCATGTATGCCGACCTGCCCATCGAGGTCGAGGTGGACAGCCTGGAACAGCTGGACCGGGTGCTCCCTCTGGCGGTGGACTGGATACTGCTGGACAATTTCACCTTCGAACAGACCGCCGAGGCCGTCCGGCGGCGGGATGCGCGCCAAGGCGCCACCCTGCTCGAGTCCTCGGGCAACGTGACGCTGGAAACCATCGCCGGCTATGCTCGGGCGGGTGTCGATGCGGCCTCCGTGGGCCGGTTGACCCACTCCGCTCCGGCGCTGGACCTGGGCCTGGACATGGACCGGGATCTGAAGTGAAAACCCTCCACGGCAACGGCCCGGTCAGCCGGGACTGGTTCGGGCTGGACCTGTTCGAGCCCGGGCCTCGGTTTACCCGTCAGGGCTCGCGCCTGTTCCTGCTGGACGAGGTGGGCAGCACCAACGATTTCCTCCTGGGGCGCGGGGAGCCGGCGCGAGGGCGAGAGTGCACGCTGGATCCGTGGGGCTGGTCGGCCCGTGAACATGAGTTGATTCAACCTCTGGACCATGTGGAATCTGGACTGGTCTGTGTCGCCCGCACTCAGACGTCAGGAAAAGGCCGTCAGGGCAGGCGCTGGGTTGATTGTGGGGGACTGCATTTTTCGGTGGTGGTTCCTTCTCATCGCGCCGCTTTCGACAAGGGATTCAGCGTGTGGCTGGGCTTGATGACCGTGCTCTGTCTGCGCGAGGATTTCGGCGTGGACGCCCGCCTGAAGTGGCCCAACGATATCGTCAGTGGGGGCCGCAAGCTGGGGGGCATTTTGCTGGAAAACAGGGTCACCGCCGATCACACCGACATCATTGCCGGGCTTGGTCTGAACCTGGACACCCGGGCGGACGCCTTTCCGGCCCCGTTGCAGGGGCGGGCCACCAGCATGCGCATGGAAACCGGTCGTCGTTACCGACCGGGTGATGTGGCGGGCAAAATCTTGCGGAGAGTGGAACAGGAAGTGGACAGGTTCGACACTGCCGGCTGGCAACCCTGGCAGCATGCGCTGGTCTGTCTGGATTGTTTGCTGGGACGCACCATCAAGCTCGTGGTGGGAGATCGGCAGCTGACCGGGCGGGCACGGGGCATCGATGCCGCCGGTGGCCTGCTGCTGGAAACCCCGGACGGCCAGGTGAGTTGCCTCTCCGCGGGCGAGGTGCACCTGCTGCACCAGACGTCATCGGACCAGGAGGAGAGCACCTCATGAAAGGGCTGATCCTGGATGTGGGAAACACACGCACCAAGCTGCTGCACTGGGACGGACGCTTGCACCGTGGTACCGAGGCCACGGATGCCGGGCTGGGGGCGCCCCTGGACTTCCTGGAGGCCTGGGCCACGCCGGGGGAACCGGCCGACTGGGCGGAGATCACCACCCGGATTGCGGCGATTCGACACAGCTATCCCGGCTGCCCGCTGGCCATGACCACGGTGGTGCCTGAGGCGGAGTGCCAGCTGACGCCCATTATTCCAGATCTGGTGACGGTGGGTCACCGGAGCGCCCTCCCCTTCCAGGTGTCGGTGGCGGATCGCACCGCTGTGGGCAGCGATCGGTATTGCAACCTGGCCGCCTCCTGGTCTCTGGGACTGCGCACTGTGCTGGTGGTGGACATCGGTTCCGCCACCACGTTCGACCTCCTGCTGGACGGGGTATTCCCCGGGGGCCTCATTGCCCCGGGCCCCGAACTGGCCTTGAAAGGGCTGGCCCGCCAGACAGCCCAGCTTCCAGAGATTGCCTTTCTACCGGCTCCTCTCGAGGCCGGCCCGGACACGGTGTCTGCCATGACCCGGGGTGCCTGGCACGTCGGATTCGGGGGCATCCAGGCCTGTATCACGGGCTTGCTGGACCGTTACGGAGCCATGCCGGTGCTGGTGACCGGGGGCCTGGGACATCACCTCGAGGGTGACCTGTGGCTCCACGACCCTCATTTGACTCTGCGCGGGGCCGCCATCCTGGCGGGATTTTAGTCTTTCCTCTCCTTTTTTCAAACTAAAGCGAACCCTTAAAAAACCGATACCTGGGCCGAGGAGTAGAGATAGCCTGGACAGGGTGGCAGTGTGCCGTTCGGTGTCCGCAGCGCGAGGGAAAGGTGGGAGCCAGCATGGATCTGGACGATCGCGAATTGCTGGAAGAGCTGATCATCGAGTCCCAGGAACACCTGGGCACCCTGGAGCCGGACTTGCTGGCTCTGGAAAAAGGTGCGGGCCCGGAAGAGACAGCCGAACTGGTGAACCGAATTTTTCGCGGAATCCACAGCATCAAGGGCGGGTGTGGATTCCTGGGTATTGCTCCCGTGCAGAATCTGACTCACCAGATGGAAAGCGTGCTGATGAAGGTCCGGTCGGGGAAGCTGAGTGTTTCTCCGGGCATGGTGGACATCTTGCTGGAAGGCACGGATCGCGTCCGGGAAATGCTGGACGATGTGGCCAGCTGTGATCAGGTGGATGCCTCGGCGGTCCTGAAGGGACTGGAGCCATTTCTGGCCGAAGAAGCAGAACAGCCCGAAGAACTCGCCGAACCCGCGTCGGTGCCCGTGGAGACGGAGGAGGCACCTCCCGAAAAAGCCCGCTCGGGTTTCATCCCCCTGGGACCGGTCCCCGAACGGCCGGTAGCCCAGGAACCGGAAGAATTGAATCCGGTGGAGCCTCAGCCCGAGGTGCCTTCCGAATCACGGGGAGCGGTGGCCGGTCGATCCCATGGGCACAACGATGTCCTGCGCGTGAAGGTGGACCTCCTGAACCAGCTCATGAATCTGGCGGGAGAACTGGTGCTGGCCCGCAACCAGATGGTGCAATCCCTGGACAACAAGCTGGCCGACACTCCCAGCGGCGAGGCCATCTATGCTTCAACACGGGGAACGCTGGAAGATTCCTTTCGCCGGGTTGCCGCGATCCTGAATGAACAGCGTCAGAAGGCGGCCCTGGATGAAGAGACGGCCCGCGTCATCACGGAACAGATCCAGCGGGAATTCCATGATCTGACCGAAGGCCTCATGAAAGCCCTGCCCAACCGATTGAGTGACCTGGCGGGCATGAACGCCTCGATGGTGAACATCGATGCGGTCACCACCAACCTGCAAGAAAACATCATGCGCACCCGGCTGCAGGCCATCGAGGCCGTATTCGGCAAGCTGCCGCGTCAGGTCCGCAAGCTGGCCCAGCAGGTGGGCAAAGAGGTGGAGCTGGTGGTTTCGGGCAACGAGGTGGAGCTGGACAAGTCCATCATCGAAAGCCTGTCCGACCCCCTGAACCACCTGATCCGCAACTCCCTGGACCACGGGTTCGAGGATCCCGCGGGAAGACGCGAAGCCGGCAAACCGGTGGCCGGCAAGCTGAGTGTGAGGGCCTTCCACGAGGGGGGACAGGTCATCATCGAGATCGAGGATGACGGCCGGGGCATCAACCCGGAAGTCATCAAGCGCAAGGCCGTGGAAAAGGGCGTGATCACCGCCGCCGAGGCCGAGAGATTGGACGATCGCCAGGCGGCCGAGCTGATCTTCGCCCCGGGTTTTTCCACAGCGGAACAGGTGAGCGATATCTCGGGCCGCGGCGTGGGGATGGATGTGGTCCGGACCAACATCGAAGACCTGGGCGGCTCCATTGATCTGGACAGTCGGTGGGGAAAAGGCACACGGATGCGCCTCAAGCTTCCCTTGACCCTGGCCATCATCCCTTCGCTTCTGATCCGGGCCGGGGGTCGGCGATTTGCCGTGCCCCAGGTCAGCCTGGATGAGCTGGTGCGCCTCAGAAAAGACGACCCCAAGAACCGGATCGAAGAGGTCCGAGGCGCAGAGGTTCTCCGCCTGCGGGGCAAGCTCTTGCCCCTGGTGCGGCTGAAGGATCTGCTGGGGATGACCGTCCCTGAAAACCTCGTGCCGGCCGCCAAGGAAAGCAAGGTCAAGGCCACCCACGTCCTGGTGCTCAAGTCCGGAAACAACCGGTATGGATTGATCGTGGACGAGGTTCTCGACAGCGAGGAAATCGTGGTCAAGCAACTGCCCAGTGCCCTGAAGGACTCTCCCTGCTACGCCGGGGCCACCATCATGGGCGATGGGTCGGTGGCCATGATTCTCGATGTGGTCGGGATTGCCGAGTTCAGCGGGCTCCGTTTCATCGAAAGCCGTGAGGACCAGGCCGCTGAGGAAACCAGCGAAGCCTATCGAGATCGCACGGAAGGCCAGACCCTGTTGCTCTTCACCAACGCCGAGGGGGGCGAGAACTTCGCTCTCAATCTCGCCCTGATCAGTCGGATCGAACAGGTGTCTTCCGCGGACATCACCCGGGTGGGAGGCAAGGAATTCCTCAAGTACCAGGACTCCTCCCTGCGTCTGGTCCGTCTGCATGATCACATGCCGGTGGCCGCTCCCCTCCACGATCCGGAGGATGTCTTCATCATCATTCCCAAGCTGGTGAAACACCCCATGGGCATCGTGGCCCACGATTGCCACGATGTGATCACCACCCGGGTGGAGGTGGAACGCGACAACCTCAAGGGTCCGGGTGTGCTGGGAAGTGCGGTCCTGGAGGGAATGATGACCCTCTTCCTGGACATCTACAGCCTGTTCGAGGCGGTGGATCCGGAAACTTACCGGCAGGATCAGGCTCGAACCGGATCCATCCAGGGGGCCCGGGTGCTGCTGGCCGAGGACACGTCTTTTTTCCGGGCGGTGGAAAAGAAGTACCTGGAAAGCCTGGGTGCGGTGGTGACCTCCACCATGGACGGGAAAGAGGCCTGGGCCGCTCTGGGACACCCCGATGCGGCTTTCGACCTGGTGGTCACCGACCTGGAGATGCCCCAGATGGGGGGGCTTGAACTGACCCGACACATCCGGTCATCGGCCCGGTGGCGGGACATCCCCGTGGTGGCCCTGACCTCTCTGGGTTCAGCGGATGACCGGGAAGCCGGTATCGAGGCCGGGGTGACCGCCTACGAGACCAAGCTCGACAAGGATCGCCTGGCCGCCACCCTGCGGCAGGTCATGGAAGGAGTGTGCGCCCATGCGTGATCAGCAGTTCGTGTCCTTCCTGATGGATGACCACCTGTTCGGGGTGGATATCCTGGTCGTGCGAGAAATCATCCGGAATGTGGTTTTCACTCCGGTGGAACATGCGCCGAAGGCCGTGCGCGGCCTGCTCAATCTGCGCGGCCAGATCATCACCGTTCTGGACCTGGGCCCAACCCTGGGCCTCGAGCCGCGAGGCCACTCGGGCCAGTCGCGATGCATCATCCTGAAAACCGCCGATGAAACGGCCCGGCTATACGAGGATGGGATCATCAAGGAAGAGATGCACACCGACGCCATAGGTTTGCTGGTCGATGGCATCAGTGATGTGGTCAAGGTGGAGGAAGACGGCATCGACCGTCCGCCGGCCAACGCCCATGGACTGGATCCCGAACACCTGAGCGGTGTGATCAAGCTGGAGAACAAGCTGATGATGGTGCTGGGCCTGAAATCCCTGGTGGATCAGGGCCTGGCGCAGACCATCACCGAACAATCATAGACAAGGTCAAGCAGAGTTGACTGTCCCTGGAGAGAGGGACGAGAAAAGGAAAGGTCATCATGAACTGGTCAAGGCTTTCCATCCGGACAAAGATCACGGCAGCGAGCATTTTGCTGCCGGCCTTGCTGTCCGTTTCCCTGTTCGTGGTCTATGCCCGTGAAGAAAGGGCAAAGATCAACAGCAGCACCGTGGACAAGGCACGCTCCGTGGCCCTTTCGGCCCAGGGGGCCCGGACCACCATGGAAAAAAACTGGACCGATGGGGTGTTCAGCACCGAGATGATGCGCGAGTGGGCCGACCGGGGCGAGATGGACACCGCGCTGGGTTCGGTGCCCATCGTGGCGGCCTGGCGCTCGGTGATGGTCAACTCGGACGAAGGGAATTACGAGTTCAAGGTGCCCAAGTTCCAGCCCCGGAATCCGGACAACGAACCTGATGAACTGGAGGCCAAGGCTCTCAAGAAGATCAAGGCGGAGAATCTTGCGGAGTACTACGTCCACGATCAGGCGGCGAACACCATCCGGTATTTCAGGCCCGTCAAGCTGACCGCAAGCTGCCTGAATTGCCACGGTGATCCGGCCACCAGCCAGGAACTCTGGGGCAACGACAAGGGACTGGACCCCACGGGCTCCCGGATGGAGAACTGGGAAGTGGGCAGCATTCACGGAGCCTTCGAGGTGATCCAGTCGATGGACGAGGCGGACGCCGCCTTCCAGGCGGCCCTCTTCAAGATGGCGGTGGTCATCCTGGTGGGCCTGGTGGTCATGGCCATGCTTCTCCAGGTGGCCATGAAGAAGCTGTTCGTGGCCCCTCTGAGCGAGGCCGTGGACTATGCCAACGATCTGGCCCGCGGCGACCTCTCCGCCGAGCTGAAGCAGAAAGGTCGGCAGGATGAAATAGGGGTGCTTGGTGCTGCGCTGAGCACCATGACCGAGAACCTGCGCGATCTGATCTCGGGATTGAAAAAGGGGAGCAACACCCTCAAGGACTCCAGCAATAGCCTGGGCAGCCAGTCCGACAAGCTGGCCGATGATTCCGAGTCGATGACCGATGTGGCCAACACGGTCAGCTCTGCGGGCGAAGAGCTGAGCACCAGCATCAGCGGCATTGCCGGCAGCGCCGAGGACATGAGCACCATGCTCAACACCGTGGCCGCCAGCATCGAGGAAATGACGGCTTCGATCACCGAAGTGGCCAAGAGCTCGGTGCGCAGCGCTGAGATTGCCGACAATGCTAATCGCCAGAGCAACCAGGCGGTGGAGGTCATGGATCAGCTGAAGGCAGCCAGTGAGAAGATCGGCAAGGTGCTGGACGTGATCACCGACATTGCCGACCAGACCAACCTGCTGGCTCTGAACGCCACCATCGAGGCAGCCAGTGCCGGAGAAGCGGGCAAGGGCTTTGCGGTGGTGGCCAACGAGGTCAAGGAGCTGGCCCGCCAGACCACCCAGGCCACCGAGGAGATCAACCGCGAGATCGGGGAAATGCAGGCCAGCACCTCGACGGCGGTCGAGTCGGTCCAGGCCATCAGCAAGGTGATCGAGGAGGTCAACGAGATCTCGACCAGCATCGCCAGTGCCGTGGAAGAACAGTCGGCGACTCTGAACGAGATCAGCAAGAGCGGCGGCGTGGCCAACCAGGCTGCACAGGAGATCACGCGCCGCGTGCAGGAAGGGGCCAAGGGGACCCAGGAAATTTCCCGGACCATCCAGGCCGTGCGCGAAGGTGTGATCGAGACGGACAAGGGCATCCAGGCCACGCGCAGCAATGCCAGTGAACTGGGCACCCTGGCCGAAAGCATGGATGAACTGGTGTCGCGTTTCCAACTCTAAAGCGACCCTGCGGGGTTGCACCAAGGATGCATGATGGGCTTGAAAGCGCTGGTGGTGGAAGACAGTCTGGTGTTCCAGAAGGTCATGGGGCAGGTCCTGGCCGACCTGGACGGGGTGGATCTGGTCAAGGTGGCGGCGACGGGTCAGCAGGGCCTGGATCTGATCCGGACCTTCAAGCCCGACGTGGTTTTCCTGGATTTGCATCTCCCGGACATGGATGGGATGGACCTCCTGGATGAGGTCAAGAAATGCTGTCTGAGGACCAAGGTGGTGGTGGTCAGCGGGATGTCCGAAGAAGGGGCCGACCTGACGGTCAAGGCCCTTTCCAAGGGAGCCCAGCAGTTCATTGGCAAGCCCAGCAGCGGGGGATTTCAGAGCAGCGTGGACGCCTTGCGTGCCGAGCTGGAACCCGTCATCAAGACCGTCACTCTTCAAACAGGAATGCATGCTCCGATGAAATCAACCCAACTCCCGAGGTCTTCGGGTCCGGTGCCGGCACCGGCCGTTCCGCGGCCTTCTTCTGCCCCGGTGCCCGTGGTGGCACCCGCGCGTCCCACGCGGGGATTCGGGTCGGCCGTGCGCCCTCCCGTGGAAGGTGTCTGGGTCACGGCCATTGCCGTTTCGACCGGGGGGCCGGAAGCGCTCTCCCACATCATTCCCCGGCTGCCCGCTGATTACCCCGTACCCGTGGTGGTGGTGCAACATATGCCGCCGCTTTTCACCGATTCGCTGGCCAAGAGCCTGGATAACAAGAGCCAGGTCAGGGTGGTGGAGGCCCGGGCGGGGATGACCCTGGAGGCCGGGACGGTGTACATCGCCCCTGGGGGCAAGCACCTGGTGGTGCGCAAGATGGACGGCAAGGCGGTCACCGCCCTGAACGAGGATCCGCCCGAGCAAAGCGTGCGCCCTGCGGCCGATGTCCTGTTCCGTTCGCTGGCCCGGTGCCAGTCCCATCGCGCGGTGCTGGCGGTGGTCCTGACGGGGATGGGAGAAGACGGGCTGGCCGGACTGCGTTCCCTGAAGTTGACGAACTGTCTTTGCCTGACCCAGACCGAGGACACGTGCGTGGTTTACGGCATGCCTCGCGCAGTGGACAAGGCGGGGCTTTCCGATGGCAGCATCCCTCTGGATGACATGGCCGAAAGAATGGTACGCCTGGTGCGAGGATCCAAGGTGGGTGCGCGATGACGGTGGCCATCAACACCCGGGAGTTCGACCTCCTGAGGGATTTCATCGCCCGGGAGACCGGCATCAGTCTGGCCACGGACAAGGTTTACCTGGTGGAGACCCGCTTGCGGGAGATCATGCGCAGCGAGGGCATCGAGGATTTCAGCGCTCTGCATGAAGTCCTGCTGGCGGGTCGTTCGGCCAGTCTCAAGGCCAAGGTGCTGGACGCCATGACCACCAACGAAACTCTCTGGTTTCGGGACAGCTTGCCCTTCGATGTGTTTCGGGACATCCTGCTGCCGGCCTATGCGGCGGAAATCCAGCAGGGAAAAAGAAAGAAGATCCGGATCTGGAGCGCCGCCTGTTCCACGGGACAGGAACCTTACTCCCTGGTGATGACCTTCCTGGAAGCGGCCAGGACGAACCCGACCTTGGAGCCCGGGCAGCTGGACATCCTGGCTACCGATTATTCGGACAAGGCCCTGGCCCAGGCCAAGGCGGGGAAATACGGCTCCATGGCCATGTCGCGCGGTCTCCCTGAAGGGTATCGCGGCAAGTATTTCAGCCCGGCAGGAAACGACTTCGAGGTCAATCGGGAAATCCGTGACCCCGTGGTGTTCCGCAAGTTCAATCTGCAGGATTCCTTCGTGATGATGGGGAACTTCGACATCATCTTGACCCGCTACGTGCTCATCTATTTTTCCGATGATTTCAAGAGAGAAGTGCTGCGCAAGGCCCACGGCGCCCTGGAAAAAGGCGGGGTGTTGTTCGTGGGAAGCAGCGAAAGCTTGCCCGAGGGGAGCACGGGCTTCTCCCTGATTCGATCGGGGCGGGCCACCTACTACCAGAAGGTGGAGGGGGCCGTCGGGTCCGCGGTTCCCGGGCCGGTAAAAACGGCACGGGAGCCGGAAAAAATCCTGGCTCCCGCGCGGTCGGTCGCATCTTCGGACCAGCATAGCAAGGCGGGCCTGGAAAAGGCCACCGAGGATCTGGCGGAGATCGTCAAGCGTCTGCAGGACATGAACGCCAGGTACTCACGCAAGACTGATCATTAGATCATTCGAATGATCCAGGCGCGCGACTTTCTCTTGACCCCACCGAACCACAGGGCCAGAGGGTACATCACGATCAGCAGGGCGACCCACCCGATGAGTGAACCCATCACCGCGCTTTCGTGGTAGAAAAAACCCAGCCGCTTGGAAAAAATGGCCAGCAGTGGGATGTGCACCGCATAGAAGAACAGCGGCACCCGGCCGATATTCGCCAGAGGCCGCAAAATGGGCACCCGTGCATCGATCACGCTGAACAGTCCCACCAGGAAAATGACCGAGCCGGAGAACCAGAACTGGTGGACCAGGCTGGGGGGATATTTCTGGACCAGGAAGAACGAGTAGCTGAAGAAGGTGTCCCAGGCGAAGATGTTGCCGAAGCCCTGGCCGAACCGCAGAACCCAGGCGATGGCCAGCAGCACCAGTCCGACGATCATGCTGTTGCGCCCGCGCTCGTCGGGGTCTTTCCACCCATCGAACCAGAAATGCGCCATCACGCTGCCCACGGTGGCCAGGGCGAACCAGGGGATGATCGGATACTTGTTGAAGTCTCCGGCGTCCACGAAGAACTGCATGAGGTAGTGGGTCCAGGAGCCGTGGTCGTAGGGTATGCTGAGCAGGAAAGGGTGGCCCACGAAGAGAGCCAGGGCCACCAGGGCGCGGTACTTCCAGTTCCAGCCGGCCATCCAGACCAGGAGGATCATGCTGGTGCCGATGGTGGCGATGATCCCGAAATGCCCCAGCCGCAGGCGGGTGAACCCTCCCCAGGAGGCGTTGACCCAGATCAGCTGAACGGCGATGAGGAACAGTCCCCGCTGAATGAATCCCCAGCGGATCTTGCCCAGAGCTTCTCCGTTGCGCAACCGGCGCCAGAACACATAGTGCACCATGGCGCCGTTCATCATCAGGAAGCCGGGTGCGCACAGGTACCCCATGTAGCGCAGCAGAAACTGGGGGGTGTTGTCGAAAAATGGATCGAGGGGATCCAGGGTCAACCAGGCGCTGTTGAAGTAGTAGTTGCTGTGTCCCAGGGCCATCATCACGCCGATGAGGCCCCGGAACTCGTCGATGAAGTGGAAGCGGCTGGTCTGAGCCATGTTTTCCCTACCTGTCCGTGAAAATGGTGCGCACGACGCGGAATCCCACCAGGTCATCGGCCGAATCGGGGAATCGGAAGCCCCGGTTGGCGCTGCGGCAAGCTTCGCTGCCGGAATACCAGCTGCCTCCGCGGATGACCCGCTCGTTGCCCGTGACCGGCCCCACCGGATCAAGGACAACGCCGTCTCCATCGGTGTCCAGCTGGCGGTAATCGCCATACCAGTCCCAGCACCATTCCCAGACGTTGCCGTGCAGGTCGAAATGGCCACGATCATTGGCATTCAGCAGGCCCACATTCCGGGTGCCCGGCATATCCGGGGAGTAATCACTGCCGCAGTACCAGCCCAGGTTGACCAGCACGGGGTCCAGGTTGCACACCTGGGCGGTGATGGGGCCGGCGGCAAAGGCGGTGGTCGATCCTCCGCGGGCCAGCCATTCCCATTCGGCCTCGGTGGGCAGACGCCAGCCGTCGGCTTCCCGGTTCCAGGAGACCTCGGGACCATTGACCTGGTAAACGGCCGTCAAACCATCTTCGGCCGAAAGGAGATTGCAGTACTGCACGGCCTGCATCCAGGTCACCGTTTCCACGGGCAGGTCATCGCCCACGAAGTGGGAGGGGTTGGCCAGGCTCAGGTCAGCCCAGTCGGCCTGGGTGACCTCGAACAGACCGGCCACCAGGCTGTCCGACAGGACCACGGTGTGCTGCCACTCGTCACTTTCGCGACCCGGCTCGTAATCCGGATGGAGCTCATTGTCCAGGTCGGGACTGCCCATGGTGAACGCCAGGGCGCCCACCGTGGGGCCCACTTGCTGATCGGTGATGAAATCGGGAACGGAGGGATCGTCCACCCCGAAGCGGAAGAAATAGTCGTGCTGTCCGTGCGGCAGGGTGGTCTGGAAGCGGTACAGGACTTCCCCGTCCCGTGTGCTGTCCACGGGGCTCATGGGATGTCCGGTTCCGTCGATGACCACCTCGTGCACGTCGGGAGCGGTCGAGAAGATGTAGGTGACCTCGTAGGTGTAGAGATCCTGATCAGTGCCGCCCTGGATGTCCAGCGTGGGGTCCAGCAGAAGGATGCCCTCCCCGGCGGTGGCCACCGCGGAGTTGCTCAGGGCGGTGGTCAGACCGGCGTCATCGGACACGATCATGGCGAAATGATATGTGTTCCCACCGGTCAATCCGGTCACCACGTGGGACATGGTGGATCCGGCCATTTCAGGCACCGGCAAGTCGGTCAAGGGGGTGGCGGCATCCCATTCAGCCGGGGAGGTGATGGGAGTCTCGGCCATGCGGATTTCCAGCCCGGAGGCCAGGCCTTCAAGGCGGTCGTCTCCGGTCATCACCCAGGACAGCTCCACCGATCCGAGGGCGTAGGGTGTGGCTTGCAAGCTGTTGACCGTCAGCGGGGGGGTGTCGTCGGTGAAGGGGTAATTGCCCTCCATGATGATCAAGCCCTCGTCCCGGTCGGCGACCAGAATGAAGCCCTCGCGGGTGATGGTCAGGTCCATGGCGTACTCGGTGATGATGCGGCCCAGGAAAACCGGATTCCTCGGGTTGCTCACATCTACGAAATGAACCCCCGCGCCCTGGGCACACAGGACGGCCAGTCCATCGCGCACTTCCACGGCACGGCAGTCGCCTTCCAGCTCCAGCTGAGCCACGTGGATGGGGGCTTCCCCGCCATCGATACGGAAGACGGCCAGGCCGTAGTCCCCATCCGCCACGTAAGCGTAGTCACCGGAGAGGTCCACATCCAGGGCCTCGCCCGGGCTGTCGCACCAGTTGACCAGCTGAACGCTGCCGAGGTCCAGCACGCGGGCATCCAGCACCGCCAGGCCCATCTGATCGTCGGCCACGTAGGCGTAACCATCCTTGACGGCCACACCCTCGGCGTAGCCGTTGGTGCCGGAAAACACACCGTTGTAGGCCAGGATGCCGGGCTGGGCGGGAATGGATTCGAAAATACGCACACCCTTCCAGCTTTCGGCCAGGAAGACCACGTAGGGCACCTCGGGATCGTCCGACTCGGTCACGGCCACCCGGTTGCCGAACACCGCGGTGGTGCCGGTTTCGAAGCTGGTCATGCCGTCCGGCACGGTGATGTCGTAGCTGGTGATACCCTCGGTGCCTTCGACTACCAGAGCGATGTCCTGGAGGGTCTGGCCCACGAAGCTGCGCACCACTTCCACGCTTTCTGAGTACTTCTGGGTGTTGATGGTCTGCAGCAGCACCGGGTGTGCGGGGTTCGTGAAGTCGATGGAATGCAATCCGGCCTGGCCGCCGGCCACAAAAGCGTGGCGACCCAGGGCGGCCACCCCCTCGTTCTGGCTGGGCAAGGGCACCCGGCCCACCCGCTGGAAGGGGGCTCCGGGCGGTTCATACAGATCCTGTTCGGCACACCCGATCGGAAAAAGCAGCGCCAGGCTGGAGCAGGCGGCAATGATCATGATCAAACGTCGTTGGAAGGCCATGGTCTCTCCTCAGAACCGGTAACTCAGGTTGACCCAGTAGAGCCACTGGGTGAAATCCTTGTCCGTGGTGATGTCCCCTTCCCAGGGGGAGTAGACAACCCGCTCTGTACGGCGCACGGCCGCCTTGGCGGAGATGGTTTTGGTCAGCTTGCGGCGCACTTCGGCAGTGGCCTTGTAGTAGGTGTCCCGACGCCCGGCATGATAGGGGTCCTGGACCAGGTTCTTGGTCGTGGTGTAGTAGTAGTCCATGAACAGGAAGCTGAAATCCATCTGGCTGATGAACTTCTTCAGCGCCTTGTGCTTCATGGTCAGGCCAATGCGGTAAAGATCCCGTTCGTACGACGGATCACTGTTGTCCGAGGTCAGGATATCTTCGCCCACCTCGTCCAGGCCGCGCCCGTTGCCATCCTCGAAGCTGTAGTCCAGGTTCATGGTGTAGGTGCGGTTGAATTTCCAGGTGGCATTGCCGCGGACCTCCCAGGCCTTGATGTCGTTTTCCATGAAGGGCTGGTTGTAGTAGCGATAGTTCCTTTCGTAGATGAACTTCACCGATAATTTCTTGTTGATGGTCTGCCGCCAGGTAAGGTTCCACACGTTGCGCTGAAAATTGAAGGCTTGCCAGATGACGGAAGAGCCGGGATCGGCCAGGGGGGACCGGTCGGTCAAATCTCGGATGTACTGCTCCGGGGCGAAGTGGAAGTACCCCTCGAGGCTGCGTTTCTTGCCGAAGTACTGACGCCCGTAAAAATGAAAGTCGGTGTTGGTCTTGATGGCGTTGTTGGTGTACAGCCAGTGCTTGAACTTGAACTTGAACCGCGTTTGTCCCCAGGGGAGCAGCTTGCTGTTGCGGGCCTCGATATCGAACTCGGGAGCAAAGACAAAATCGTCATCGGTGTTGTGCTGAAATTTATGGGGCGACCGGCCGCTCTGGAACTCGTCCAGGTAGTCGTCGCTGTTGGTCAGGATGTTGTCGTTGTACATGAGGTCAAAGCCGGCACTTCCGCGAAAACTCCAGGCCGATTTCTTGGGTCCGGCAGAGAGACCCTGGGGTGTCTTGACGGTCACTTCGCGGGGCATCAAGCCGGGGGTGGAGGGCTGAGGAGGACCGTCATAGTAGACGATGACCAGGGCCGGACCTCCGCCGACGATCTGACCGGACAACTCCAGCCGATGGTTGCCGGCCGGCACCTCGAGGGTGGTCTTCTGGCCCCCACTGGGCACACCTTCTCGCGCATCGCCGTAACGGCTGGAGCGTGTGACCTGGAACTCCAGGGGAAGGACCAGCGGTTCCGGCGCCAACCCCGCCACCTGCAAGGAGCCCTTGCGAGTGGGGGCTTCCGGGCCGGCCATGGGCACCCGGGTGTAAATGGTCACCGAGCCGGGTCCCGTCACCGGGAAGACCAGCGGCCCGTCCTGCATGACGAGGTAGGGCTTGGCTGACCTTCCCACCGGGACGGTGTCCTGCGACCCCAGGGGGCGCAGGGTTTCGGCACCCATCACGGTGCCGGCCCACAGGGAAAGGACCACCAGGATGCCTGGCCATAAGCGTCTGAGAATCAAGGACGAACCTCCAGGGCCTTTTCAGGGATGCGGATCTGGGCGGCCACCCCGCAGGCGGCCGGATGCAGACAGCGCACCTCGAAGGAGTGCGCGCCGTCCGGCACCTCGAGGGTGACGGTCTTGCGGATGCCGGGCAAAAGGTCGGGGCGGTCGAGATACAGACCGGAGCTCAACTCGCGGGTGTGGAACCGAAAGGTGCGCCAGCTCTTGCCGTCGCGCAGGACTTCCAGCCCGTATTCCTGATCACCGTTCATGGTGTGGTCGAAATCCAGGCGTGTGTAAAGCTTGGCGGTGGTGGGGCCATTGAGGCGGAAAACCAGGGGATGTCCCGCCTCGAAGCGGTAGTAGGTCGACTGGTTTCCGCTTTCGAACTGCAGTTCGGCCAGTTCATGGTATTGCTGGGGCTGGAAGCTCACCAGCGGTGCCGTCTTCTTGCGTGTCTCCCGGAACATGCGGGCCGCGACCTGTCCAGGGCCATCGCATTCGGCGGAAAGCTCGACGATGTGCCGACCCTTGCTCACGTTGAGCAGTGCGCGCCGCAGGGCCGAGACGAGCTGGTCTCCGGAGCAGGCCTGGACGCCTTCATGGGGCCGGGCGCGGAAGGTCTTGCGCAGGATCTCCTCGCCGTCGACATGGGCCAGCAAGGTGAAGCTGGGTGCTCCGGTTTCCCCTTCGGCGAAAATGTACCGGGCCACGATCTTGATGGGCCGTGGTCCATTCACGCGATAGAGGGTTCCGGTGTCGAGGAGTTGATACTGGAATTCCTGGCCCGAGGACCGAAGGCACACGGTCGGAGCCTCGCCCTGCGGAGACACGGAGGCCCAGCGGGTTTCCGCCCGGGCTGCTCCGGCTCCCGTCCAGCCGGCCAGGCACAGCAGGGCCAGAGCCAGGGGCACCACGGGTGGCCTGCGGGTCAGCTTGTCGAACAGTCCATGCCGGATTTCAGGGGCCAGAACGAGCAGGCACAGCAAGCAATAGGTCACGAAAATTCCGAAGGCCAGGGGCAGCCGGTACATGTCCTGCATGAAGATCTCGCCTTCGCCCGGTTGGGGCTGGTAGTCGGGAGAAATGGGTAGACCGTATTCTCTGGCCAGGCCGGTGATGCCCAGCAAGTGGACCGTGGGAACACCCATTTCCGCGAACTGGATGAGGTTGCCCTTGCGTGCCCAGTTGTGCTCCTGGAGATCGAAGTTCAGCCCCTTGGGGAGAAGCAAACGGTTGTGGGTGCTGCCAATGCTGGCCACCCCGCCGCCCACGTTCACATAGAGCTGGTAGGCGCGACCACGGGCATTCTCCATGAAGAAGGCCAGGCGCTGGTCGATGGCGTCCTGGATGTTTTTCGAATCCAGCAGGGGAATGCCGTTGCGGTCGATGGCTTCCTGGATGAGACGGCGTCCATCGGGGCTCAGGCCCCGGCCCATGTCGTTGGCTCCGCCGTAAGTGGCGGCATCGCTCCGCAACTTGAAGACACCCTTTTCCCGAAAAAGGGTTTCCATGTCCAGCCAGGTGAACTCCGGGTTGTTGGCCCCCCACATGGAGGCGCCCACCGAGGTGATGATCACCGGGTCCAGCTCCATGGTCTCCAGGGCGGCATAGAGGCCGATGTTGATGCCGGGAAAGGAGCCCGAGACGGCCACGGCCACCTTGTCGCCCTTGTTCAGTCCGGCTTCACGGAAAAATTTCACCAGCAGTCCCGCAAAGTTGGGATTCAAGCTGGTCAGCTTGGCGTCCAGATCGCCTCGCGCATTGGTGATCAGGCTGAACTGGGGGCCCACCAGTCCCGTGCCTGCGGGATCGTTCACCAGGTCCAGGCGTGAATCGTCCATGCGACGATATTCGCGGATCACGGCAAAAGCCCGCTCAGCCTGTTCCGCCGCGGCGATTTTCAGATCGTGGTCACGTTGACGCGTGGGTGTCCGGGTGCTGTCCAGCACCCACTGCAAGAGCAGCGCGATGCTGGCCAGGACCAGCAGGATGAAGCGTCGTCTGTTATCCAACCGCCAGCTCAATGAGCTTTCCTCCGTGGGCAACAACCAGGGCCAGGCGGACAATGAAGGCCGCCATGATCATGGTACACAGGGTTTCCACTACGCCTTGCCGGCTCATCCAGTAGGCGATGAGACCGGGAATGATGTAGCCGATGGACTGGATCACGCTGGCATCCACGCCAAGATCCAGGGTGGCGTTGAAGACCAGGAGATACCGGGTGAGGTAACCGAAAAGAAATCCGGCCAGCACGGAAAAGACCATGGTGCGCCTTCCGTACAGGAGGACGAAGCGCCCGACCAGGCGCACGAAGCCGTAGGTGACCAGAGCCGCCAGGATGGTCCCCAGGATGCGCAATGGCTGATCCAGGTACAGGGCGATGTAGCCGGGGACGACCAGACCGCCCGCGGCCAGACCCAGGATCTCGCTGAAGAAGAGGCTGACCACCAGGCCCAGGCCAATGCTTTGATAGATCAAGGATCCAACCTCCGGTCACGCAGATGGTCCAGCAAGCGGTTGCCGATCCCGGCGATGTTACCCATGCCAAAGACGGTGGCCTGTCCCTGCCCCAGCTCACAGAGACGCAGCCAGAGATTCTCGGCCGACAGACCATGCCAGTCGTGGATGGCGCTGCGGTCCACCCCCGAGCGGCGGATCATGTCACCAAACAGGGCGGTTTCCTCACCGATGAGGATGTATCCGTCCGCTTTCAGTTCCTTGCCCATCAGCGGAGCCAGATCCTTGCTGCGGCGCTGGCGATCCCCACGGATGTTCATCAGGATCAGCACGCGCTCGGTGCTCTCGGCCAGTTCCAGGCGCCGCCAGACCCGGAGATAACTCTCGGGGTCATTGGCGGCAAAGCCGTTGATGAAGGTCATGGTGCCGGGATGATCGGCATGGGCCGAAGTGACCCGCCAGCGGGTCAAGGCGCCGACATCGGGTGTGACCTTGTACATCGCCTGCAGGGCCTTTTCGCGGGGAACCCCGATGGAGGTGCAGACGTCGAGAGCCAGACTCACATTCTCGGCAAATTCCACGTACCCGAAACCGGCCATTTCCTCGGTGGCTACCCCTGCTGCGGTGGCCAGGGAGAAACGGGAGCCGGCGCGTCGGGCGCGCTGGGCCAGAAAATCATGATAGTGATCTTCGGCTGTGAACAGGTGGGCCTTGCGCGGGACGGTGCCGGCCAGGCTGGAGGCCACGTCGTCCATGGTGGGTCCCATGACTTCCAGGTGATCGGGGCGCACGTTGGTGATCACGCCGTGGGTGGCCCGGACGATGGAATGTTCACACACCTTCTGCAGGTCAGGGCGCACGGCCATGCACTCGAGAACCAGGGCCTGACATCCCTCGCGGGTGGCCCGGCGTATGACGCGCAGCTGTTCCTTGATGTTGGGTCCACCTCGACGACGGATGGGGGTTTCGCTGCCATCGGTATGGATGACCGCCGCGGTGCTGCCTGTGGTCTTGCCTACCACCTTGTACCCACCGGCCCGCAGGCCGGCGGCTATCAAGCGGGCCACCGAGGATTTGCCCCGGCTGCCGTTGACGTGCACCCGCACGGGAATCCGGCGGCGGTGCAGGACATGCCGGCCCATCTCCCACATTCCGAGGGCAGTCAACAGGCTCAACAAGAAAATCACCAGGTACATGGCACCTTGCAGGGGGCGGCCAGGCCGCCCCCGGTCACGGTTCTTTTAGCGAACCAGGATGAGCTTCCGGGTCAATGTTTGGCCCCGGGTTTCCAGACGGAAAAAGTACACGCCGCCGGCGGCGGGCATGCCGCGGTCATCTCGTCCGTCCCAGGTGCGCACGCCCTCACCGGCGGACGTGTGTCCGTCCAGGAGAGTGCGGACCAGGCGGCCGGCGGTGTCGTAAACCTGGAGCCGGGCCTGAGCATCGGCCGGCAAGGCAAAGGCGATGCTGGCCTGTCCCGCCGTCGGGTTGGGGCTGGCGCGGTGCAGGGCCAGACCCAGGACGGTTTGTCCTTCCAGCTCCACTTCGCCGGGCTGACTGGTGGTGCCGTAGGGATGCAAGGCAGTCAGCCGGAATCGGGTCGATTCACCCCTGGCCACCGCAGCGGGGCCTGTCCAGTGACGCGCCGTTCCCGGCAGGGGCTGCTCGGTCAAGCGGGTGATGCCCTCGGGGGACACCTGATCGATATGCCAGCCGAGAATCGGCCGCTCGTCGTCCAGGGACCAGGCCATGCCCACGTCGCTGCCGATCTGCTCGGCGGCCAGCGAATTCAGGACCAGAGGCACCCGGACCGGGGACTCGGTGGTCACCCTGATGGCCAGTCCGGGTTGCAGGGGGGCCAGCCCCGGGTCGTTGATGCTGAAATAGCTGAGCTGCATTCCGATCAGGCCGTCGGCATTCTCGATACCCACGGTGGCATAATTCCGGACGTAGTCGTTGTTGGTCACATCGCGGTAATAGAACAGCATCTCACCATCGCCGCTGGCGGTGGGGTGACTGGCCGGATCCAGAAGCACCACCTGGAAGGTTTGCATGCCCAGGATCTGCGGCTTGTAGTGATGCAGACGGCTCCACTCCACCGTGAAGGTTCCGGCCACGGGATCGTGGTGATAGAACACGCCATCCGGCGCGATGCCGTTGCTGCCGCCATCGCCGGTGGGCACCAGGTTTTCCCAGTAAGGGGCGATCACGGCGTTGTTCCCGTGCTCGGACGGCATGGTCCAGTTGTAGAAGTTGAACAGGGGGGCCAGATCGAAGGAGATCCACCCGTTGTCACTGACCCGGATGCGGCTGTAATCTTCGCCGTAGAAGGTGAAGGTGAAGGGTAGGTCCACCTGGACGGTGACGATCTCGTTGTCCACCGGGAAGTCCAGGCGCGTGCCTTCGCCGCCAAAGGTGGGGGAGATCTCGTTCCACTGGTACACCGGTCGCTTGGCCGGGTAATCCAGGTCCGCGCTGTCGTAGGCGTAGTAACCGTAACTGTCGGGTCCACACACGGTGGCCACATCAACCGGACCGACCACCAGTCCGCAGGTGGCCTGGAAGGTGAAGCCCTCTGCCGTGGTGATGGTGGCCAGGAAACTCAGGTTGGTCCCCGTGGCCGTATCGGCATCGATCTGCAAGCTGATGGGCGAGGTGCTCTGGACAGTGGCGCCGGGCGCGCAGGCGCCAAAGGAGGTCTGGCTGGACACGAGAGAGGCACCCTCGGGATTGACCAGTTCCAGTTCCACGGTTCCGCCGCCGGTGCCGATGGAGCCCTCGGCATGCATGGTCAAGTCGAGGTCCACCGTTTCCCCGGGGCCCGCTTGCCCGGAGGCCACGGGCGTCAAGGACACCACCTGCAGGTCGGGGGAAGCAACCACCAGCTGCAGGAGGGACTGATCGAATTGCTCGCCGCTGCGTTCAGCTTCGACGATCAGCTTGATCACATCACCATCGCGAGCGCCGGCATGCACCTCGATGTCCAGGGCGGTTCCGGCTTCGGCCGTGCCGCCGGAAGCCAGGTCGGCAAAGTTGACCGTCTGGCCACCCAGGGTGGCTGGACCGGCCACATCGACCAGCTCCATGGTGAAGGGGCCGGTATTGCCCGTCCCGTGGTTGGCCACTGTCAGGATCAGGCCCAGGGTCTCGCCCGGATTGGCCGTGCCATCCTGGTTCCCCGCGGCATCATCGACCGCGAAGGTCGTGGCGGTCACGTGGGCCGCGCTGGAAATGGTGCCTGCGGTGCCCTCGTAAGGCACCAGGCCGGCTCCGGTCACGGTGATCTCGAGGGAGGCCTCGTCAGCCACCGGGGGAAAGGACAGCCAGGCGATGCCGCTGTCGTCTGTCACGGCCCGGCCCACCAGGGCCCCGCCGGACACGGCGGTGACCACCGCTCCGGCCACGGGACCGCGCAGGTCAGCTTCATCCACTTCCACTTCCAGGAAACCGGTGCCGATTTCAAGGGTGGTGGAGTGGTTGACGCTCAGGAGCCGAGGCGTGCTCTTCCAGAAGTTGAGCTCGGGATCACCCAGCAGGTTGTAGATGTGGAAATAGAATTCTACCGACTCTTC
Organism: Candidatus Krumholzibacteriia bacterium; assembly: GCA_036351155.1. GTDB lineage: Bacteria > Krumholzibacteriota > Krumholzibacteriia > LZORAL124-64-63 > LZORAL124-64-63 > LZORAL124-64-63. Next base: position 11,640 of record JAZBOO010000293.1, on the reverse strand, counting down.
GCCGAAGGTTTCCGCATCCACTTCTCCTGGAAAATAGTCGTAATAGCGCATCTTGCCGGCATTGACCAGACTGCCCAGGTTGGTCACCTCGGGGTCGATGATGCGCTCGAAGAAACTGATGGCCATGGCATCGTTGTAACGGGTATGGGACCAGTGCTCGCCATTGCCGATGAAGGCCACCGCGCCCTTGGGCTGATCGGGCTGCCCCTGGCGCAGGAAGGCCTCGCCGAAGCACGGGCTGCTGGCTGTGTAATCGCCGTTCAGGCACACGAAGCTCATCACCACGGGCAGCTTGCCCTGGTTGTTCATGCCTCCCATGTCGTTGACTTCATAGCGGGGATCGCTCCAGCCGCTGGTTCCATAGGCCCAGCCGCGGTAGGCCACGATGCTGGCCCCGTTGTCCAGGGCGGGGTTGAACATGTTGGCAATGAACATGTTCGAGGGTAGCGGAGGATGCAGGAAAGTCTGGGCGGGCGCAAATCCGATCTTTGTCAATTGCTGCCCACAATAGCGCACGGTATGAGGAGGGGTGTCTGATCCCTCGACTCCGCCCACCATGATGCTGCGGGTGAACCAGTCGTCCTCGCCGGCCAGGTAGGGAGAGCGTTCGTAGCCCACGATCTTGTTGATCACCGTCCGGGCCATGGTGTCGTTCTCCACCGGCAACCGGCCAATCAGGGCGTCGGGCAACCAGTCATCGCCATCCAGCAGGGTGTAGTCCAGGTCCGAGGGGTTTCCGTAAAAGCTGTAGGTGGGAATGTCGGCCACATCGCCCAGGAGCAGGATGTACTCCGGGGGATTGTCCCAGGTGTCATAGGCGTTCTGCAGGTATTCCTTGATGCCGGCGGCCGTGGAACCGGTCACCCCGGTGCTGATGGTGGTCACATCGAAGCCCTTGCGGGTTTTCCATTCCACCAGAGGGGCCATGGCCGAGGTGAAGGCCGGGCCGTGCACGATCACGTACGATCCGGGACCACCACCGGCGGCCTTGTCGGCAAGAGCCAGAGGAGGACGGGAAAGCCCGTGAAGAGCCGGAGACCAGAGCTTTCCCGCTTTTCCTTCGTTCTGGCTCGCCCAGTCCCCGTTGTGGCTGACGGCCACGGTGACGGGGCCGGGGCCGGCCTCTTCGACCAGCAGACGCAGCACCTTCACGCCCCGCTGAATCTGCATTCCCCGGGGAGCGGTGACCTTGGCCGGCCCACCGCTGACCACCTCCAGTGTGAAGTTGGTGGCTGATCCGGGAAGATAAACGGTGGCGGCGCGGGAGGTAGACTCCCTGGCGGCATCCTGAATGGTCACCAGGGTCTTGTCCGCTCCTGTCTCGAGAGCCCAGGTGGGGGCGGCCTCGGGATGGACGGATATATCGGGACCAGCAACCTGTTCGGAGGCCTGAGCCGTGGCGGAACTGGTCAGGGGTAGCAATCCGGCGGCAACAAAACCGGCCGCCACGAGGGCGACCGGAATGAGGAACCGCGTGCGGGACGGGGCGACACTCATTTTTCGGTTCATCGTATCAAACTCATCCTTTTACTGATGGAGTGCTGGCGGGAGTCAAGGCGATAGAAGTAAACACCACTGGTGACCTGACGTCCATGTTGATCCTGACCGTTCCACTGGAATTCGATCCGCTGATCGGCGGGCAGGTCAGACCAGGACTGGGTGGTGACCAGACGGCCGGCCAGATCGAAGATCCTCAACTGAGCCGGACCTGCCTGGGACAGGCTAAAGTAAATGGTGGTGCGGGGGTTGAACGGGTTGGGCTGATTGCCCAGCACCAGGGTGGCTGGCCGGGGCAGGGGAGCGGGGCTGGGGCCACAACCGGCACTCAGGGATCCGATCAGCTGGTCGTCACAGAGGCTGTCCGGGTGGTTGCCGGGAGCACAAGGACTGCCCTCCTGCAGGTTGTAGGGGCGCTCGACGGAGCCGCAGAACAGGGGGTCGGCCGAGAAATTGCCGCCGTTGTCGGTGCCGCACAGGTCGTCGCCCCCGGCGTTGTTCCAGATGTTGGTGCAGCTGACCACGGGAGTGGCGCCCATGCAGAGCAGGCCCTGCCCGGTGATCGATCCGGCAATGATGCACCGGTCGATGACGGGGTCCGCTCCGAACTGCACTGAGACGCCTCCGGCCAGGCCACTGGGGCTCCCCGTGTTGTCGGCAATGGTGCAACCCTCGACCAGGGAGGCGGGGGTGAAGGAAATATCCAGGCCGCCACCTTCGGCAAAGAATCCGGTGGCGGTATTGTTCGTGATGGTGAGGTTGCGGAGCGTGGGGGCGCTCTGGCTGGTGGCCACTCCGCCGCCCAGGCTGTAGGTGCCCGCGGCATCGTTGCCGTTGACCAGGCAATCATTCATCAGACCGCCGCCGCCGGAAACAAAGGCCACGCCGCCGCCGTAGCCCAGGGTGACGTTGGCCTGGATGGTACAGAAGGAGATCGTGGGTGTGGCGTCCTGTACACAGATGCCGCCGCCGTTACCGTAAGCGGCGGTGATGGTGTTGTTGTCGACCGTGGTCTCGGTGATGGTGGGCGAGCAACCGCTGCGGATGAAGATCCCGGCGCCCGAGGGGGCCTCGTTTCCGGTGACCCGGCAACCGGAGACCAGGGGACTGCTGTTCTCTTCGATGGCCAGGCCGCCGCCCTGCTTGGCCACGTTGTTGGACATGATACAGCCGGTGATGACCGGGTTGGCCCCATTGATGCAGATGAGGCCCCCGTCGAGGTTCTGATCCACCCGGACATCGGAAATTTCCACCGTATTGTCCACCTGCCGCACCAGGATGGCGGCCCCGTAGATGTCGGCATAGGCGCCGGTCACCGTCAGGTTCTCCACGGCGCAATCGCTGACGTTCTCGATGAAGATGCCGCGACCGAGGGACTGGGCATCGATGATGACCTCTGTGGCCAGGCCGTCACCCCGCAATGTCACCCCGGTCTTCATGATGACGCAGGCGTTGGTGGATTCGGGACCCTCGGTGGGGTGCGTGCAGTCCGTGTAGGTGCCGGGGGAGACCAGGACGGTGTCCCCGACCTGGGCGGCGTCGATGGCCGCCTGGATGGTGGTATATTGCGCCGGGACCAGGAGGTCGGCGGCCAGCGCGGAGCCTCCCGGAATCAAGAACAAGGCGAAAACCAGGACGGTGAGGAGTCGTTTCATGATGTTTCCTTTCAAAAGCGGCCGCCTCAGCCACCACTGGGTATCTCAAGCGCCTCCGCAATTCCCCCCAATCCAGGGGTCGGTTCCGTTCAGGAGTATAACGAAAAGGCATGACCGCTTTCTACAGGTAAATCCTAACGTTTTCGTGACAAAGCCGTATGAATAAGGGTTTTATGGCCGCAAAAAGCAGAAGGTGTCACGGAAATGTGAAGATAAAGGCCGCCCCATTGTATAGGTCATCTGATATAATCAGTCAGCGATTAGTTAAAAAGTCGCGCGTATTGTGTCCGAAGGTGGGTGCCTGGCCGAGTTGGCTTGTGAGGTGTCCAGCATTTGGAAAACCGTTTTTTCGTGTCGGTTTCGCCCGAATCCGCACCCGTTGAAACTCAACCCGGCAGGAGTTCTTCCTGCTGGATGGAGGCTTGCATGATGTTCTGGCGCCGGGGTTCCACCTATCTGGTCACCATGATCCTGCTCGTGTTGCTGTCCTGCACCGTGGCTTTGGCTCAAAGCACCGGTCCAGAACAGCCACCGGTCCGCCTGTTGCCCCAGGGGCAAGAACCCCTGGTGCGTCAGAAAGATGCCGACAGCGCCGGGATGATCCTGGAGCTGGAGGTGCCGGTTCTGGAAGTGAAGGACACACGCCTCGGTGGTCAGGACTATCAGTCTCTGACTCTCCCCGGTGCGGCCATGGCCGGCACCACCGGGCAGCCTGCTCTGCCGGTGGTTTCCCGGTTTGTGGCCATACCCAATGGGATGACCCTGGAAGTGGTGGACCTGGCCAACCAGACCACCATTCTCGACGGCAGTTTCCGTCCCGAGCCGGCCCAGGGACTGAAGGCCCGGACCGATGAGTCGATCGTCCTGGACCGCGCCTACTATGACGGCCGCAAGGCCCTGGCAGCCGATTCCGGACTGCGCGTCACCATCGGCCAGCCCGGTCTGATCCGCGGCCAGCGTGTGGTCTCGGTGGCCTTTCACCCCGTCCAGTGGACCCCGGGCAGCGGTGTCGTGACCGCCGCCCAGCGCATGACCGCCGAACTGCGTTTTGTCCCCTCGGCCGACGGCAACAATGCCGAAAAGGCTGGGCGCCCCGTGCCCGAGTCTTTTCTCTCCTTTTTCAACAACGAAGTCCTGGGTTCCGACAAGAGCGCCTTCGATGAAGGGACTCTGGGCACCTGGCTGATGATCTACCCGTCCGTCTCCGGTGTGCAGACGGCCATCACCCCCCTGGCCGATTGGCGCACCCGCCAGGGCTACAATGTGATCATGGTCTCGACCAGCGTGACCGGAACCAGCAACTCGGCCATCAAGAACTACATCCAGAATCAGTACGACAACCTGGAAATTCCCCTGGAATTTGTCACCCTGGTGGGAGACGCCACCGGGAGCCTCACCCTGGCCTCCTGGCGCGAGAACCAGTCCAGCTACAGCGGGGAAGGGGACCACGAATACACCCGCCTGGAAGGCAACGACGTGCTGGCCGACATCCACCTGGGACGCCTTTCGGTGACCAGCGTGAGCGAGCTGGAAACGGTCGTGGACAAGATCGTCAACTACGAGATGACTCCCTCGGTGGGCATCGACGACGGCTGGTTCACCCGCGCCGCCCTGACCGGCGACCCCAGCAGCTCCGGCTACTCCACCATCTGGGTCAATCAGTGGGTCAAGGAGCAGCTGGAAGAGCTCAACTATACCCAGATCGACACCATCTGGGGCGGTAATTTCACCGTGGAGATGATGAGCAAGATCAATCAGGGTCTGTCCATCTTCACCTACCGCGGTTACTGGAACATGAGCGGCATGAACACGGGGCACATAGCCAGCCTGTCCAACGGGCCGGAACTGCCCTTTGCACTGGTGCTCACCTGTGACACCGGCTCCTTCTGGAGTGATACCACCTGCCGCTCCGAGGCTTTCTTGCGTGCCCCCAACGGCGGTGGTGTGGCCTCGATCGGCACAGCCACCACCGGGACCCACACCCGGTACAACAACTGCATGTTCCAGGGCGTGGCCGAGGGCGTGCTCAACTCGGGCGATCCCCGCGTGGGCCCCGGTTTGACCCGCGGCAAGCTGGACATGTATCGCAACTACTTCGGCGCCGAGCCCAGCACGGTGACCATCTGGTCCACCTGGAACAACCTGATGGGTGATCCGGCGACGCCCATCTGGACCGCCTATCCCGAGCCCTTGACCGTGGATTACCCGGCCAGTGTGACTGCAGGTGCCAATGTCTTGCCCGTGACGGTGCTGGACCAGATGGGGCAGCCCGTGGCCGGGGCCCGCGTGGCCATCTACATGAAAGACGTGATCCAGAAGAACGCCGTGACCGGACAGGACGGCCGCGTGCTGATGCCCCTGGAAGGATTGATCGACGGCGAGATGCTGGTCACCGTGACCGGCAACAATCTGTATCCGCACCTGGGCGGCGTGAACGTGGGCGACCTGGCCCTGGCCGTGAACTACCAGGACCAGATCTTGATTGATGACGGCACGGGCAACAGCCTGGGCAACGGGGACGGTCTGGCCTCTCCCGGGGAGACCGTGGACATTGACCTGCAGCTGGTCAACGCCGGGACCGGCGGAGCTGCTGATGTGCAGGCCACGGCGACGGCGATTCATGATCCCTCGGTGACCGTGGTCAATGGGCAGGCCGGATTCGGTTTCCTGAATGTGGGCGCCAGCGCCTGGGGCAACCAGAGTCTCACTCTGTCGGTGGATCCCGCAGCCGTGGGAGGCACCGAGGCCCAGGTCGAGTTGACCATCCTGACGGGTGGAGAGACCTTTGTCGCCTCCTTGCCGATGACCATTCATGGCCCTGCGGCCGAGGTGGTTTCGGTGAGTGTCGAGGGTGACGGCCTTCTGGACCCTGGACAGAGCGACAACCTTCGCCTGGTGCTGAACAATGCCGGCAATCTGCCGACCACGGGTGTGACCGGTGTCCTGACGAGTCACAGCCAGTGGGTGGACGTTTCCGATCCTGATGGGACCTTCGGCGGAATCGCCGTGGGTGCCAGCGGGGACAACAACGCCGATCCGTTCACCGTGTCGGTGACCGGCGACTGTTACCCCGGCCACCTGGCCAGCTTCAGCCTGGACCTGGTGTTCGCCGAGGGCGGGACCGCCCTGGTCGAATTTTCTCTGCCCGTGGGACAGGCCAGCTCCACCGATCCGGTGGGTCCGGACCATTACGGCTACTACGCCATCGACAACACCGATGTGGGCTATATTGGGGCCCCGGTGTACGACTGGGTGGAGATCGATCCGGGTCTGGGCGGTGCCGGAACCTTCCTGGGTTTGACTGATTACGACCGCTACGACGACGACACCCGGACCATCAGCCTGCCCTTCTCATTTGATTACTACGGGCAGAATTTCGACGAGATCAGCATTTGCTCCAACGGGTGGATTGCCATGGGGCAAACCTATCTGCGCCACTACCGCAACTGGACCATTCCCAGCCCCGGCGGGCCGGACAACATGATCGCCGTGTTCTGGGACGACCTGTACCAGGTCAGCGGCACCGGCGGTGTCTACTACTGGCATGATGTGGCCAATCACCGCTTCATCGTGGAGTGGAGCCGGGTGCGCAACTACTACAACAACGTCACCGAGACCTTCCAGGTCATGCTCTACGACCCGGCGTACGAGGCCGGCGATACGGGCGATGGTCTGATCGTGGCCCAGTACCACACCGTCAACCAGAGTGACTGGGAGAACGGGTATGCCACCGCGGGCATCCAGAATGAAGACCGCGATGATGGTGTGCTGTACACTTACTGGAACGAGTATCCCGGCGGCGGAGCGCCTCTGGAATCCGGTCGGGCCATTGCCTACCGGACGGTCCTGGCGCAGGCCCAGGGTCAGATCAAGGGCGAGGTGACCAACGCTTCGGCCGGCGGTCAGCCCATCGATGGGGCCACCGTGTCCATCGTGGGCTCCAGCCGGATCTTCTCCACCGCGGCCGACGGCGGCTACCAGGGCGGCGTGCCCGTGGGCACCTACGATGTGGCCGTGAGCCACCCGTCCTTTGCTCCGGACACCACCTATGCCGTGGTCATCATGGAGGACCTGGAACTGACGGTGGACTTCTCGTTGACCGACATCGCCGGCCCTCATTTCACCATGGTGGACATGCCGGGCAACAGCGAGGATACCGCCGGACCTTATGTGGTGGAAGTCGAAGTCGGAGATTTCTCGGGACTGGACGAGGTCCATTTCTACTACACGTCATCCGCCACCGGTGGTCCTTTCGAACTGCCGCTGACTCTCCATCCGGGTGGGACCCTGGCGGCGGCCATTCCCGGTCAACCCCTGGACACCCGTGTCCAGTACTGGCTGACAGGGGCCGATGTGCTGGGCTTCACCAGTACCGAACCGGCCAATGCTCCGGCGACCGTGCATTCCTTCGTGGTCACCGCGGTTTCTGAGATCTACGCCACCGACATGGAAACCGACAGTGGCTGGATCGGTGGCCTGGGCACCGATACGGCCACCACAGGGATCTGGGAGCGCGTGGATCCCAACGGAGTGTTCGACAACAGTGTGGAAGTTTCTCCGGAAGATGATCACACCGTCGCCGGCACCCATTGCTGGATCACCGGCAACGATCCCGTCGGCAGCAACCAGGGCGCCAACGATGTGGACGGGGGACTGACCACCCTGGAAACTCCGTCGTTCAACGTGGCGGGCATCAGCGGACTTCAGGTGAGCTATCATCGTTGGTACACCAACGACACCGGGCAGAATCCCGGATCCGATTTCTGGCGGGTCCAGGTCTCCGGCGGCGACGGCAACTGGGTCAACCTGGAGCAGACCAACACCAGCGAACGCAGCTGGGTGGCCCAGTCGTTCCTGGTGGAGGATTTCATCACCCTCGGCAGTCAGGTGATGTTCCGCTTCCTGGCCGATGATGCGGGCTACGGCAGTGTGATCGAGGCCGGCGTGGATGACTTCGTGCTCATGGGCTACAATCTGCCCGGTGACACGGCGGGCCCCGACATTGCCCTGACCAGCTTCACCGGAGGGCAGAACGTGCTGAACGGCACCACCCAGCCCATCACCTGGACCCACAGCGATGACATCGGTGTGGTGAACGTGGAAATCCGCCTGAGCCGCGATTCCGGCGCCACTTTCGATGAGGTGGTCGCCAGTGGTCCCTTCAACCAGACCTTTGCCTGGACCGTGCCCATGGGGTATGCGGCCAATTGCCGCCTCAAGGTGGTGGCCATCGACGCAGCGGGCCACAGCTCCGAGAGCATGTCGGGCGCCGATTTCACCATCGACAGCCAGACTCCGGTGGGCGACCTCCCGGTCAACCGCCTGTCCCTGGCCCAGAACGCGCCCAACCCGTTCAACCCGCGGACCGAGATCAAGTTCAGCCTGCCCAGTGCCCAGAAGGTGGAGCTGAAGATCTACAACGTGGAGGGACGCCTGGTGAAAACCCTGGTCAACGGCCGGCAGGATGCCGGGACCCACACCCAGATCTGGTCCGGTCAGGATGATCGGGGCGGGCGGGTGGCTTCCGGACTGTACTTCTACCGGTTGACCACCGATAGTGGTGTCCTGACGCGCAAGATGACCCTGGTCAAGTAATTCGTTTGATTCTTCGGGGGCGCGGCCACCGTGCCGCGCTCGAAAGGATACGCATTGCCCCGCCAATCCCATGCTTTTCTGCTGCTCCTGTTGTCGGCCCTGTGGCTGGTGACAGGATGCAGCAGCGACGAGGCCCGCGAAATGGCCCTGGTTTCGGGCCAACCCCGAGAGGGGAGCCTGGTCCTGGACAGTTCCGCACAGGAAAGTCCATCAATGGCCGGTTTTTCTGCGGAAATCACTCTCTGCCGCAAGGTCAGCAAGAGGAGTGGCCGACCCATCGGTGAAGATGTTGTCTTTCATCCGGCGGCCCGCAGTTACGTCAACGCCCTGGTGGATTTCCGGGGGGTGAAGGAGGACCGCACCTACGTGATCCACCTGGTCTGGGTGCGGCCCGACGGCAAGGATGTGTTCCGCAAGTATGTGGAAGTCGTGCCCACCATTTCCGAAAATGGAGAGCGGCAAACCCTGGTGACCTGGCTGGACGCCGAAAAGCTCCACAAGGTCAAGCGGGACACGGTGGCGGCCGAAGGTGCGGAATTCCAGCTTCAGACGCGTCTGAACATCAGCAACAAGCGTGCACGAGACCCCGGGCAGTATGCTTTGCGGGTTTACCTGGACCGACGTTTCCTGGGGGAAAAGACCTTCGAGGTGACAGCCGGAGACTCCTCCGCCCAGGGAGACTGACCCCCTTTTATCTGCTGTTTTTCGCCAGTACTGCCAAAATGGCAGTCCTGGCAGGCCTAACTGTTTTTTTGCAGCTTCTATCTATATATCACTTGCCACCCTCGCGCGCTCCCGTATATTGCCACACGATTAGCAATCCAGGGCGACGACTGCTAATGGCCGTTGCCCTCCCATTAGGGAATCTTTGTTTTCCGCAAGACAATCGTTGTAAATGGTTGAGAAGGAGGAAGAACCATGGCTCTGAAAATCAAGCCCCTGGCCGACCGCGTGATCGTGGCCCCCATGGAAAAGGAAACCATGAAGGGTGGGATCATCATCCCCGACACCGCCAAGGAAAAGCCCCAGCAGGGCAAGATCGTGGCTGTTGGCCCCGGTACCCTGAGTGACAAGGGCGACCGTGTGGCCCTCGAGGTGAAGAAGGGCGATATCGTCCTGTACGGCAAGTATGCCGGCACCGAGGTCAACGTCGAAGGCAGCGACTACCTGATCCTGCGCGAAAGTGACGTTCTGGCCATTCTGGGCTAGTTCTATCCGCCCTGTGGCGGCTCAACATCGTATTTGAAAGATCTGCCGACGCAGCTCGGCACATGAAGGAGAAAAACAATGGCCAAGATGATTCACTTCAGCGAGGACGCCCGCGAAGAACTCAAGAAGGGTGTCGACGCTCTCGCCAATACCGTGAAGATCACCCTGGGCCCCCGTGGCCGCAACGTGATCCTGGACAAGAAATTCGGCGCTCCTCTGGTGACCAATGACGGTGTCACCATCGCCAAGGAAATCGAACTCAGCGAGCCGTTCCAGAACATGGGCGCCCAGATGGTCAAGGAAGTGGCCAGCAAGACCAACGACGTGGCCGGTGACGGCACCACCACGGCGACCATCCTGGCCCAGAAGATGATCCACGAGGGTCTGCGTCTGCTGGCGGCCGGTGCCAACCCCATGTTCGTCAAGAAGGGCATCGAGAAGGCCACCGAAGCGGCTGTGGCCGACATCAAGAAGCAGGCCAAGCAGGTCAAGGACAGCGCCACCATCGCCAGCGTGGCATCCATCAGTGCCAACAACGACAGCACCATCGGCCAGATGATCGCCGAGGCCATGGACAAGGTAGGGAAGGATGGCGTCATCACCGTCGAGGAAGCCAAGGGCACCGAGATGGAACTGGACGTGGTCGAGGGCATGCAGTTCGACCGCGGCTACCTGAGCCCCTACTTCGTGACCAACCCCGAGCAGATGCGCGTCGAAATGGACGAGCCCCTGATCTTGATCCACGACAAGAAGATCAGCAGCATGAAGGATATGCTGCCCATCCTGGAGAAGATCGCGCAGATGGGCCGTCCCCTGCTGATCATCGCCGAGGACATCGAGGGCGAGGCTCTGGCCACCCTGGTCGTGAACAAGCTGCGCGGTACCCTGAACATCGCCGCCGTCAAGGCGCCCGGTTTCGGTGACCGCCGCAAGCAGATGCTCGAAGATATCGCCATCCTGACCGGTGGCCGCGTCATGAGCGAAGATGCCGGCCTGAAGCTGGAGAACACCACCACGGCGGACCTGGGCAGCTGCTCCAAGGTCAGCATCGACAAGGACAACACCACCATCATCGGTGGCAAGGGCAAGAGTGCCGACGTCAAGGCCCGGATCAGCATGATCCGCGCCCAGGTCGAGGACACCAGCAGCGACTACGACCGTGAGAAGCTGCAGGAGCGCCTGGCCAAGCTGGCCGGTGGCGTGGCCGTCATCCGGGTCGGTGCCACCACCGAGATGGAGATGAAGGAGAAGAAGCACCGCGTGGAGGACGCTCTGAGTGCCACCCGCGCGGCGGTCGAAGAGGGCATCGTGGTCGGTGGTGGCGTGGCTCTGCTGCGTGTCGCCAAGGCCATCAAGGCTCTGGACCTCAAGGGTGAAGCCGCTGTGGGTCGCGACATCGTCGCCCGCGCCGTGGAAGAGCCCGTGCGGATGATCGCCGAGAACGCCGGTATCGAAGGCAGCCTGGTGGTGGCCCGCCTGCGCGCCGAGAAGAAGGGCAACATCGGTTTCAACGCCGCGACCATGGAGTACGAAGATCTCATGGCCGCCGGGATCATCGATCCCGCCAAGGTGACCCGCAGTGCACTGCAGAACGCCGCCTCCATCGCGGCGATGCTGCTGACCACCGAGGCCTGCGTCGCCGATGAGCCCGAGAAGGAGCAGCCGATGCCCGGCGGCGACATGG
>JAZBOO010000292.1:0-32843 GCA_036351155.1 Candidatus Krumholzibacteriia bacterium | reverse complement strand
GGCACCGCCCACATCCCGGTCATGAATGCAGCCGCGGAAAAGATCATGAAGGCCAATCCTGACATCCGCATCACCGTGGCTGGCGGCGGCAGCGGCCTGGGCGTCCAGAAGGCGGGCGAGGGGCTGGTGCAGATCGGCAACGCCGGGCGCGCGCTGTCTGCGGAGGAGGTGGCCGAGTACGGACTGGTGTCCTTCCCCTTCGCGGTCGATGGGGTGTGTACGGTGGTGCATCCGGAGAACCCCCTGGGATCTATCACTTCCCAGCAACTGCAGGACATCTTCGCCGGCCGGATCACGAACTGGAAGGAACTCGGCGGCTCTGACCACGAGATCCATCTCTTCACGCGGGACGAGGCCAGCGGTACGCGCAAGGTTTACTGGTCGAAGGCTCTGGCCAAGGCGGAGATCGCAGCGAGCGCGAACGTGGTGGCAAGTAACGGCGCCATGAAGACGGCCGTCGGCAAGGATCCCTACGCAATCGGCTACGTCAGCATCGGGCACCTGGATGCGAGTCTGAAGGCTCCCGACCTCGATGGCGTGGCCGTCACCCAGGAAAACGCGGCCGACGGCACCTATCCGGTGACCCGCAAGCTGTACATGAACACCAAGGGTGAGCCGGAGGGGCTGACACGCGCGTTCATCGACTACATTCTGGGCGAGGATGGTGCGGGTATCATTGTGGATGCGGGCTACCTCCCTGTGGGCGGCAAGTAGCCTTGAAGAGCGCCACGGGAAAGGCGCCTGCTCCGATCATGCGCGGTGTTCCGGCGGTCGCCGCTTACCTGGCCGGCGGGGTGGCGGCGGCCATTGCGGCATTCCTTTTTGCCGCGGCGTGGCCTCTCCTGACCTCCGGACACGTCACCGAGACCTTGACCGCCCCCTGGCGTCCCTTTGCGGCCGCCCCCAGCTTCGGCATCGGGGCCATGGTCGTGGCTTCGGCGTTGATCGCGTCCGGAGCCACGTTGATTGCCTTTCCGGTGGCGCTCGGCCTGGTGGCGTTTCTCCAGGGTATCGGTCCCCAGCAACTCCGCCGGCCGCTGCTCAGGCTGGTGCAGTTCATGACCAGCATCCCCACCGTGGTGTACGGTTTCGTGGCCGTCATTGTCCTGGTGCCGGCCATTCGCAGTGCTCTGGGTGGCAGTGGGTACAGTCTTCTGGGGGCCATCGTGATGCTCGCGTTGCTGATCCTCCCCACGATCGTCCTGGTCTGGCATGCTCACCTTGTCCAGAGTGAGTCCCGCGTGCTGACTGCCTGTCTGGCGCTGGGCCTTTCTCCGGCACAGGCTCTGGTGCAGGTCATGCTGCCAGCCAGCCGGCGTGGCGTGGTGGCGGCCCTGGTCCTGGGTTTTTGTCGAGCTCTCGGAGACACCCTGATCGCTCTGATGGTGGCCGGCAATGCCACGGGAGTTCCTCATTCATTGCTCGATTCGGCCCGCGCCCTGACGGCTCACATTGCTCTGGTGATGGCCACCGATGCTTTCAGCCCCGAGTACCGCTCGGTGGCCGGCGCGGCCTGCCTGCTTTTCCTGCTGACGGCGGGGTTGAGCCTGGGCTTGAGGCGGCTGGAGCGCACGGGAGAATCGCCATGAGAGTTTCGCGAGCCCATCTTTTACACGGGCTGGCCTGGGGGGCCACCTCTGGAGTGACGGTGACGATCCTGGTGCTGGTCGCCTTTCTGGTTGTGCGTGGGGGGCGGGCTCTGGGCCCCGATCTTTTCTTTGCGGACACCCCCTGGTTGGAAGCCTTACTTGGCCAGCGCGCCGTCTTCGGGGGCATCTGGCCCTCGGTGGTGGGCACCTTGGTACTGGTGCTGGGGGCTTCGGCGCTGGCCATCCCTCTGGGCATCCTGGCGGGGATTCATCTGGCCGAGGCCCCACACTCACGCACGACAGCGGCGCTGCGCTGGTCAGTGGATCTGCTGGCGGGCATCCCGTCCATCTTGATGGGCTGGTTCGGTTTCGGATTGATCCTCTGGTTGCGCGCCACCCTTTGGCCGCAGGCCAACACTTCGCTGCTGCTGGCGATGTTTTGCCTGGCCCTGCTGGTGTTGCCCTACCTGATTCGCACCACAGAGGCCGCCCTGCTGGGGCTGCCCGATTCCTTGCGTCTCGCGGGACCGGCCCTCGGCTTGACGCCGGAACAGTCACTCCGGCGTATTCTACTGCCCGCTGCCCGGCGGGGTTTGCTCGGGGGCGTATTCCTGGCGGTGGGGCGCATTGCCGAGGATACCGCGGTGATCCTCATGACCGGCGTGGTGGCCAACAGCGGACTCCCCGGTGGCCTGACGGGCAAGTTCCAGGCGTTACCCTTCGACATCTATTTCCTGGCCGCTGAAAATCGTGGACCTGAAGATCTCCAGCGCGCCTTTGGCACCGCCGTGGTTTTGCTCATGCTGACGGGATGTCTGTTCATCGTGGCGCACGCCGTGCACCGTGAACTGGAGCAAAGGGAAGGCAGAGAAACATGAACACCTCGTCCAGCACCAGCCTTCGGCTACACCATCTGGATGTGAGCGTGGGAAGGCGCCAGATCCTCGTGGACATCCACCTGGAATTCGAACCCGGCCGGACACACGTGCTGGTCGGGCCATCCGGCTCGGGCAAGACAACCTTGCTGCGCGCCATCAACCGTCTGAACGAACTGTTCGGCCGCTACCACACCAAGGGGGAGGTGCTGGTGCCCTGGAATGGCGGCGAGCGTCTCGTGTATGCCGACAGTTATCCCCTGGAACAGTTGCGGCGCCGGGTGGGCATGGTGTTCCAGAATCCGAACGTGCTCCCGGTTTCCATGCGGCGCAACTTCATCATTCCTCTGCGCGAAACCCTCGGATTACGCGGCGATGAGGCTGAGCACCGGATGCGTCAGGCCCTCGTGGATGTGGGCCTGTGGAACGAGGTGGGCGATCGCCTGAACGAGGCCGCCACCCGCTTGTCAGGAGGGCAGCAGCAGCGGTTGTGTCTGGCCCGGGCGCTGGCCCTGGAACCCTCGGTCCTGCTCCTGGATGAGCCCACGGCAAACCTGGATTTTCGTGCGGCCGCCGGGATCGAGGATCTGATCGGATCCTTGAAAGAGCGCACCGTGTTGCTGGTCGTCTCTCATGACCTGGACCAGACCGTGCGGTTGGCCGACCGCCTGGTGGCGCTGGATGCCGGTCGGGTGGTCCTGGACGTTGCCGAAGCCCGGGGTCTTGCCCCGGAAACACTGAGGGAGCAGGTGATCACCTGTTTTTCGGATTCCCCATCCTGAAACTCTGCTGAAAAGAAGCCTCCAGATTCAAAACCCTATTGAAGTGGTGGGAAATACGTTTCCATGTTAATAATCCCATGGGGGAAGGGTTGAAGTGGTGAGCTTATTCACAAGAGATGCTATCCGCTGACATTGGTTGGCTGGCGCCGTGAACTGCCATGATGGTATCTCCCGGGGGAGATTCTCCCCCTTATAGACCTCTGGAGGTGCATCCCATGCATGGTTCCGTTCTTTGCCGCTCTTTTTTGCTGATCACCCTGTTGTCCTTGTTTCCTTGCACACCAGCTCACGCCTGGTTGTCCGTCGTCCGCCAGGGCCGTGAATCCGACGAAGTCCCCAACACCGACGACCACTTCGGGCGCACCGTCTGCGCGGGCGACTTCAACGGGGACGGCTACGACGACCTGGCCACCGCGGCTCCTGACGAATCCAACGGCCTGGTCAACTCCGCCGCTCACGGCATGGTGATCATCAGCCCGGGATCGCCGCGGGGGATCACCACCCAGGGAGTGCGCTCCTTCAGCGTGGGGGATCTGGGCACCGAGGCCGCGCGCTTTGGCCGTTCCCTTGCTTCCGGCGATTTCAACCAGGACGGCTATGACGATCTGGCCGTGGGCATTCCTCAGCTCAACAACTTCGGCGGTCCGGACCGCGGGGCCGTCTGGATCTACGCCGGGGGATCCGGGGGGCTCCAGGTTGCGCCCTACCTCCGGATAAATTACGACGATGTCGAAAACCTCCAGGATGACTACGCCAACTTCGGCTGGGCTCTGGCCGTGGGCGATTTCGACGACGACGGCTACCCGGACCTGGCCACCAGCGCCATCGGCCAGGACGGCGACACGGGTCTGCTCTATTTCTTTTCCGGATCCAGTGACGGCCTGACCACCGAAGGGGTGCAGAAGATGTATCCCTACACCGTGGGCGGGCCCAACGTGTATGGTGACCAGTTCGGCTATGCCCTGGCCGCGGGCCAGCTGGATGGTGAAGGCGGAGACGATCTGGTGGTGGGCGCACCCATGGCGGATGTGCATCCTCAGACCAATTCTGGCCGCGTTTATTTCTATTTTTCCGGGGCCAATGGAATCTCGGCCTCCGACGCCTACTTCGTGGATGCGAGTACCGTGGTTCCCGGGTTGGCGCCGGTGGGTGATGCCCGGCTGGGCTTCTCACTGGCGGTGGGCCACATGTTCGATACCTCCGGCGGCATGGATGTGGCCATCGGTGCTCCCCGCGATGACTACGGGGACCAGGCCAATGCGGGATCGGTTTACATCCTCGGTTTCAGTGGTCAGGGGACCAGCTACCAGACCATGTACAAGTTGCGCCAATCCGAGACGACCAACTCCACCGCGGCCTCCCCGGGGGATCAGTTCGGCTACTCGCTGGCCCTCGGGCGATTCAACAGCGACCTCTACATGGATCTGGCCATCGGGACTCCCTATGAAGATGTCACCGAACAACCGGTGCTGGGTGAACAGCTGAACGCGGGCATGTTCCACATTGTCTATGGTCGGCCTGGTGGGCCCAGCATGTCCAACTCCGACACCTTCGATCACACGACCATCAACAACTTTGTCCGCGGGGGCGACAACCTCGGTCTCTCTCTCTGCTTCGGCCGTTTCGAAAACGACACTCGCGAAGCTCTGGCTGTGGGCGCCCCCAGCGCGGATTACGTGTCCTACGAGCAGAACGGCACCGATATTTTCGACTCGGGCGAGGTGTTCATCGTGGCACCCTGGCGCCAGCCCCAGAACCACCCGCACCGGACCTCGGTGCTGTTCGACTGTGACGGGTTCATCCTCTATGGCCAGCGCCCCTTCCAGCGCGTGCGGCCTGCTTCGACCACCAAGACCGTCACCCTGCTGCTGGCCTGCGAGGCTATCTGGGACGGCGCAGTGGATCCCAACCAGTTCTACACGGTGCCCGGCTGGGTGGCCGACCAGGTGGGCGGGTCGCAAACGCCCCTGGTCGAGGGCGAGCAACTCAGCTTTGTCGGCCTCATGCAGACCATGATGACGGTTTCCGGGAATGATTCGGCCATGCTCATTGGCTCCATTCTCTCGGGAGACGGCGGGCCCTGGGAAGGGTGGTCCGGCACTTCGCCCCTGTTTGCCGAAATGATGAATGACCGCCTGGACCAGATGGGCCTGTCCAGCGCCACCACCATGACCAATGCGGCCGGCATCGATTCGGACGACCACTACGTCACAGCTCTGGACTGGGCCACGCTGGGCTATCTGGCCATCCAGAACGAATGCGTGCGCACCATCGTGGACACCTCGCCCTGGATCGTGGAGCGCGTGTTGCCCCCCGGAACCAGTCTGGACTTCTTCCAGCTCGAGGGGGGCAACGGCCAGGGCGAAATCAGCATGTACGAGGCCTTCTTTGCCGGCTGGGTCGATGGGGTCAAGGCCCGTTACAACAAGGCCGTGGGCATCAAGCCGGGCGGCACGCCCGGCGGCTGGAGCACGGGTCTCTCGGCGGCCGAGCCTTTCGGCAGTCTCGACGGGATTGCGGTGGCCTCGACCTTTGGTTCACGGCGCAACGATGCCCCGGTCGAAGGAGTTGTTGCCGGTAGCACCACCAGCTTGAATGCCGATCTCCTGCAATACGCCGAGGGTTTTTGTTCGAATGGCAACCCGGGCGACTTCTTGCCCACCCCCGACCCCGGTCCGCAGCCCTGGGGCACCCTCACCAGCATTCCCCCCTGCCAGGAGGAGGGCGTGCACGCCATGACCATCAACCTGAGCGAGGAGCAGATCACCGCTCCGGGCCGGCTGGTGCAGTTCGACCTCATGCGGGGCTCGCACATCGCGCCGGTATTGCCGGTGCGGCAGATGGTCAAGCGTTTGAGCCAGATCGAACTGGCCCGAAACGAGGCCGTGCCCTTCGGCGTTTCACCCCATCATTACAACGAAGGTCTGAAGGTGATGAATGACGGCGATACCGAAGCCTCCTTCAACGTGCTCTGGGACGGGACCCTGACGCCCTTTCAGCTGCAGCCCGGCGAGGTGGCCACCCTGCCTCCGGTTAATGATGACACGGGATCCTTCGAATTCCGCATCCAGTCCACCAGCGGAGTTCCTCTGACCCTGGGCGTGACCGAATGCTATTTCTACCGGTTGGAGCTGGCCGATGGCGTCGTGGCCCCCGACGCCCACAGCGTGCGGCTGGTCCGTGCCGGCAACATCCTGGCCGAATCCCTCTCGGCCTACGTGCAGGGTGCGGCCGATGACTGCGACGACGACACCCTGGACCTGGTGGCGCGCTCCGATGATGGGGTGACCACCGGCGTGGATGACGATTTCCTGCCCCCGGCTCCAGCAGGCACCCGTCTGCTCCCTGTGTATCCCAATCCGTTCAATCCGAGCACCACCATCCGTTTCGACTTGCCGCAGGCGGCCCAGGTGGACCTGGGGATCTACGACATTCGTGGCCGTCTGGTGAAAACGCTGGCCCGGGCGGAGACCTTCCCCACCGGCCGTCACCTGATCAACTGGAACGGCACGGACAACAGCGGTTCGGCCATGGCGTCGGGCGTGTATCTGCTCAAGCTGGTGAGTGAGGGTGAAGTGCGGACCCAGCGCATGACCTTGCTGAGATAGTCTTTTCTGGGAAGAGGCCCGGCTGCCAGACGGCGGCCGGGCCTTGGATCAAACCGGACAGACAATATTACCTGTAGAGAGCTCTGACCCCTCCCCAGGTGGCCGGTTCCGTGGCCACAGGTGCATCCCCGTTGATCCTGAACACCGGAGCATTCACACTCCCCGAGGAGGGTTGAAATGCCGTGATGTAGAAATCCGGGGCTGTGATGAAGGCCGGGAGGTCATTGCCCAGGGATCCGCCCACCGGAAGAGCCGGGGCCATCAGATAAATGGCCGCGGGCTCCATGTTGGAGACGCCCACGTTGAGGGTCATCAGGTGCATGACCGGAGCCTGAGGAATGGGCTCCGCCAAGCCCACCGTGAAGGAGGGGAAGGTGCCGACATTGACGTTGCTGTAGGGAATGGTGTATCCCGCGAAATAGAGGCTGGATGGCGAATAGTTCAGAGCGAATTCCCAGCCCGAAACATTGGGCTCGGTGACATTGGTGGCCAGCAGATACAGCTCCACCATTCCGGGTTCGGTGTCCAGGCGGTTGACCATCCCGTCCATGTCGGCGTAGAGGCCCAGCCCGTTGGGGCCGGGGTCCACCTGTGCCGAAGCGGACATGGCGATCAGGGCGAGACAAAAACAGAAAACCATTGAAAAGGACTTCATGCAGCTACCTCCAAATTGGTGCACGAACGAGAAATTCAGGGGGCGTTCAGGGGTATTTTGAAAATACGGTATCGCGAAATAAGTTCCAAGTGTTTCCTTTGCTCGCGGTGGTCCAGGGCACCTACCTGGAATGGAACAGGGGGTTGAAATGGTAATTCGAGTTTGCTAGGGTTCTCGGTCTGGGAAATTTAATCAAGGATTGTGATTGATGCGCATCATGGGGGGAATCATTCCATGCAATTTCCAAAAGGTCTCATCCTTTTCATTCTGGCGGCGGCTCTTCTGATGGTCGGGTGCGATGATGACGATCCGACTTGTCCCGAACCGGAGGGGACGCCCACGCCCACCCTGGCCAACATCTGGCCTCATGCCGATGGGACCAGCTGGCTTTACGATCTGACCGTGGCCTCTTACGAGCCCTACCCCGCTCTGGAGGACACGGTACCTTTGCCCTCCATGGACGAGCTATATGCTCTCCTTGCTGCTCCGGTGACCGAGGATCTATTGAACCATGAGGAAGGGCTGTACCGGCTGCAGTTCGATGGTGAAATCACCACCGATACGGGAATCACGGGGCAGGATCTGGTGGAAACCTACTACGCGCCTCTGGATGGTCTGAACGGTGCGGACAAGGGTGCTGAGGCTGCCGATCCTCTGCTGAGTTTTCTCTACCAAACCCGTCCTGACCTTCGGGATAATATCATCGCCCACGTCGGTCCCGAGAAGGAATTCCTGGATGAATCCGGCACCATCTTTTTCCTGAGTGCCTACGTTTTTTCCGCCGAAGAATCCGGCATTTACGGGTATGGCGATGTCACCACCGGCCCAGCCTGGACCTACCTGCAAGGTGACCTGGAACCGGGATCTTCCTGGTCCCTGCAGCTGGTGCCGGGCGTGGCTTCCGATATCTGGCTGTACGGCCAGGTCCGGTCGGTGGGCGACTGGACCGAAGGCGACCGGACCTGGAACAACGCCGTCGAATGTTTCTACCTCGTCGACCTGAGGCTGCAGGCCCAGACCACCGAAGGTGGAGATCTTCTGGGAGTCTATCAATCCTACATGATCGGCGTGACTGTGTTCGTGCCGGGTGTGGGGCCGGTGGCCTGCCACGAGCGGCACGTCCTGGCGCCTTTCGACGACAACCTGGGGGAAGCCGAGGATGGCGGCATCTTCGAATTCCGGTGCACCCTGGTCCCTTGACCTAGGGTAAACGGACCTTGTCGCCGATTTCCCAGATCCGGGTGGGCCCGTATCCGGTGAGGGTGAGATCCTGTCGGAAGCTCACCGTTGACCAGAACGGGCCCTTCTCATCGCGCGACAGCGCCGCCGTTGCCAGGTAGCGGAACTCCCCTTGCTGCACCCACCAGTCCTGGTCGGTGATCACAAGTTCGTCCACTTTCCAGCCCCGCTCTTTCAGCAGCGCGGTCATTTCCTTGGCCAAAGAATCCGCCATCATTCTGGCCGCAGGGAAGGGCCGGGGCCGGCTGTCCCAGCTCTGGCGCTGGGCTGTCCATCGTGCGTTGTCTTTCTTGATGGACTCCAGGCGCGTGGTGAATTCCCGGGCCTCGTCCGGCGCCACCGTGGCCAGGTCGGCGATGAGCGACTCGACGTGGCTGATCTTCGGGCCCCGCACGATGAAAAGAGAGGTGCCGGAGTCTTCTCGCCAGTCCGCATTGCCCGCCAGCCGCTTTCCCCATTCCTCCAGTTCCCGTGCAATGGGCTCGCGCTTGTTGCGCAGATCACTGCCGCGATTGCTGTGAAACACTTCCAGGTTGAAGCGTAACTTTTCCACCGCCGCGCGCAACTGATCGCTGGCGGCGGAACCCGATTCGGTGGCCTCATAATCTGCAAGTAAGGCAGCAGCTTCAGCGGCGATGGCATCCTCCTTCGCCAGGGCCGTCGCATCGTTGATGCTGGGACCCTGCAGACGCGCAGGACTGTCGAAGGCGGTGAAAGATTCCACGCGGGCCAGCCACTGATTGTCCAGAGCGGCCGTGGTGGCCGCCGCGTTCCGGGCGGCCTGGCTGGCGGCTGATTGTTGCCGTTCCAGGTCAGCGGACAGGTTGGCCATCAGCTGGTCCAGGTCCTGGCGGCGCGCAAAAGTACTTCCGGCCACCGGATGATCAGCCGTGAGCTTGTACGACCGTCCGGCCCGATCCAGCATGGCATCGGCCTCGTCCAGGTCGTTTCTGGCGGTGGATATCTGCCCATGACAACGCTCGCTGTTGCCGGCCTCCAGGAATTCTCGGGCTTTCTCCAGACGCTCCTCGGCGTGGGCCATGGCTCGCTCGGCCTTGTCCAGGGTACTGCGGGCGCCAGAGGAAAGACCACCACCGGCCGACACGGATTTTGGGGGGGGAGCCACCTGCAACTTCTTGTCGAGGCGATCTTGCAAGCGGTCGAGTTTTTTCTTCAAGTTTTTGCTCTGCTTGTGGTCCGGAGCCACGGCCATGAGTTCCTCGACCAGGGCGCCTCCCTCCTGGAGCAAGGAACCGGTCTCCTCAAGGTCCCCCTTGAAGAAGGCGTTTTCCGCCTGGCGAATGAGGGTGCTGGCGTTCCTGGCCAGCTCGTCCGGTGTGGCGGCGCTGGCGGTGGGGATTCCCATCAGGGCCAGGGGGCAGAGCAGCAGCAGGGGGAGGATTCGGGGCATGGCGTGCATCCTTGTTTGGCGTGGCTCGAGAGCGAACAAGGAGAACACGGATAGCAGTGGGCGAAAAGTTGCAGGGGGAGGCGCCGGTTAGCCTGGATTCTTGCTCTTTATCAAGGCCTGGAAGCGCGGGTCGTCCCGCAGGCCGTCCCACCGGGGATCCAGTTTCAGGTCGTTCCGGTGAATATCCCAGAAACAGCCATTGTCCTGGGTTGCGGCCAGTAGATCGAGCGCCTCGTCCTTTTCTCCCAGCAGGAGATACACAGCAGGCGCCCAGGCGATGGCGCCGCAGAAGTAAAAATGATCAGTCTGGCCCAGCTCCATGGCGGTTTGCAGGTGGTCCAGGGCAGCCTGGCGTTCACCCAGCACGGCCTCGAAAGTGGCCACGGTAGTAAAGGGCACCGCCTGCCGGGGCTGATCGGTAATGATGGAAAGAGTCAGCGCTCGCCCTGCCTGGGCGGCGGCCAGCGCGGCCTGTCGATCATCGCGAGCCAGGGCCAGATCCATCTGGGCCTGATAGCTTCTCATCAGGGCCAGGCGGTTCTGGTTGTTCGCCGGCGAATAAGAGGCCAGCAATTCAGCGGCGTCATCGTATTGCCGCAGGTACATCAGGAACCGGACTTTGCTTTCTGCCACCTGAGGGCTGGCCAGGTGGTCGACCTGGCCCAGGATGCTCAGGGCTTCTTCGGGGGAGCCCCGCCAGTCAAAGGCATTTTTGGCCTTGCTCAGGTAGGCCTCAGTCCCGTCAGGAAAAAGTGCAATGGAACGATCGTAGGACGCCTCGGCCAGGGCGTACTGGTCGCGGGCGTTCAGAGTGTGGGCCAGATGGAGGTGCAGGTGTGCGTTGTTGGGGTCCAGCAACAGCGCCCGACGCAACTGTTCCAGGGCCTCTTCCAGTTTACCCATGCGGCGCAGGATGTAGGCCATTCCCTCGGGCACCATGGGGTCGTTGGGGACCAGCTTTTCCGCCCGCCGGAATTCGGCCAGAGCCCGCTCGTAATCGAAGTGTCCCAGGTAGTGGAAGTAGCCTCGGGCCACGATCACCAGCGGGCTGTCGGGAGCCAGAGCCTCGGCGCGGGCCAGGGCCTGAGCTCCCAGTTCCAGGGTTTCGCGGTTGCCGTCTCCCCCCACGTAGAGCATGAGGTAGGCGCTGCTCAGTTCCGTCCAGGCCTCCAGGAAATCCGGGTCCAGATCCAGAGCTTGCTGGAACAATGAAATGGCCCGACGAAAATTGCTGGAATTGTAGCCGGGCTGATTCCAGATCTCCTTGCCCAGCAGGAAGGTCTGGTAGGCTTCCATGTTCTCGGTGGGCCGCAAGGCCAGCGCTTCCTTCTCGGGCGCCAGCAGAGTGATGTTCAGCTCGCCGGCCACCTTCTCGGCAATATCCGACTGGACGCTGAAAATCTCCTCGAGCAGGCCATCGTAGCGTGAGGACCAGAGGTGGGTGTCGTCGGCCACCCGGATCAGCTGAGGGGTGACGCGGATGCGGCTGGGGGCATCTCCGTTCTTCTGCCATCGCACCGTACCCTCCAGGACGTACTCGACGCCCAGCTCGTGGCCCACCTCCTGGAGTGATACTGCCTTCCCCTTGTATTGCATGGCGCTGGTGCGGGAAATCACACCCAGGCCGTTGATGCCTGCCAGCCGGCTGGTGATCTCCTCGGTCAGGCCATCGGCAAAGTATTCGTCCTGGGAGTCGCCCAGGTTTTCAAAGGGCAGCACGGCGATCATCTTGCGCGGGTCCTGGGGCGCCGCCACCTGGGCTTGCTCCTGGGCGGGGGCCGCCGTCTCGCCTCGGCTCATCAGCCACCAGGCTCCTCCACCGACGATCGCAAGGGCGGCCGCCACCAGAACGGGCATCATCCAGGCGGGCTTGCCGCGGGCCGGCGGTTTCGCCCGGTAGGCACTTTCCAGCACGGAGTCAGAGCTCAGGTCGCGCTGCAGTGCGCGCAGGTTGTTGCGCACGCCCTTGGCCGACTGGGGTCGGTCATCCACCTTTTTTTCCAGGCACCCGCTGACGATGAGATCCAGATGGGGGGGCAGCTCGGATTTCAGGTCGGTGACCCGCAGGGGGGTGTCCTTGAGCACGGCGGACATGACGGCCATGGAGGAATCACCCTGGAAGGGGCGTTCTCCCGTGAGCATCTCGTACATGATGATGCCCAGGCTGAAAATGTCACTGCGGGCATCGACCGGCTTGCTCTCCAGCTGTTCCGGCGACATGTAAGGGGCTGTGCCCACGATGCTGCCCTCTTCGGTGAGGGGATTGCTCATGGCCACGGTCTGCAGGGTGGTGTCGGTTTCTTCGGTGAGCTTGGCCAGCCCGAAGTCCAGAATCTTGGGTCGACCCTGCTGGTCCACCAGGATATTGGCGGGCTTCAGATCCCGGTGGACGATCTTCATCTCGTGAGCGGTGCTGAGCGCCTCGGCCAGAGGCAGGGCCAGGTTCAGGAAAGAATCCAGGTCCATCCCCTTGGCGGGGATCAATTCGTTGAGCGGCCGGCCCTCGACCAGCTCCATGGTCAGGAAAGGCACCTCCCCGTTCAGCTCCACGGAGTAAACCGTGACGATGTTGGGGTGGTTCAGGGTGGCCAGGGATTCGGCTTCGCGCTGGAAGCGTTCCTTGAGGCCGGGGTTGCCAGCCACGCGATCCGAGAGCACCTTCAGGGCCACGCGCCGTTTTAGCCGGGTGTCCTCGGCTTCGTAAACCAGTCCCATGCCTCCTTCACCCAGGAGCCTGACAATCCGATAATGTGCGAGGGTTTGGCCGATCACGTGGTGTTTACTCCGGGAAAACGGTGAAGGAGGGCCAGAAAGGGCCCAGATTTTCTATCGCATACATATAGTTGATTGATGGGACATTGTCATGTGTCCAGTCTCAGCCCTCGATAAAAGTTGCAACACAACGGTTTGCCCTACGTTATGGATCCACTACTATCGACCGGACAAAATGAATGCAATACCGGTGGGCATGGCTTCCACCGGTCGCTGAGAACAAGGGGGCCGCTCATGGCGGAAAAACGTGGATGTTTCAAGACAGGCTGTCTGGGCTGCCTGGGCGTGCTGGGTGTGGGGTTGCTTTTCCTGGTGATCCTGGCAGGAGTGGCCTGGAACGGGGCCCGGGACAAGGAAGTGGTTGATCGCGAACTGTCCGCGCCCACCGAAGTGGCCCAGCTCGATGCCCCGGATGTGGTTTCGGGTGAAGCCAGGGAGGCCCTGGCCAGCCCCAAGGGTGGTCGCCTGGTGCTGAATCTGAACCAGGGCGAGTTCGAGCTGCATCGGGGAGCCCCCGGCCAGGAACTGACCATCAAGGCCAATTTCGACGACGACATCTACAACCTGGAAGACAAGTTCGAAACCCTGCCCGACTCCACCTGGGTCTACCAGGTCCGCTTCTACCGCACCATCGGCGGCATGCAGGCCCTGCTGCGCCAGGTTTTCGGAGGGGGCCACAACAACAGCATCCACGTCTATCTGCCGCCCGACGTGCCCATCGAGCTGGTTATCGACTCGGAAGAGGGGGGCTTCGAAGCCGATCTGGGTGGTCTGTGGTTGACCTCGGCAGATATCAGCTTTGCCAAGGGAGGGTTCGCCCTGGAAATCAGCGAACCCCTGCACGAACCCGTCGACAGTTTTGTCATCCGCAGCCGCATGGGGGGCTTCGATGCCCAGGGCCTGGGCAATGCCAGCCCGCACCGGTTGGTGGTGGAAAGCCGCATGGGTGGCGCCCAGGTCGACCTGAGCGGTCAATGGCTGAACGACTGCACGGCTCAGATGTCCATCCGGATGGGAGGCATGGCCGTGGTCTTGCCCGATGGCATCAATATCCTGGGCGTGGCCACCGACGGCTCGGATCTGACCCGCACCGACCAGGAGCTGGGCCTGCCCACCCTGAGCCTGTCGTTGACCCAGAGCATGGGCGAGATCGACGTGGTGCGCTGACCCTATCCTAAGGCTTTACCTATTCGTAGGACCTGGGCACCGCGCAGATGAACACGAAATCCTCGGTGTCCGAGGTGTTCCGGAACTGGTGCACGTCATGGGGGGCCACGAAGGCGAAATCGCCGGCCCCCAGGGGGTTCGCCTTTCCTTCCTCGTCCATCAGGCAGCCCTGACCGGACAGCACGAAGTTGAGATGCTCCACCTCGTGGGTGTGGTGGGGCGAGTGCCCGCCGGGCTCCAGGGTGAACACCCGGAACGAGAAATTTGGCACGCCGTCGGCACTGCCCAGCACCAGCTGCTTGGTGATGCCCTTGACGCCTTCCATGTCGACCCTGGTCTTGGTCACTTCGTCGAGTTTGCGAATCAGCAAGGATGATCCTCCTGGTTGTTTCCTTTGGTGGCGCGGTTATGATAAGAATGTTCCGGAATTCTGGCCGCAGCCAAAGGACGAGAGATGGCCGACGATCTGGTGATCAACGATAACCTGACCATTCCCGACGGTGAACTGGAAATCACCGCCAGCCGCAGTTCGGGTCCGGGCGGCCAGCACGTCAACAAGACGGACACACGCATCCAGGTGCGGTGGAACGTGCGGGAGTCCCCTGTTCTTTCCGACTACCAGCGGCGGCTGTTGATGAAGAATCTGTCCCCTCGCGTCACCGAGGCAGGGGACCTCTTGATCGCCAGCGATTCCCACCGCAGTCAGAAACGAAACCGGGATGACGCGCTCCAGCGGCTGGCGGCCCTGCTGCGCGAGGCCCTGATTCCTCCCAAGCCCCGCAAGAAGACCAGGCCCAGTCGAGCGGCCAAGGAAAAGCGGCTCCAGGAAAAAAAGCAGCGCAGTCAGGTCAAGCAGAAGCGGGGCAAGGTTCAGGATTCCGATTGAAGATCGGTGCGCCTGCGACGTGGGCGCGGCGGTGTGGAATCCAGCAAGCCCGGAACCAGGTAGGCGTTGCCGGCCATCCGGCCGATCATGAAGGCGGTGGCCGCGGCCGTGGCCCCGATCCAGTCTTGCCAGATCAGGGTCAACACCAGCACCGACAAGATTCCCGCCACTTCCAGAGCCGAAGCCCAGGTGACCGGGCCTGTTTGCCGGCGCGCCACTTGCATGGAACGTTGCAGGGAAAGCAGCACGCTCAGGGCGGGCATCAGGGTCAGGATGCGAATGGGGGGCAGGGCAAACCGCGTCAACTCGGGGGTCAACCCACTGACTCCCTGGAGCCAGAGGCTGGAAAGAGGGGTCCAGGCCAGCACAGCCAGTCCCAGGGCCGCGCTGCCCCCCAGCACGGCGGCAAATCGCCGGACCTGGGGCAGGTAGCTCCAGCTGCGGCCCATCATGGTGATGGCCGCCTCCTGAAAGCTGAGGCCCGGCGTGCGGAACACGAACACCAGCGAGTTGATCACCGGCATGACGGCCAGCGATTCGAGTGCGTGACGGCTCTGGCCCAGGAAAAACGTGACCATGGGGTGGACCACCAGGCTGATGGTGGAGGTCAAGGCCAGGGGGTAGTAGAAGGTGAAGATTTCGCGGTACCCCAGCAGTCCCTCACCCGGCTCGGCCAGCAGTTCCCTCACCGAGGGACGGGACATGAGGCGGCTGGCCACCGCTTCGGCCACCACACCTGCCGTCAAGGCCCAGGCGCCTACCCAGGCTCCGGGCAGGTCGGTCAGGCGCCAGACCAGAGCAGAGGACAGACCCATGGCTCCCAGGCGGACCACGGTGCCCCAGGCCACGCGGCGGGTCAGTCCCGTGCGGATCAGCAAACCCTGGTAGAAGCGGCGGTACCCGATGGCCGCCGGCCAGGGCAAAAGGATGGTCAAGGAGGTGTGGGTCAGCCGGGCCACCTCGGGGTCCAGCTTGATCAGCTTGAAGATCACCAGGTCCCAGGCCGGAGTGAATATGAGCAGCAGCATGACCAGGGTGATGCCCAGGTTCAGCATCCAGGTGAAGTTGCGCAGGCGGCGGTAGTTGCCGGCCGAGTCCACCAGGGCGGTCGAGGCGCTCATCATCATGATGACCGGAGCCTCGACCATGATGGCCAGGCTGAAGGCCACCCCGTAGGCCGCCAGGTTGAACTTGGGATCGGGCAGGCGGGCAATGATGGCGGCCAGGAATGGCCCCTCGACGGCCATCATCAGCCAGGTGGCCTGCAGGGGCAGCCAGAAACGGCCCAGGCGGCTCAGGGGAAGAGGGGCAGGTGATGTGGTGGTGGCTGACATGCGCCGAAATTAGTCTCGGTGGAGGCTATAACCAAACTTCAGTGTATTCTCGGTGAATAATAATGGCGGGACGGGGGTATCAGATGCGTGCTCAGGAAGTCCCACCCCGGGCCCGGGTGAAACAAAGGCCGGTCAGGCCGCGTATTCATTGCCGGCCTGCAAGAAACGGCAATCGTCAAAAGGGGGGCCTGGGCGGCACAGCGCGTGGGCTTGATGAAAGGAATAGACCATGAATCCCAAGTTCAGGATGTTTTTGTTGCTGATGAGCCTGATGGCGCTGGCGGCCGTCGCCCAGGCCGGTCAGGAAGTGACCGAGGACGGCGTTCTGCACATCAAGAATGGCGCCGAGCCCAGCAAGGGCGTCGAAACCATGACCTTCAAGGAGTCCTGGCGCGTGGGCGGTGAGGACAGCGAGGACTTTTTCGGCTTGATCACCCAGGTGATCATCGGGGAGGACGGGAAGGTGTACCTGCTGGACACGCGCCTTTCCGAGATTCCGGTCTACTCGAAGGACGGCGAGCGGCTGACCACTCTGAGCCGCGAAGGCGATGGACCCGGAGAAACCCGGACGCCCACCAACCTGATCACCATGCCCGACGGCACTCTGGGCCTGGTGCAGATGTTTCCCGGCAAGATCACCAAGATCGACACCGAAGGTGTGCCCATGGGTGTGTTCGAGGCCGGCGGAAGTGATCCCACCCAGGGCGGCTTCATGCTGTTCTACGACTGTTTCAGCGGTGGGGGCGAGATCATTGTTTCGGGCGAGGAGATCAAGCAGAATCCTCCGACCGGGCAGATTCGCACCAACTTCGTGGCCTCGTTCGACAATGAGGGCAACGAGAAGGCCCGCTTCCTGGCCATGGAACAGGTGATGGACTTCACCAAGTTCTCCTTCGACGAGGACGCCATGAACCGGGTCGATTTCCGCAAGGCCTGTTCCGGTCCCGACGGCCGCGTGTACGTGGCTCCGGTGCGCAACGCTTACGAGATCCATGTGTTCAATCCCGACGGATCTCTGGAGCGGATCATCATGCGCGATTTCGAGCACCGTCCTCGCGCCGACAAGGATTACGACGCGGTGAAGAACGCCGTGGAAGCTCAGCTGGCTCAGCTGCCCAACGCCACCATCAAGGTGTCCCGGACGGAACCCGATGTGGGCGCCCTGCAGTTCGGTCCCGACGGCAACCTCTGGGTGACCAGCAGCCGCAGCGGGTATGATCAGCCCGAAGGCATTCTGGCCACTTACGATGTGTTCAGTCCCGACGGCCACTTCATCAAGCAGGTGGCGGCTCAGGTCGAGGGTAACGGCCTGGAAGACAACCTGTTCTTCACGCCCGACGGCGGAGCCGTGCTGGTGACCGGGTTCACCGAGGCCGTACGGTCATTGCAACAGGGCGGAGCGGGCGCGGCGGCTTCCGAGGATGAGGAAGAAGCCGTTCCCATGGAGGTCATCTACCTGAGCAAGGGGTAGCCTGGGGTGACAATTTTCGTGACCGGAGATCCGCGGGGGTCTCCGGTTTTTTTATGGGCAGGGCTTACCTTGCCGGTGTAGGTTGTCCGCAACGAAAGGAATTCTCATGCCCAGATTGATTTCCGCTCCTGCCGTCATCGAGGCGGCGGGCAACAAGCCCAAGATCATCGAGGAATATGCCGGCCGGGTGAACAGCGGTCACCAGAACGTGAGCGTGGCGCGCATGCATGCTCCGTCGGGGTGGGTGGAACCGGGACAGCGCCCCGCATTCGAGGAGATCACCGTGGTTCTCGATGGCTTGCTGCGGGTCGAGCACGAAGATGGCGTACTGGACGTGACCGCCGGCCAGGCGGTGGTCTGCAGTCCCGGCGAGTGGATCCGCTACAGCTGCCCCGCCCCTGAGGGCGCGCACTACATCGCGGTGTGCTTGCCGGCGTTCTCTCCGGATAGTGTGCACCGGGATGAATAATTTGCAGGAGGCGGATTTTTCCTGCCCCTATTGCGGTCGAACCATCACGGTGGAAGTGGATTGTTCTGTTCCCGATCAGGAATACGTCGAGGACTGCAGCGTGTGTTGCCGGCCCATCGTGGTGAGTGTGACCACTTCACCCGGACAGGTGGACAGCCTGACCGTGCGCACGGAGGATGACTGAGCATGGGCAAGAATCTGGTGTACTCGTCGGAGGGTGGTCGCATGTGTCCTGGCTGCGGCCGACCGGCCGAGGATTGTCGGTGCCAGGCTGGATCCTCCGGAAAGGCGAAGGGCCCGGTGCGCGTGCGCCTGGAAACCAAGGGCCGCCGCGGCAAGGCCGTGACGGTGGTCACCGGGCTGCCTCTGGACGGGATGGAGCTGGCCGATCTGGGCAAGGCTCTCAAGCAGAAATGCGGCGCCGGGGGCACGGTGAAGGATGGCGTCATCGAGATCCAGGGCGACCACCGGGCCACGGTGATGGCCGCCCTGAAGGACCTGGGCCACAGTCCGAAGAATTAACCGCGTACCTGGGTCATCTCGAACAGTTCAAAATCCGCCACCAGATCGGCCGTGGCCTCCTGGTAGGCTTTCAGATGGGCCGATTCCATGTGGGTTTGCCACTGGGGTCGGCTCTGCCAGTTCTCGAAGAAGAGGAATCGACCGGGGTGGTCGTTGTCCCGGTGCAGATCGTACTGCAGGCATCCGTCCTCGCGCAGGGTGGGCGCGATCAGGCCGTGCAGGTGGGCGGCCAGTTCTTCTTCGCAACCTGGCCTGGCCTCGATGCGGGCCACGATGGTCAATGACGTGGACATGCTTTCTCCTCTTTGTAGTTTATTTCCATCATTATCTTGAAAAAACTAAATAATGCTGGAAAAACACCGAAATAAGTTAATGACGGAAATAATAGGCAAAATCTATTTTTAAACGTACAATGTTGTCTATAGGAGGCGTTATGTCAATATATGGAGAAAGTGACCAGGCCCTGCTGAGTACCCTGGGCCAGCGTCTGCGCCGGGCGCGTCTGCGCCGCAACCTGTCCCAGGAGCAGCTGGCCGAGCGGGCGGGGATCAATCGCACCACCGTCAGCGAGTACGAACGCGGCGCCTCCACCAGCACCATGACCCTGGTGCAGGTGTTGCGGGCGCTGGAGATGCTGGAAGAGCTGGACAGCTTCCTGCCCGAGCCGGGCCCCAGCCCCCTGGACCTGGCCAGGCGTCAGGGCAAGCAGCGGCAAAGAGCCACCGGAACCCGCGGCCAGCAACCCGATGAAGATTCGCGGGAGGATCCCTCGTGGTGACCGATCGCACAGGAAATCCCACCCCACCCCGGGTGGAAACCGCCCTGGTGAAGGTGTGGGGGCACCTGGTGGGCGCCGTGGCCTGGGATCAGGACCGGGAAGTGGCCACCTTCGAGTTCGCCGACGAATTTCTGGACCTGGGGCTGGATCTGGCCCCGCTGACCATGCCTCTGGCCACGGCTCGCCGGGGCGATCCCCGCTTCAGTTTTCGCAGCCTGCCGCGCGGCACGTTCTTCGGCCTGCCGGGACTGCTGGCCGATGCCCTGCCCGACGCATTCGGTAACAGCATCATCAACACCTGGCTGGCCCGTCAGGGGCGCACGCCGCAGAGTTTCAGTCCCATTGAGCGGTTGTGCTACACCGGCAACCGGGGCATGGGCGCGCTCACCTTCGAGCCGGCGGTGCAGGACAGCTTCGACCAGTCGGTGCCCGTGGAGGTGGCCGAGCTGGTGGCCGTGGCCCAGGCGGTCAGCGACCAGCGGTCCGATTTCTCCCGCCGGCTGGAAAAAGGGCGCCGCACCGAGGCGCTGCTGGACATCATCCGGGTGGGCACCAGTGCGGGGGGTGGTCGGCCCAAGGCCGTGGTGGCCATCAACGACACCACCGGTGAGGTCCGGTCGGGTCAGGTGGATGCGCCCGAGGGATTCCAGCACTGGCTGCTGAAGTTCGATGGGGTGCATGACCACCAGCTGGGGGAGCCGGCCGGCTATGGGCGCATCGAATACGCTTACCATCTGATGGCCGCCAGCTGCGGAATCAACATGATGCCCTGTCGGCTGCTGGAAGAGGGAGGACGCGCGCATTTTCTGACCCGCCGTTTCGACCGGCCGGAGGGTGGGCGCCGCTTGCATCTGCAGTCGCTGTGCGCACTGGCCCATTTCGATTTCAACGATCCCTCGCGCTGGTCCTACGAGCAGGCCTTCCAGGTCATGCGCGAGCTGCGTCTGCCCTACCCCGAGGCCGAGCAGCAGTTTCGCCGGATGGTGTTCAACGTCCTGGCCCGCAACCAGGACGATCACACCAAGAACATCGCCTTTGTGATGGACGAGGAGGGGCAGTGGAGCTTGTCCCCGGCCTTCGATGTGACCTATGCCTACAACCCCGGCGGGCAGTGGACGGCGCGGCACCAGATGTCCATCGCGGGCAAGCGCGAGGGCATCACCCGGGAAGATCTGCTGACGGTGGCCAGGGAGATGAACATCAACAAGCCCCATGATGTGATGCACGAGGTGCAAGGGGCCGTGGCACGCTGGCCCGAGTTTGCGGCCCGGGCGCAGGTCGAGGAAGAAACGGCGCTCCGGCTGGGACAGGCGCATCTGACCTGACCACCCGGAGCCCTACTGCAGGCGGATGTTGTCGATCTCCAGCTGGAAAGTGTCGGTGGGGTGGCCCACGAAAAAGAGCAGGGCCTCGACATCGCCCAGATCCAGGTGGCGCTCGCCATGCAGCACAGGGCGCTCGGCAACTTTCATCCGGTAGGTGTACCACTTTTCGGTGGCAAAGAATCGCTGGTTGGCCCAGAGGTTGTCCTTGCGGCCTTCCCAGTCGTCGATGCGTACCCCGAAGCGCAGATTTTCGCCCCCATGGCGGGTGGCCCGCGCCTCGAACACCAGGTGGGTGTAGCTGGACCAGTCTTCCGGGAAATGGGTCATCCGGGCGCCCGGCCACCGGCTGATCGGGTTGCCCGTCAGCTGGAGCACCTGCCCGTGCAGGGAGTCCGACGGGGCAAAAGCGACCTCCGACCGGTTCGTGTCCTTCCACAGCCAGTGAAAATATCGGCCTTCAAAATCGGCGATCATGGGGAAGGTCTGGCGTGCCTCGTAGCGGGCCAGGGTGGAAAAGGGCAGGTGCCACAGCTGGCCGGGAATGTAGAGCAGCAACGCGATCAGGAGCCACTTGCCGTACTGCTTGCCCTGACCTCGCCACAGCACGAAACCGACCACCAGGCCAATGCCAATCAGATCCAGCACCCAGTCGGCGAACAGGGCGGAGCGCCCCACCAGGGTCTGGACGCCCTCGATGAGTCCGCCAATGATGGCCGTGGTCAAGGCCGCCCACCACAACCGGCCGCGCAGAGGTCCGCGCCAGTAAACCAGCAGCATGATGCCGGCCAGCAGGGGAATGTGCAGCTGCTCACCCAGGGCCCCGATGATGGGGTGTCGCCGCAACCCCTGGGCGATGGGCAGGAAAAAGGGAATCAGCAGCGCAGCAGCCAGCCCGAGCCACACCGGCCAGTTGTTCAGAAAAGCGGGTTGATCGATCGCCGGTTTGTGGGCGAATCCTCGCAGAAGGCGGTTCTGAGGCATATTTTCCCTAGGTGAAGAACAGATAACTGACAATGATGGCCGCGGTGATCCCGGCCGCATCGGCCGCCAGGCCGCAGAACACCGCGTGGCGCGTCCGGCGGATACCCACCGAGCCGAAGTAGACCGCCAGCACGTAGAAGGTGGTCTCGGTGCTGCCCTGGATGACGCTGGCCAGCCGCCCGGCGAAACTGTCGGCGCCATGACTTTGCATGGTCTCGATCATCATGCCGCGGGCTCCGCTGCCGCTCAGGGGTTTCATCAGGGCGGTGGGCAGACCGTCGATGAAACGCGCGTCCATCCCGGCAGTTCCGGCCAGGTTGCGCAACGCGTCCAGGATCAGGTCCAGGGCGCCGCTGGCCCGGAACACCCCGATGGCCACCAGCATGGCCACCAGGTAGGGGATGATCCCCACCGCCACCTGGAAGCCCTCCTTGGCTCCCTCGACAAAGGTCTCGTACAGGTTCACCCGCCTCCGGATGGCTCCCAGCATGAAGGCCACAATGACGCCGAAGATCAGGAAATTCGCCAGCAGGGACGACTGCTGCTCCAGGGCGGTCTGGTCCAGGCGGGCGAAGTAGCCCACCAGGCCGGCCACCAGCGCGGTCATGCCGCCCAGGTAGGCCAGGACCACCGGGTCGTGCAGACGGATCCGCTGAAAAAACGAGGTGACCAGCAACCCGACCAGGGTGCTGCAGAAGGTGGCGATCAGGATGGGCAAGAAGATGTCGGTGGGATCGGCGGCCCCCATTTGCGCCCGGTAGGTGAAGATGGTCACCGGGATGACCGTCACCGCCGAGGTGTTGATGACCATGAAGAGGATCATCTCGTCGCTGGCGGTTGTCTTGTCCGGGTTCAGATCCTGCAGGTCGCCCATGGCCTTCAGGCCCAGGGGCGTGGCGGCGTTGTCCAGGCCCAGCATGTTGGCGGCCATGTTCATCACGATGCTGCCGGTGGCCGGGTGCCCGGCGGGAATGCCGGGGAACAGGCGACGCAGCAAAGGGCCGAAGGCGCGGGCCAGCAGATCCACCGCTCCGCCCTGCTCGCCGATCTTCATGATGCCCAGCCAGAGACACATGACCCCGGTGAGGCCCAGGGCGATCTTGAAGGCCGTTTCGGCCATGTCGAAGGTCGAACCGACGATGTCCTGCCACACCTGGGTGTGGCCGCCGATCGACCGGACCACGGCGGCGACAAAGCCGCCCAGAAAAAAGAACGTCCAGATACGGTTGAGCACGGATCCTCCCGGGTTTACAGTGGTGTCCGCCGAAGAGAATAGCCTGACCATCCGGGTCTGTCATTCATCGATAGCGCTTGCCGGGAGAATTGATGAAGAACGTTGTGATCGGAATCCACGGTCTGGGGGGCAAGCCTCCGGAACATGTCCTGCGCAGCTGGTGGCTGCAATCGTTGCGTGAGGGCGCCGAGCGCTGGCAGGTGGACCTGGGTGACCTGAACTTCGAGCTTGTTTACTGGGCCGATGTTCTGCACCCGGTGCCCCGGGATCCGGAGGTTTCCGATCAGCAGAGCCCCCTGTATATCCCGGAGCCCTACGTTCCCCGGATGCGCGCCACTCCCCCCAGCTCCCGGGGACTCCGGCGACGCATCGCCACTTTCCTGGAAGAAAAATTCAGCCAGGTCATTCTGAATGACGACTTCACCATCAACTACGAGTCGGTCACGGACCGCCTGATCCGCCGCTTCTTCCAGGATTTCGATGCTTATTACTCTTCGGAGCCGGGGCAAGAAGGGGAGGCGCTGTCGGCTCGCCAGGAGATCCGCGGCAGACTGATCAGGGTCCTGGAGAAGCATCAGGGGGACCGTATTCTCCTGATTGCCCATTCCATGGGGTCCATCGTGGCCTTCGATGTGCTGAGTCTGAATCCGCATCTGCAGGTGGACACCCTGGTGACCGTGGGCTCGCCTCTGGGGTTTCCCGTGGTCATCGGGAAAATTGCGGCCGCCCTCAGTGCGGGGGCCCCTGTTCAGGGGGCCATGTCCATCCCCGATGGGGTGCGCCGGGCCTGGTACAACCTGGCTGATGTGGAGGACTACGTGGCCTTCGACTTCAGCCTGGTCGACGATTTTCTCCCCAATGCCAACGGGGTCAAGCCCATCGATGTTTCGGTGAGCAACGACTACGTCTATCGTCGCCACCGGAACCCGCACAAGGTGTACGGCTACCTGCGCACCAGACAGCTGGTGGAACTGGCTGCCGAGTTCTCCGGAGGCACTCCGGAAGGACTGCTGGAACGGGCCAGGGGTTACCTGAAAAGTTTGTTCGGGAAGGACAGGACCGCTGCGCCCACTTCCGCTCCTGACATCGCCAGTCCTCATTTCTTGCCGGCCATCCCGACCGAGGAGAATGCGAAACTTGACCGCACGGCGGCCCTGGCCCACCTGAAGGATCATCCTGATATCTGGGATTTCGTGGTCATCGGGGGAGGGGCCACCGGCCTGGGAGTGGCAGTGGAGGCGGCGTCGCGCGGGTACAAAACGCTGTTGCTGGAACAGCACGATTTCGGGAAAGGGACCTCCAGCCGGAGCACCAAGCTGATCCATGGCGGAGTGCGTTATCTGCAGCAGGGCAATGTTTCTCTGGTGCTCGAGGCTTTGCGGGAACGTTCCATTTTGCGCAACAACGCTCCCCACCTGGTGCATGACCTGCCCTTCATTGTGCCCACCTATGACTGGTGGGAAGGACCCTTCTACGGGGTGGGGCTCCGGTTTTATGATCTGCTGGCCGGCAAGCACGGCTTCGGCCCCTCGGTCAATCTGTCTCCCGAGGAGACGCGGAACAGGATTCCGAAGATCGAGACCCTGGGGCTGCGCGGCGGGGTGCAATATCATGACGGGCAGTTCGACGACGCCCGCCTGGTGGTCAACCTGGCCCAGACCGCGGCTGACGAGGGCGCCACGGTGATCAATTACTGCGGGGTGCAGGAGTTCAGCCGCCAGGAAGGGGTGATCACGGGCGTGGTGGCCCGGGACCATCTCACCGGCACGGACTATTCGGTGAACGCGCGCTGCGTGATCAACGCCACCGGACCCTTCACCGACACGGTGCGCAAGCTGGACAACCCCGAGTGCCAGACCATCATGAAGGCCAGTCGGGGCGTGCACGTGGTTCTGGACCGCTCGTTTCTGGGGGGAGACACCGCCATCATGGTGCCCCACACCGACGATGGCCGGGTGCTGTTTGCCATTCCCTGGCAGGATCGGGTGGTGATCGGCACCACCGACACTCCCGTCGAGTCCCTGGATCTGGAGCCCGAGGCCGATCCCGGTGAGATCGATTTCATCCTGTCCCACGCGGCCAAGTATCTGACCCACGATCCCACCCTGGCCGACATCAAGAGCGTGTTTGCCGGGTTGCGTCCCCTGGTCATGAACGATGCGGCGGAGAACACCGCAGAATTGTCACGGGAGCACCAGATCTTGATCTCGGCGGCGGGCCTGGTCACCATCACCGGCGGCAAGTGGACAACCTACCGTCTGATGGCTCAGGAAACGACCGATCAGGCGGCGACCATCGCCAACCTGGATTATGTTCCGTCCCAGACCAAGAACCTGGCCATCCATGGCTGGGACCGTCTGTTTCCCGTCTTCGGCATGCTGAGTCATTATGGAGTGGATGCCTACCGGATCGAGGCGCTGATCGATGCCGAGCCCAAGCTGGGCGAGATCCTGCACGATCAGCTGCCCATTTCACGGGCCATGGTGGTCTGGGCGGCCCGGCAGGAGATGGCCCAGACGGTGGAGGACGTGCTGGCCCGGCGCACGCGCTGTCTCCTGCTGGATGCGCAGGCAAGCGGGGAAATTGCCGAAGACGTGGCCAGGATCCTGGCCGAGGAGCTGGGACGGGACAAGGCCTGGGTCAGGGCTCAGGTCCGGGACTACGCCCAGCTGGTCGCCAGGTATCTTCCGCCCGAACCCTGAACTCAAGACCAAGGATTTTTGGACGCATGAATAACATCTGGACCGGGACCCTCAGGAAAATGCGCAGTGAAGCCGGCGAGCCGGTGCGTTACTTCTTCCACGATGGATGGCACGTGAAAGCGGACCGGGTGGCCGATCGCCTCGTGAACGATTTTCTGGGCGGCCCGCTGGAGATCCGGTTCACCGGTCAGATCAACTGCACCGCCTGTGGGCGGGCCACCAAGAAAACTTTCGGGCAGGGCTTCTGTTATCCCTGCTCGCAAAGCCGGGCCGAGGCGGATATCTGCATCGTCAAGCCCGAGCTGTGCCACCATGGCGAGCCGGACAACCCCTGCCGGGACGAGGAGTTCGCTCGGAGCCAGTGCTTCCAGCCGCACTATCTGTACTGCTCGCTGACCTCGGGGGTCAAGGTGGGGATCACCCGCCGGCCCAACATTCCTTCACGCTGGATCGATCAGGGGGCCGTGGCGGCGGTGCCGGTGGCCCTGCTGCCCGACCGCCGCACCGTGGGGTTGGTCGAGAAGCGTCTGAGCGATGAGGGCTTTGCCGACAAGACCCACTGGACCCGCATGCTGAAGGGCAACCCGGAGCCGGGCGAGCATGATCTGACCGAGGCGGTGGATCGCGTCGTTCGGCGCCTTGAAGAGTGGGGCGTGGAGGGACTCCTGTCGCCGCTTGAACGGCTGGAGCACACCTTCACCTACCCCATCCTGGAATGGCCCACCAAGGTCAAGAGCTTCAACCTGGACAAGGATCCGGTGGCGGGGGGCATCTTGCAGGGTATCAAGGGGCAATATCTCATCTTCGATGGCGGCGTGATCAACCTGCGCAAGTACTCGGGCTACAAGGTCGAGGTCCTGGCCGGGTAAGTGTCTCCTTCCGTTGACCTGCCTCAGGGCAGGTGTCCCCTCGGGGCGGCTTGATGGCCGCCCTTTTTTCTCGCTTTGGCCAATACCCCTGAAAAACCGAGGTTTCCCCGCCGGGCCCGCCTCTTGCCATGTGGGGGTGTCCTCTCGCAGGACCCCCGCAAGGAAGCCATGTGGCCGACCACGGCCAAAGGAGGAGCCCAATGAGTCATCGCAACCCCGACAATTTCAATCCCGCCGAGCTGCAGGCCAGCCTGGAACCCCTCGGAATCAGGGAAATCACCCGACGCATGGAAGTCAGTCCGCTGCTGGTCGATCAGGGCAACCTGGCCCGCGGCAGCGGCATCGAGGGGCAGGACGCCACCATCTGCTGCACCTGCAAGATCCCCTACGAGGATCTGCTGAAGGATGGGTCGTTCCCCTATCCCACGGTGGACGGACCTCTGGGTGCCGGCGGCGGCCTGGCCAACGGTCCTTACGGGCTGTACTAGAGATGAACACGGGGCCCGACAAAAGTCGCCGCCCGTGGCGGTCCGGAACTTCGCGGAGTTCCGGACCCCACCGACGGGACGATAGCCACCCTGCCGAGGTGCCCGGGGGATTCGCGCTGAACGATGCGACCTGGGAACTGTGGAACATCCGGGCCCTGTGGCCTGAGGCCGATCTTGAACTCCTGGCGGATCTCAAGCGCCGCCAGGATGCGGTTCTGGCAAGGGAGCGGGAGGCTCTTGCCGGACTGTGGGCGGGGGACCAGGGTTACCTGGCCCCCGGCCGCGGATTGCTGGCCTCGTCCCCCGAGCTGAAGAGCGGCATCACGCTGTCCCTGCATCTGGGACCTTACCAGCTGCTGGCCGAGCCCTATCTGGCCGCCGGGTGTGAGCCGGCCATCGTGCTGAACAAATCGGCCTTGCCCAGTTTTCAGGCCCCGGTGGATCAGTTCCTGAAAAGGCTGGGGCATCGCAACGGCGTGCAGTGGATTGCCGTGGGAGAGAAAGGGTTCGTGAGGGACCTCTTGAAGACGGTGCGTGAGGGGCGGCCGGTGCTGGTTTACATGGACGGCAACAGTGGCCAGAACGGCATGGAAGAAACACGGCAGCGGGGCATTCCCTATCCCTTGCCAGGGCGGGAGATCAGGGTCAGGACGGGTCTGGCGCGCCTGTTTTGCCGGCTGGGTTGCCCGGTCCATCGTGTGACCTTGAACTGGGAGCCCGATGGTCAGCTGGTGTGGCGGCAGGAGCCCACCCGGACCTGGTCGCGGTCCGATGATCCAGATGCCATCACCCACCATCTGTTCGACTGGGCCTTCGACCGGATCCTGGAACACCCGGAGCAGTGGAACTACTGGGCCATGCTGCGCGAATCGAGCGCCTGTTTCGGTCGAGGTGTGCTGGAACAGGCGGCGGTGCCGGCGGCCTTGCAGGAGGACTTCCAGCGATCGTACCGGATTTGCCTGGACCGCGCGGCCGGAACGGTGAAGCTGTTGCTGGAGCACCAGGCGGTGGTCTGGCCGGGCGACCTGCTGGCCGACCTGACGGAGGACCGCTTCTACCCGGCGGCGGGTTTGCAGGACCAGGATCTGGAAATCTTGCGCCACGAGAAGCCCACGTTGCAGCGGCT
The DNA here is from genome assembly GCA_036351155.1 of Candidatus Krumholzibacteriia bacterium. Classification (GTDB taxonomy): domain Bacteria; phylum Krumholzibacteriota; class Krumholzibacteriia; order LZORAL124-64-63; family LZORAL124-64-63; genus LZORAL124-64-63. Next base: position 4,560 of record JAZBOO010000292.1, on the reverse strand, counting down.
GTGTCAGGTGCACGGCCGGGCCTGGGTGGAGTTTCATGGGCTGCGCCTCTGCCTGCTGGGGCTGGCCCGGCTGGGGGGCTAGGCCGTGGCGGGCAGATGGCGCTTCACCGCGCATCCTCACCGGGATTGGCTGCTGAAGGCGGGGGCCACCCGGTTTGCCCTGTCGCCAGATCTGGGGCAGGCCCTGCTGCCGTTGCAGGGAACGACCCCGGATCATCGCACCATCTCCCGGCTGCTTGAACAGCAGGGCTGGGAAGGGGATTGTTCGCGGCGTACGGCCGATGCTCTGGTGGCTCTGACCCGCGGACGAAGGCGCGGGGGGCGGGAGCCGATCTGGCTGAAGATTCCTCTCGTTCCCGCCGACTGGACCAATGCACTGGCAGGGCTACTCGTGGGACTGACCAGTTGGCCCGTGCTGGGGGCCATGGCCGCGCTGGGGTTCGTGGGACTGGCGACCGCCGGATGGAGTCAGGGTGGGCCAGCTTATTTGACGGGTTTCGAACTGCGGGCGAGTATTCTCTGTTTTCTGGGCACGGCCTTCTGGCATGAGCTGGGCCATGCTGCGGCCCTGCGGCGCACGGGTTATCCCTGCGGCGGCGTTGGCCTGGGTGTTCTGTTCATTTTCCCGGTGCTGTATGCCGAGGTGACGGCCGTGGAGCTGGTCACACGACGGGACCGCCTGCGGGTAGATCTGGCCGGAGTGTGTTTTCAGCTGGGAGCGGCCGGAGTGCTGGGGCTGGTGGGATGGCAAGTGCCCGGGGCCGCCTTCTGTCTGACGGCCGGCTGGCTGGCGCTGGCGGCGGTGACCTGGAGCCTGTTGCCCTTCATCCGGGCCGATGGCTACTGGTTCCTGTGCGATGCCCTGGGCCTGGTGGATCTGGATCGGCCGGTGCCGTGGAAGCGCAGCACCAGGGTGCGTGCGTTCCTGGTGCTGCACCGGGTGGTCAATGCGGGGTTTTTGATTCTGGTGGGTGTGGCCTTGCCGGTGAGGATTCACGGCTGGCTTCTGGTTCTGACGCGCACCTGGCAGTGGCCCGATCAGGTGGCTCTGGTGGCGGTGGCGTTCTTCACCGCGGCGGCCTGGTGGGGGCTGGGTCAGCGTCTGCTGATGCTCTATGCCGCCTGTCGGGTGGACCTGTTACGCCTGTGGGAACGGTCCCTTTAAGTTTGGCCTCTGCTTCTCCCTGATTTACCTTCTGCTGATGATGTGTCCCCGCGATGAAGATCCCCACACCGAACCGGAACCCCTGCCGATGGACGGGGTGCTGGATCTGCACATGTTCCCACCGCGTGAGGTTAAGGAACTGGTGCCGGTGTGGCTGGAAGAGTGCCGCCACCTGGGTTTGCGGGAAGTCCGGATCATCCACGGCAAGGGCGTCGGCGTGTTGAGGGAGATCGTTCACGGCATTCTGGACAAGGATGAAGGGGTGGAAAGCTATCGCCACCCTTCGGATCGCGGGTCCTGGGGAGCGACGGTGGTGCTATTGCGTCCCGCCGGGAAAATGGATGAGGACGATGGGTCGTAAGAAGAAGAACACGGCGGCGGGACCGGACAGGGGCACGCCTCGGCGAGGCAAGCGTCGGTCCATCCGCTATGAAGCGGTGGAGGAGTTTCCCGAGGATCGCGCTCCTGTGCGGGACCCGGCGGCGCCCCCCTCGATTCACCTGCGCCTGTTGAAAGCGGATGAGGCGCTCGAGAGGATGGAGTTCCAGCTGCGTGCCTTTGCTGCCAAGGGACAGGGTGAGGTGCTGGTCATCCACGGCAAGGGGAGCAACTCTCCCGGCGGCGTTTCGGTGCTGGGCCCTCTGGTTCGGCAGTGGTGTGACAAGCACCCGGCGGTGGTTCAGTCCTGGCGCATTGCGCCGAGCACCTGGGGTGGCGAGGGGGCCATCGTGGTGGTTCTGGCCCAGTAGATGCTGGGAGAGTGGAGTTTTCGATGGTCATCGACAAAATTGTGCCTCCACGTGATCGGGGCCCACGGCGCGATGGTTTCCTGACGGGCCGGGTGGCCCTGGTGACCGGTGGGGCCAAGCGCATCGGCCATCATCTGGCCCTGGCCCTGGCCGGACAGGGGGCCGATGTGGTTGTCCATTTTCGTACTTCACAGGCGGAGGCCGAGGCCACGGTGGAGAAGCTGAGCCAGCTGGGAGTCCGGGCCGGCTTGGTGGCCGGTGATCTGGCCGATGCTACGGTGGCCGCCGGGTTGATGGAGAAGGCGGGGGCCGTCATGGGGCGGCCGGTGGATATCCTGGTCAACAATGCCTCGGTGTTCGAGCAGGGATCGGCCTTGACCAGCGATGCGGCTGCCTGGGATCGGAACCAGGCCGTGAACCTGAGGGCGCCCTTTCTGCTGGCTCAGGGGTTTGCGCGGTGGCTGGGCCCCGAGGGCTGTGGGGATATCGTCAACCTGAACGACTTCCGTGCCCTGAACCCGGGGGCGGATCACTTTCCCTACACCATCAGCAAGGTGGGTCTGCACGGTTTGACCCGCAGCCTGGCGGTGGCGCTGGCCCCTCGGATCCGGGTGAACGAGCTGGCTCTGGGGCCGGTTTTGGCCCCGGAGAAGGCCCCAGCCGATTATGTGCACACCACCCGGGAGCAAATTCCCACGGGGCGGTTCCCTCGGGTGGAAGAGGTGACGGGGGCCCTGCTGTTCCTTCTGGAAAACGGAGCGGTGACGGGCCAGACATTGTGTATTGACGGGGGGCGGCATCTTGCCGGAAGTGGCTTCATTTCGTGAAGTATATAGCCTACCTCCTTGTGGGAAGCAACGTGGACAAGGAAACCTGCTATCCTGCGGCTTTTTTGAAGATTGCTTCATTAGGTGAAGTCTTGGCTGTTTCCCCGGTGTACGAGACGGAACCGGTCCGGATGATCGGGGCTCCAGATTTTTTCAATGGGGCCCTGAAGCTGCGGACGGAACTGGATCCCGAAACCTTCAAATCCCGCCTGATCACCGACGTGGAAGAGCCTCTGGGACGCCGCCGCCAGGGGACAGGGCCCATCCGGCCCCGGACCATCGATGTGGATATCGCTCTGTGGGATGATCTGGTGGGTACCATCGCCGGCCGACAGGTGCCCGACCCCGACCTCCTGACCTGTATCCATGCGGCCCGGCCCATGGCGGATATCGCCCCCGATTTGCGGCACCCGGTCACCGGGCAGACCATGGCGGCCATTGCCGAACAGCTTACATCCACCTGTGCTTTGCCCCGGATCCGTCCGGATGTTATTCTGCCGCTCTGACCTGCAACAGCCAAGGAGCATCCATGCCGCACCTGAAGAAGAAGTTGATCGTGGTGGGGGACCGCCTGCTGGTGCGCCCTGAAGAGGGCGAAGAGCGGACCCACGCCGGCCTATACCTGCCCCAGACGGCCATGGCCACCCGCCAGGCCAAGGGGGGCTGGGTGGTTTCGGTGGGTCCGGGCACCCCGGTGATCAATGCGGCCGAGATGTTCGAGGAAAACTTCGACGACGAAGGGATCATGGAAATCCCTGCGCGTTACGTACCCATGCAGGCGCAAGAGGGGGATTACGTTCTGTTCCTGCAGAAGGCTGCGGTGGAGATCACCTTCGAGAAGAAGAACTACCTGATCGTGCCCAACTCGGCGGTGCTGGTGCTGGTGCGGGAGGGATTTGAATCCGAGACTTCCGGGTGGGATGCGAACAGTAACTGACCGGATTTGATTCTGGGTGCTGCACCACGGATCCAGATCCGGGGCACAGCACCACAGTCCTCAACACCAAATCTGCTAGAAATCTTCCGGCTCGGGATACATGGCCCCCCACCATGCGTCCTGCTTCTTCAGGTGCTTGGCGAAGAAAGCCAGGATGGTGTCGTGCCACACGATCCGCTGCTCGTGGTCCACGATCCAGTGATCCTGGTCCTTGATCTGCACGTATTCCACTTCCTTGCCCAGCAGCTTCAGAGCCGTGAACATCTGATCGCTTTCCCCGATGGGCACGTTGGTGTCGCTGTCGCCGTGCACCAGCAGGAGCGGGGTGGTGATCTTGTCGGCCTGGAAGAGAGGACTTTGCCCCACGTACAGCTCCTGATCCTGCCAGGGGAAGGCATTGGCCAGGGCCCGGGCCCCGTAAGCGTAACCCCACAGGCCTTCGCCCCAGTAACTGCTGATGCTGCTGATGCCGGCGTGGCTGATGGCCGCAGCAAACAGGTCGGTCTGGGTGATGAGGTACTGGGTCAGGAAACCGCCGTAGCTGGCGCCCATGCAGCCCACGGCCTCGGGGTCGGCGAAGGGGTGAGCCGCCAGGAACTTGCGCGTTCCCTCGATGACCTCATCACCGGTCAAGATGCCCCAGTCGTTCACGTGCCGGGCGGCGTATTCCTGGCCGTAGCCCGTGGCGCCGCTGGGATTGGGGACGTACACGATGTAGCCCTGACCGGCCCAGGTGTTCTTGGGATAGCGACCGCCGAAATCGCGCGAGATGGGGCTGGTGCCGCCGTAGTAATAAACGATCACTGGGTAGGTCTTCTCGGGGTCGAACATGGGCGGGTAATAAACGAATCCGTCCAGCTCCATGCCCTTGTCCAGGGTGGT
>JAZBOO010000291.1:0-3089 GCA_036351155.1 Candidatus Krumholzibacteriia bacterium | reverse complement strand
GAAAACGGCTACGAGCTGGGCTTTCGCTACCGTTTCCATCTTTCCCCCAGCTTTTCGGTGTCACCGGGATTCCACTTCGTGGACTACCAGAACTTCGATGGGGTGCATCCCGAGGTGGACATTTACTCAGTCGAGGCCACCACCCTGCGCTACACGGTCGAGTTCATGGTCAAGTCTGCGGCCAGGCCCGAGGGCGGGCTGCGCCCCTTCCTGGCGGCCGGGGTGGGATTGTCCCGCAACCGGGCCCAGGGGTACCTGAGGGATTTCACCGAGCGGTCCGACGAGTCGGCCAATGCCCTGGCCTGGACCTTTCGCGGTGGCGTGCAGCTGGGCAGCTTCGAGCTGGGCATGGTGTATATAGTGAACCGGTTCGACAGCTGGCACATCCACGATTCCGACGTGCTGGAAAAGTACAACTGGGACACGGTGAGCTTGCGGGCCGGTTGGATTCTCCCCCTTCAGTAAAATGCAAACCGCCGACCCGTGAGGGGCCGGCGGTCTGCTGATCAAGCCGGGATCAGAAGAGAATGGGCTTGCCTGGCTGGGCCGGGGCACCCGGATCCGGGACGTAGGGATCGCTGGGCACCGAGAAGGGTCCCTGGCGATCCTGGGCATCCACACCTGCCACCCGCAGCTCATGGCTTTGTCCCACGGTCAGCATCATGGTGAAGGTGTTGTTGGGAGTGTTGCCCAGGGTGGTCCAGGCGCCGCCGTCCACCCGATGCTGGACCACATAATGCACCACCGTGGACCCGCCGGTGGGCACGGCCCAGGTGTAGCTGGCTTCCATTTCGGTCTGAGCAAAGGCCTGGCTGCCCGTCAGCAGAACCATGGTCATCAGGGCCAGCAGGGCAGCCTTGGTAAAGAGCGTTTTCATCAAAATCACCTTCCGTTGTGTCTTGGTTCCTTCCCCACAAATCCATGTAAAGGAAATTGCAAGGCCGGTGCCAAGCTGACCGCAAGAGGGCTCTGTGCGGTGAACTGCGCATGGTATCAGCGGTTGGCCCTTTCTAGGCATGGAGCATCCGATTCTCCCCTTGCAGGCGGGGCAGGGTATTCTGCCCGCCGGGTTGCAGACTGCATTTTCTGAAAAAGCAGATCAATATTAAGTGTCATTTTGACAAGGTGTTGGGAGCCATGAGGTTGAGGTAGAAGCACGGGGAAACCACTGGCCACCACGAGAAATTCCCGCACATGACACGGCGTGCCCGGCGCGAAAATATGCGGGAGTTCGGACGGAAAATGAATCCCATGAAAAATACCGTGGCAGTTTGGTCCGCGGGATTTCGAATGGATGTGTGGCAGAACCTGGGCTCGGATTCAGAAGTGAATCAGGGCCAGAGCCACGATCAAACATGAGGGAAGGAATTCCAATGCCTGAATACAGATCCGTTCTCAACGAGGAGTTGTTGCTCGGTTGTGCCGAGCGCGCCGGGAAATACGACGAGGAAAACAGTTTCTTTTTCGAGGATTTCGAGCACCTGAAGAAAGCCGGCTACCTCACCGGTCCCATCCCCGAGGAATTCGGGGGTGGAGGATTGAACCTGCTTCAGTCCTGCCAGGAGCAGATGAAGCTCGCCTACCACGCACCGGCCACTGCTCTGGGGTTGAACATGCACCTCTACTGGCTGGGCATCGCCGCGGACCGGTGGCGTCAAGGAGACAGGTCCCTGGAATGGATGCTGAAAGCCGGGGCCGCGGGAGAAATCTTTGCCTCCGGCCATTCCGAACGCGGCAACGATTTGCCCCTTTTCCTGTCCACCACCAAGGCCACCCGGGTGGACGGCGGTTTTCGTTTCACCGGGCACAAGATGTTCGGCAGCCTGAGCCCGGTGTGGAACTGGTTCGGACTGCACGGAATGGATACGGACCACCCGGACGGACCCCGGATCATTCATGCCTTCATGTCGCGGGACAGCAAGGACTTCGAGATCAAGGAATCCTGGGACGTGATGGGAATGCGGGCGACCCGCAGCGATGACACGCTGTTGAACGAAGTCTTCGTTCCGGACAAGTGCATCGCCAACATCGTGCCGGCCGGCCAGGGCGACCCATTCGTCCTGACCCTCTTTGCCTGGGGCTTGCTGGGATTTGGGTCGGTTTACTGCGGCGTGGCGAAGCGTGCCCTCGATCTCGTGGTTCCCATCGTGCAGGGCAAGACCTCCCTCGGCATGACCCGCCCGATGTCCTATCACCCGGAGATTCAGCACGCCGTGGCGGACATGGCGTTGGCCTACGACTCGATGATCCCGATCCTCGAACGCACGGCGGCCGACTGGGTCGCTGGAATCGATCACGGTGCGCACTGGCCGGCCAAGATCGTCAGCGCCAAGTACCACTGCGTCGAGAGTTGCTGGAAAGTGGTCGATACGGCCATGGACGTATCCGGCGGGAACGGCATGTTCAAATCCAGCGAACTGGAACGGCTGTTCCGCGATGCGCGCTGTGGACGGTTCCATCCGGCGACGTCGAGCCTGGTGCATGAAATCGTGGGCAAAACGGCGCTGGGGATTGATATGGGTGAACAGCCGCGGTGGGGATGAGTGGGTGGACTTCGATCATCTGCTAGCGTCGAACGTGACGCTGACCTGCCAGGAGGGCCGGCACAGCACTCCTTCCTGTACAGCGGATGGTTAAAACCGTTTCAGACAAAGGCGTTTTCGGATTTGCTCGCTCGACGTACCGCATCGGGACCGATTCGGGTACGCTCTCCTCGCAAATCCTGGTGAGCCCCTTCTCTGAAACGGTTTTTCTTCATCCTCGCCACACCCCATCATGAATAATCCGGGCTAGAGGTGCCCTCTGGCTCGAAGAATCCCAAAATCATTTTTGCCGATAGGACCATACCGAACAAAAGAGGAGGCTGCGGAAGATCTCCACTGGTGGATCGGGGTATGGAATAATCAGAAAAGGTTGCACTCGAGCCTGGGCTACAAGAGCCCGGTGGAGTATGCAAAAGAGAAGAATGTTGCTTAGCCCGGATTATTCATGAACCATACTTGGCAGCCATTTCCTGAGTCCATTGTTCCGGTCGGGCCACCGTCGCCGCCGTTGGCGGCGCCTCACCAGGCAGCCCAAGCCGCCCCACG
>JAZBOO010000290.1:0-5658 GCA_036351155.1 Candidatus Krumholzibacteriia bacterium | reverse complement strand
GTCCTTGACGATCATGTCCCGGGCCACATAGGGGTTGGGAGCCGTGCCCACCACCTGGATCCCCTTGGCCCTGGCCAGGCCTCGGGAAAAGATGCTGCACACAGTGGGGGAATCATCGACGATCAGGACACGTATATCTGCCACGTCAATTCTCCAGTGTCAGGCCGAGGAAGACCGGGTTGTCGTCCAGCAGGAAGCCGATGTAGCTTTCATCCAGCATCATCTTGTTGTAGGTGTCTTCGTCCACCTTGCTGGTGGCTGGGGCCTCCAGCTTGAAGTTCGCGTCGGTGCCGGCCAGGGCCATGATCACATGACCGCAGGCCACGTTCAGCATCTCGGCCAGAGCATCGTTGCGCATCTCCTCGGACTCGATGTCTTCGGGCTCCAGGCCCAGAATATTGGCGGCGATGTCGGCGGTGATCTCCTCGGGAACGGCCACCGCCAGCTCACCCACGACATCTCCGGAAAACCGCATGGCCGCCCGGTTGAAGACGGTGCCATCGGCCTCGAACTCGGACTTGGGCACGGGCTCGCCGAACATGAAGGTCAGCTGTTCCACCACGTCGAGGAAGGTCTTGCTCAGCTTTTCCTGGGTACTAGTCTGCATTTTCTATCACTCCCATGACCTGGTCCACAACCTCGCGAATATGCTCGGGAGTGAACGGTTTCTGGATGTAGTCCCGGACGCCCTTTTCCTTCAGGCGAGCCACCCTCGGTTCACTGCCTGCCGAGGATACCATGACCACCGGAATCGACTCGATCATGCCGTTGAGGTTCATGTTGTCCACGAGTTCCTCGCCGTCCATGACCGGCATGCTGATGTCACAGAACACCAGGTCGACCCACTGGCTTTCCAGCACCTCCAGGGCCTCTTGACCGTTGCCGGCCTGGAACAGTTCATTGATATCCACTCCGGCCAGATTCAGGGCCTTGTTGATCACGGCCCTGACCGTGGCCGAGTCGTCAACGAGTAGTATGTTGAACGCCATTGGGCTTTCCTTCCGTGCTGAGCTTGTACATATCCTTGAGATCCTCCATGCCGCTCATGACCTTCAGGACAACTTCCTCGGCCAGGCCGATTCGGACTCCCAGCCGATCATTGGCGCGTTCGTCCAGCTTGTATTGCAGGCCGTCGGTCCCCTGTCCCCAGCCCACGTTCAGGCAGAGCATGTCCGCCACGTGGATCAGGTCGACCATCTGCTGATGCTCGGGGCTGGCCTTGGACGGTGTGTGATGAAACTTGGCCGTTTCGATCACCTCGGCAGGCAGTTGCCAGTTCTCCAGCAGAACCGCCGCCACCTCGCCGTGATCCACGCCCAGCACCATCATCTCGGCCTCGTTGAAGGCCAGGTTGTCGGAGTTGACGATTTCCCGGATGGGCTCGTCATCCACATCCACGAAGGTGCCCAGCACCACCTTGCCGATGTCGTGCAGCAGCCCGGCGGTGAAGGCATCCTCGGCCCCCTCCAGCTTCAGGGCCAGGGCCAGCTGCTCGGCACACACCGCCGTGGCAATGCTGTGCTCCCACAGGGAGCCGGCATCCATGTCGTAGCCCTTGATGGGCTTGCTGACCAGGGGCGCCACCGACATGCACAGCACCATCTGGAAGATCCGGTTGGTGCCCAGCCGGGTGATGGCTCCCTGGACGCTCTTGATGGTGCCCGCCCAGCCGAAGTAGGCCGAGTTGGCCAGCTGCAGAACGTTGGCCGTCAAGCCGGGATCGTACTGGATCACCTTGGCCAGCTCGTCGAAGCTGACATCGGGATCATTCAGGTACTTGCGCAGCTTGAGCACCACCGAAGGCAGCGATGGGACGCTTTTCGTGGTGGCCAGAATTCTGGTTCTTTCCGTCAATGTGGTCATAGCTCCACCTCCTTCCCCTCGCTCTTGACCGTGGTCCGGCCCTCGTTCATGTAGAGGAAAAGAGTGCGGGCCTTGGAGCCGCCGACATCCTCCTTGTCGATCAGGATGTTGTTTTTCCACAGAAACTTGCGCAGAATCGTGTAGTTTCTTTGGCCGATGCGGAAGGTCTCTTCGCGACCAAGCGGCGACCCCGCTCCGGCCACCTTGGCGATCAGGTTTTGACGCTGCGCCCCCCGCTTGTACAGCTCGCCCAGCATGGTGGCCACTCCCGTGTCCACGAACATGAAGGGTTTGAGCCTGGCTTTTTCCGGGTCGATTTTCGACAGAGGCAGCATGCAGTGGATCATGGCTCCCACCTTCGCCACCGGGTCGAACAGGGTCAGGCCAACGCACGAACCCAGGGAGTAGGTGACCAGGATGTCCTCCTGGGCCGTCCCCAGCTTCATGTCGCTGATATCAATCGTGATATTGGCCCTGGCCCGGATCACCTTCTGTGGTCTGGTTAATAGTTCTGTCAACCGATTACTCCATCATTGAGCCTCTGATAAACGGACGGCTTCAAGGTGCGGTAAAGCTTTTCCATACCGATCAAGGTTTCGGCATGGCCAATCATGAGAATGCCGCCCGGCTTCAGCAGCCTGGCAAACTCCTTGACCATGCGCGTGCGCAGATCTCGATCGAAATAGATCATGGCATTGCGGCAGAGGATCACGTCGAACACACCGTTGATCCGGTAGGGAAACACGGTGAAGTTCAAGCGCCGGTACATGATCATTTGCTTCAGCTGCTCGGACACGGCGTAAACGACCTCGCCCTTGGTCTTTTCCGCCCGGAAGTACCTCTGGCAAAGCTCCTCGGGAACTCCCGCCAACCGGTTCTCCTGGTAGCGCCCGGTCTGTGCGTGGGCCAGGACCCGGGTGCTGATGTCCGTGGCCAGGATCTTCAGATCCAGGCCGCTTCTGACCAGGTGAGGATGCAGGGTCATGGCCATGGTGTATGGCTCCTCCCCCGTGGAGCAGGCGGCCGACCAGAGGCGAAAATGCTTCTGACCCCCTTCGATCCATTTCCCCATCTGCCGGTCCAGCAGCTCGAAGTGGTCCTTTTCGCGGAAGAACTTGGTCACATTGGTGCTGATGACGTCGATCAGCTGCACCAGCTCTTCACCGGAAGGGTCCTTCTTCAGGTAGTCCAGATACGCCCCGTAGGAGGGCATGTTCAGGGCACGCAAACGCTGGTTGACCCGGGACTCCACCAGGGCCCGTTTCTTGTCGGACAGCACAATGCCGGACTTCTCGTGGAGAATGGTCTGAAACACATTCAAGTCCTGGTCCGACATGCCTCTCTGGACCATCGGGACCGGATTGGCTGGGCGCTTCATGAGTGACAACAGCGACACGTCCCTTGCTTCCTGTTACTGGGCCTGCTGCGCGATCTCTTCCAGTTCCTTGCCGTCCAGCACGCGGTCGATGTCCAGCAGGATGACAACCTTGCCCTCCAGCTTGCCCATCCCGGTGATGAAATCGGCCTCTTCCATGCCGCCGCCAAAGCTGGGGGGCGGTTCGATCTGGCCGTCGCCGATGTTCAGCACTTCGGACACCTCGTCCACCACGATACCCATGGTGATCTGGCTGTCCTTGAATTGAACCTGGACGACGATGATGCAGGTTTTTTCGTCGTCATCGACGGCCGGCATCTTGAATTTTTCCCGCAGGCTGACAATGGGAATGACCCGGCCGCGCAGGTTGATGACGCCGCGCACGTAGCCCGGAGTCCGGGGCACCCGCGTGATGTCCATCATGCCGTTGATTTCCTGGACCTTCAGAATTTCCAGGCCGTACTCTTCCTGACCCAGTACGAACGAAAGGTACTTTCCTGCTTGTGCTATCCTGGCAACAGGTGCTTCCACTGCCATTTTCAACCTCCGACTTTGGGACCGCGTCCCGGTTTCCAGCTTGCTGACTCGCCTCAGGATGTGACCTGGACGGACTCTCCGGCTTCCACGTTTTCTTCAGCGACATCCGACGAAGTTTCCGCCGGGGCAACGATGGCTTCGGCAACTTGACCCAGGTCCCGGTCCACGGTGGCCGTGACCAGACCCTGAGATCTCAGGACATGACCGGTGGTGTCGACCTGATGGGCCACACGCACGATACCGGCGACATCCAGAATGAGCGCCACGTTGCCGTCGGACATGATGGCCCCGCCGGCCACTCCGTCCGTACCCTGCACCGATTCGCCCAGACTCTTGATGACAATGGATTGCTGGCCCAGCAGATCATCGGCCATCAGGCCGATCTTCTTGCCCTCGTCCTCCACCACCACCACCGTGGCCTCGTGGGGAGAGCTGACCGCCTCGGTGACATCGAACAGCCCCGACAGGCGGAACAGAGGCAGATGCTCACCCTCGAAGGCCAGCATCTCGCCCTTGTCGAACACATGAGTGATATCCTCGGGACGGGGGCGGATGAGTCGGACCACCGACAGGGTGGGAATGATGTAGTGTTCCTGACCCACCACGATGACCATGCCCTCGATGATGGCCAGCGTCAGCGGCAGCTTGATGCTGAACACCGAGCCCTTGCCCACCTCGGAGCTGATGTCCACCGTACCGCGCAGTTCCTCGATGTTCCGGCGCACCACGTCCATGCCCACGCCCCGGCCCGACACCTCCGTCACCTGCTTGGCGGTGGAGAATCCGGCCTCGAAAATCATGTTGAAGATGTCGCGGTCGCTCAGGTTTTCCCCTTCGCGCACCAGTCCACGGCTCACGGCCTTCTGCAGGATGGCGGCCTTGTCCAGTCCGCGCCCATCGTCCTCGATCTCGATGCAGATGTTGCCGCCCTTGTGGAAGGCCCGCAGCTCCACGCGACCGCGTTCAGACTTGCCGGCCGCCACCCGGTCGGCGCTGTCGGGCTCGATCCCGTGGTCCACCGAGTTCCGCACCATGTGCACCAGCGGATCGCCAATCTTGTCCACCACGTTCTTGTCCAGCTCGGTGTCCTCGCCGTTCATCACGAAGTCCACCTTGCGGCCGGTTTTCTTGGACAGGTCCCGCACCAGGCGCGCCATTTTCTGGAACACCGGGCGCACGGGAACCATGCGCAGACTCATGCCGATTTCCTGCAACTCGCGGCAGATCTTGTCCAGATGGTCAATGTCCTTGGACAGCTTGACCGACATGTTGGTGCCCTTGATCTCCGGAGACTGGGTGACCATCGATTCGGCGATCACCAGCTCGCCGATCGTCTCGATCAGGCGGTCCAGACGCTCTGAATCGACCCGCACGGCCTCCTTGACCTTGACTGGAGCCTGAGCCACCTTCTTGGGCTCTTCGGGGCAATCCCTCTTGGCCACGGGGGCCAACGGGACGGGAGTTTCCACCTTGGCGGCCACCGGGGCTGCCGGAGCCGGAGAAGCCGCCTTCTTTCTGGGCATGTTGCCCAGGGGAACAAAGCCGGAGATCTTGGGTTTGCCGTCCTCGTCTTCGGGTACGGCGAATGGTTCGGGTTCGGGCTCGGCCGCCACCGGCTCGGGAATCGGTTCCGGGGCCGGCGCAGGAGCCGGCTCGCCGCTGGTCATGGCCACCAGCTTGGACATCAGTTCGGGAAGATCGGCCTCCTTGCCCAGGATTCCGTCCCCACCCATGGCCCGCCCCACGTCGGTGATCAGGCGCTTCATCATGTCCACCGATTCGAACACGGCATCCATGTATTCGCCCCGCAGTTCCAGTTCGCCGCGACGCGCCATGTCGAGCAGGTTTTCCGCCTTGTGGGCCAGATCTTTCACGTGGTCCAG
>JAZBOO010000289.1:0-2301 GCA_036351155.1 Candidatus Krumholzibacteriia bacterium | reverse complement strand
GTCGACCCCCTGGTGGGCACCCGCAACATGGGCCACACCTTTCCGGGGGCCACGGTGCCGTTCGGCGGCGTGCAGCTCAGCCCGGACACCCGCCGGGTGGACATGTTCGATGACCAGGATCAGTACAACCGCGAAGTCTATCGCTACTGCGCCGGCTACCAGTACGAGGACAGCACCATCACGGGGTTCAGCCACACCCATTTTTCGGGCACCGGGCACAGCGACCTGGGCGACATCTCCCTGATGCCCGCCACGAGCCCGGTCAACCTGGCCGACCCGATGACCTGGCAGTCCGGCTTCCGCCACACCACCGAACAGGCCACTCCGGGCTACTACGGTGTGACGCTGGATGAGGGGCCCATCGCCGTCGAACTGACCGCCACCACACGCACCGGCCTGCACCGCTACCGGTTTGCCGATCAGGATACGGCCCAGGTGGTCCTGGACCTGACGGCCAACATCTACGATTACGACGAGAAGAACGTCTGGACCTTCGTCCGGGTGGAGAACGACACCCTGATCACCGGCTGGCGCATGACCTCGGGCTGGGCCCGGACCCGCACGGTGTACTTCGCTCTGGCCTTCGATCACCCCATTGTGGAGTACCGCCACCTGCGCCTGGATGACACGCCCTACACCGGGTTCTACCGTCGGTTCGATCAGGCCCACAACTTTCCCGAGATGGCCGGGCGCCAGTTGCGTGCCTCCTTCTCGTTTGCCCTGGATGAGGGTCAGGAGCTGCAGGCCAAGGTGGGGCTGTCGGGGGTCAGCACGGCCGGCGCCGTGGCCAATCTGGCGGCCGAGGCTCCCGGCTGGGACTTCGCGGGGGTGCGTCGGGCGGCCGACCTGGCCTGGAACCAGGAGCTGTCGCGCATCCAGGTGCAGACGCTGGACGATGAGGATGCCTCCATCTTCTACACCGCCCTGTACCACACCATGCTGGGGCCGGTGGTTTACGAGGATGTCGATGGTCGGTATCGCGGCCTGGACCAGAACATCCACACCTCGGACGGCTTCACCAACCACACCATCTTTTCCCTGTGGGACACCTACCGCGCCCTGCATCCGCTGTTCAACCTCATGCAGCCGGCGCGGTCGCAGGACATGGTGCAATCCATGCTGGCTCACTTCGATCAGAGCGTGCATCCCATGCTGCCGATCTGGAGTCACTACGCCAACGAGAACTGGTGCATGATCGGTTACCACAGCACCTCGGTCATCGCCGATGCGGCGGTCAAGGGGGTGGGCGGGTTCGATCTGGGTCGGGCTCTGGATGCCTGCGTGACCACCGCCCAGGTGCCCTATTTCGACGGGCAAGGCGAGCGCCAGAAGCTGGGCTATGTGCCCTGGGAAGTCAGCGGTTCCTCGGTGAGCATGACCCTGGAGATGGCTTACGACGACTGGTGCATTGCCCGGCTGGCCGAGCAGGCCGGTCGCCCCGAGGTGGCCGCAGAGTTCCAGCGGCGCTCGCGGCATTTCGAAAACCTGTTCGACACCGAAACAGGGTTCATGCGACCGCGGCATCGCGATGGATCGTGGCGCCAGGACTTCGACACCATGGCCACCCACGGCCAGGGTTTCATCGAGGGCAACGCCTGGAACTACAGCCTGTACGTGCCGCAGGATGTGCCGCACCTGGTCAGTCTGATGGGCGGTCCGGAGAAGTTCGGCGCCCACCTGGACCAGCTGTTCACCATGCAGCTGGACGATGCGCACATCGCCCACACCGAGGACATCACCCGCGACGGCATCATCGGCAACTACGTGCACGGCAACGAGCCGGGGCATCACATCATTTATCTGTACAACTGGAGTGACCGGCCCTGGCGCGCCCAGGAGCAGGCCCGCCTGGTCATGGACACCATGTACGGCCCCGGGCCCAGCGGTCTGTGTGGCAACGACGACCTGGGGCAGATGAGCGCCTGGTACATCTTCAGTGCCCTGGGTTTCTATCCGGTATGTCCAGGTTCACCGCAGTATGCCCTGGGAAGCCCTCTGGTGGTCAGCGCCGATGTGGCCCTGGCCGATGGGAAAACCCTGCGCATCCGGACCGAGAACCAGGGCCCCAAGAACGTGTACGTGCAGGCGGTCCACTGGAATGGAAAGACCCTGTCCGGCCCCTTCGCGGAGCACCACGAGCTCACCCAGGGAGGCACCCTGACCTTCGTCATGGGCCCGGAACCTCAAGTCCCATAAGATTTTGATGATTCATGTAGTCGGACCCTCGCTATATACTTGACATTTTTAGTTAAGTTTTTACATTCTTTGACGATGAAACAAGTGTGGATTAGTCCCTTTTTG
>JAZBOO010000288.1:0-8512 GCA_036351155.1 Candidatus Krumholzibacteriia bacterium | reverse complement strand
TTCTGCACTTTTGCCCGAACCTCCATCCACCTGAAATACCTGCGAAAGTTAGCAATTATGCTTTGACAAACAAGTTAATCTCTTTTAGTTTGTGCACGAACTATTTCACGGCGAATCGTTTTACCAAGAACTAAAATAAGGGGTCACCATGGGCAGTCAATCATCATTTGACCTGTGGATATTCCGGTCTTTGCGCCGAATCATGCGCGCGGTGGACATTCATTCCCGCAAATTGTCGGCGGAATTCATGGTGACCACCCCGCAGCTTCTGTGCCTGCAAACATTGCACGAAGACGGGCCCCTGACAACCAGCGCCCTGGCCAAGCTGGTGCATCTGAGCAACAGCACCGTGGTGGGCATCCTGGATCGGCTGGAACAGAAGGAATGGGTGACCCGCGAACGAGGCCTGGGCGACCGCCGAGTGGTCCTGGTCAACCTCACTCCCCTGGGGGAAAACTTCCTGTCCCAGGCGCCAAGCCTGTTGCAGGACCGCCTGGCCACCGGAATTCGCGGGCTGCCCGAAGAGGAGCAGCTGGCCATCGCCCAGGCCCTGGAAAAAATTGTGGAATTGCTGGAGATGAAGCAGGAGGAAACCGCTCCTCTGCTCGAGTCCGGCCCCATTCCCGAAGCGGTCGAGGATCCCGCTCTTCACCCCGATGACCTCGCAAGGAAAGGTAAATAGTCATGGCTCCCCGAAGCAGTGTGGGAAAACAGATAGAAAAGCAGCTCAAGGTCCGGGAGGTTGTTCCCGAGATGGTGGCACAATCCGCCCTCGAAGGCCTGGCCGAAACCCTGGTCCCCGAAACCGACCGCGATCCCGTGGACATCGAATCCCTGGAACACCGCCAGTTCGGCGACCAGACCTTCTGGCGCCACATCCCCGCCTTTGCCAAGGTGAGCAAAGATGAGTTTTTCAGCACCTCGTTCCAGATGCGGCACTGCGTGACCAGCGCCAGCGATGCCCGCGAACTGCTGGGCAGCCTGGTGTCCGAGGAATTTCTGCAGGATGTGGAGAAGGGGCTCACCGAGGCCCCCATGAATCTGCGCGTGACACCCTACCTCTTGAGCCTGGTCGACTGGGACAACCCCTACACCGACCCCATCCGCATCCAGTTTCTCCCGGTGAGTTCGACCCGCCTGCCTGATCATCCGCGCCTGTCCCTGGACAGCTTGCACGAGGAAAGCGATTCCCCCACCCCCGGGCTGGTGCACCGCTACCCGGACAAGGCCCTCTTCCTGCCGCTGGATGTGTGCCCGGTGTACTGCCGGTTCTGCACCCGCAGCTATGCCGTGGGCGGCAGCACCGACACCGTCGACAAGAGCGGCTACAAGCCCCAGGACGAGCGCTGGAATGCGGCCTTTGCCTACCTGGCCTCGCGCCCCGAGATCGAGGATGTCGTGGTTTCCGGCGGTGACGCCTACATGCTTCCCGCCCGCCGCCTGGAACAGGTGCTCGAGGTGCTGCTGGCCATTCCGCATATCCGGCGCATCCGCATTGCCAGCAAGGGTCCGGCGGTCATGCCCATGAAAATCCTGACCGACACCAAGTGGACCGACACCCTGTGCCGGATGGTCGACAAGGGGCGCCAGGCAGCCAAGGAAGTGTGCCTGCACACCCACTTCAATTGCACCAACGAGATCAGCCCCGTCACCCGCCAGGCCATGGACCTCCTGTTTCAGCGGGGAGTACGGGTGCGCAACCAGAGCGTGCTCATCCGCGGTGTGAACGATGATCCCGAAGAGATGGTCACCCTGGTCAAGCAGCTCTCCTACATGAACGTGCAGCCCTACTACGTGTACCAGCACGACATGGTCAAGGGTGTCGAGGAACTGCGGACCCGGCTGGAAGACACCCTGGAAATCGAGCGCCAGGTGCGGGGTTCCACCGCCGGATTCAACACACCCACCTTCGTGACCGACGTACCCGGTGGCGGCGGCAAGCGCGATGCCCACAGCTTCGAATACTACGATGAGGTCACCGGCATCAGCGTCTACCGCAGCCCGGCCGTGGATGAGTCGCGGGTGTATCTGTACTTCGATCCCATCGACCAGCTCCCCGCGGAGGGTCAAAAGAGGTGGGCCCAGTTCCCCGAGCACAATCGGATGATCAAGGAAGCCCTGATGGCCTCCGGTTGCAGCGGTATGCAACTGGCCACGTGCTGATCACCAAAAGGAGGAAGCGGAATCTATTCGGATGCAGACACCATTGACCGCCGAGCCCTGGAGCGGGCCCTGGCCAGCCTGAACAATCCTGCGGGAACTTTGCCGTCTGGAAGCTGGTCACTTGAAACGGGTGTGGCCGATCTGTTGACCGGCGAACTTGTTCTGGACCCCCGCAACAAGCGCCTCAAGCTGTACGGGGTGCCCGCCGAGCACAACAGGAATCCGGGGATCGCCTTCTGGAAAGAGGGGCTGGATCTGTGCCCGGACGTGTACAGCAAGCTTCTTGTCTACGGGAAGGGCGGCACCGAGCCCCAGTGGGTCACCGCCGGTTTCCTTTTCGAAGGTGTGATCGAGGGATATTTCGCCGATGGCAGCGACGGCCAGATCTGGGCCGCTTACGGGGATAATGAACGGAGCGATGCTCCACACGATGCCCTGCACGACCAGACGGTGCTCCTGGCCAGCCGCAAGGAGGTGGTACGTCCGGATGAACCGGCACCCGGCTTTTCCTCCCGGCTGGCCACCGACAAGCACGCCCAGGCCATCGCCACGTTGATGCTGCAAACCTTTGAGGATTACCCCACCCCCATTTCCGAGGAGATCATCGCCGGCCAGATCCGGACCGGCAGCAACCTGTTCCGGGTGATGCTGGACGCCCGGGGTGAGGTCGTGGCCTCGGCGTCGGCCGAGGTGGACGCGCAAAACCTTTGTGCCGAGATGACCGATTGCGCCACTCGGCCGGACCAGCGAGGCGCCGGACACATGGCCCACCTGCTGCATCGCCTGGCGCAGGACGTGAAAGATGTCTGCCAGATCACCGATCTGTACACCCTGGCGCGGGCCGACGAGGTCGGCATGAACTGTGTATTTGCCAAGCTGGGCTACGAGTACACCGGGCGGCTGACCAACAATTGCCGCATGCCCAATGGCTGGGAATCCATGAACATCTGGTGCAAGAACACCGCCCGCAGGGGACAGGCCGCGGCGGCGACTCCGTGACCTTCCTGGACAACACCATCTTCGTGGTCTACATGGCCGGTGTGATGGCCGTGGGCGTGTACCACTATCGGCAGAACAAGAACCTGGACGACTACTACGTGGGCGGCCGCGACCTGAGCTGGTCCCACGTGGGCATGTCGGTGGTGGCGACCGATGTGGGCGGCGGGTTCTCCATCGGACTGGGCGGCCTGGGTTTCGCCATGGGGCTGGCCGGCAGCTGGTTGCTTTTCACGGGGCTGATCGGGGCCTGGCTCACGGCCGTGGTCCTCATCCCCCGCGTCAAGGGTCTGGATCAGAAGCAAGCTCTCATGACCTATCCCGACCTTTTGCGCTGGCGCTACGGAAAAGGAACCGCCCTGGTGGCCGCCGTGATTTCCGGCATCGGCTACCTGGGGTTCACCGGGGGACAGATTCTGGCTGGCGCCAAGCTGGCCTCGGTCACCGTGTTCAAGCAGGCTCCGTTCGGCATGGAGCCCATGACCTTCGCCCTGCTGGCCATTGCCGGCATCACCATCAGCTACACGGTGGTGGGCGGCCTGAAAGCTGTGATCTACACCGACACCGTCCAGTGGATGATCTTGCTGGGCGGCCTGATCTTCCTGGCCTTGCCGGCCGCCTACCATGCCGTCGACGGCTGGGCCGGCCTCAAGGCCAACCTGCCGGCTTCGCACTTTTCCCTGACCAACATCGCGCCGCGTCAGCTGATCAACTGGGCGGTGACCATCATTCCCATCTGGTTCGTGGGCATGACGCTTTACCAGCGGATCTATGCCTGCCGGAACGTCAAGGAAGCCCGCAAGGCCTGGTATCTGGCCGGGTTGCTGGAATATCCGTTGATGGCTTTCAGCGGCGTGCTGCTGGGCATGGCTTCACGGGTGCTCTACCCGGCAGTTGACCCCGAGATGGGGCTGCCCTTGCTGGTGGCCGAGGTGCTGCCCATGGGCGTGGCCGGCCTGGTCATCGCCGCTTATTTCTCGGCCATCATGTCCACCGCCGACAGCTGTCTCATGGCCTCTTCGGGCAACATCGTCAACGACCTGCTGGCCCGGTTGATACCCGGCCTTGAATCGGACCGGGCTCAGATCCGTCTGTCCATGCTGGTCACGGCGGTGGTGGGGATCCTGGCGGTCCTGCTGGCCTCGCGTTTCCAGTCGGTGCTGGATGCCATCCTGTACGCCTACGCCTTCATGGTGTCGGGTTTGCTGGTGCCCACCCTGGGAGTGTTTTACCTGAAGCAGGGTGGCGGGGCGGCGGCCATCAGCGCCATGCTGGTGGGCGGCAGTTTTTCCCTGGGGGCCCTGGTCCTGGGCTGGGATCTGCCCTGGGGGCTGGATCCCGCATGCTTTGCCATCCCCCTGTCCCTGCTGGTTTTCCTGACCGTGGCCCGGTTCACCCGCACTTAATTCCCACCATGAACGGCACCCAGGATCGCTTCGGCCGCTCCCATGGCCCAGCGCCCCACACCGGCCAGCGCGGGCTTCTTCCCCTGAGCCGACCAGTTGTAGGACTCAGCCAGACTGGTCTGCCGCACCCGGCGGTCGAACTCCGTGATCACTGCAGGATCCCGCACAGTCACCATCAATTCCGGCTGCAGCTTGCCGCTCAGAAAGTCGAAATTGGCTGATCCCAGAAGAAGCTGATCGCCATCGATCAGCATGGCCTTGACGTGGGTCATGGTGTCGGGCCATAGCCGCAAAGTCAGGTCATGGTCGGCGCAGGCGCCCTGAATGCTCCACTTCATTCCGAAGCGATTGATGTGTTCACTGGTCACGATGGTGACCTCGACCCCGCGGCGTCGCGCTTCTCCCAGCAGCCCCAGCAACGGCTCGGTGATGTAGGGACACTCCACGTAGATGTCCCGCCGAGCCTGGGCGATGGCCAGCGCCATTTCGTCGAGGATAAGGTGGGTTTCGGTGCCCTGGCCGATCACGAGATCCCAGGACGCGAAGCTCCCCCGGCTGTCCACCGACCGGCCCACTCGGGTCTGGAAGAAATCGGCAGCCAGAGCGGCGGCCGCGGCCGGGTCTTCAGCCCTCAGCATGAGATCCCGCCACAGAAAATTGTGGTCACTGAAATTGATGCCGCCCACGTAGGTCACGTCGTCGACCACGCACATCTTCTTGTGGTCACGGGCCACCAGGCTGCTGCGCCCGAAGCCATAGGGCCGACCGAACACCACATCCACACCGTGGTCCCGCATGCGCTCAACCAGCTTGTTCATGCGGGACTTCTCGCGGTACAGGCCGATGTTGAACAGGCGCAGCGGCGAGCCCACCAGCATGTCGCTCTGGACCAGGCGTGAATAGGAATCGATGATCAGGCATTTTTCGGACGCCGGGCTGGCGATCAGGGCCTCGGCCAAGGCCCGGCCGGCGGCATCGCCTTCGAAGGAAAGGGTCTGGATGAGAGCGCGGTCCTGGGCCGAGGCCAGATCAGCCCTCAGGGCCGCCATGAACTCGGCCCCCCCCAGGCAAAGAGTGGGGCCGCCTTCAGCGGGGACAGGTGAAGCCGTCTTTTCGAGTTGCCCAGCCAGCCCGGGGTCGCGATGCCGCAAGGCCGCCAGCTGCATCACCAGGCCCAGCAGCGGAAAGAACAGGATGGCACCAGCCAGCCAAAGCATGTGTCGTCTCCGTTTTGTGATAGAGGGCCTCCCATGTTCCGACCATGATCAGTCACCCGGGATCAAATGAAAACCCGAAACTGTTGACCGGTTCCCCCCCTCCGCGTTGACCAATCCGAACTGATTTCCCTAACTTCAGGACATGACCCCACGAGGCCAAGAGGGAGATCTTCATGCATTCCCACCGTCAATTACTGTCTGTTTTCATTGTCCTGGGCTCAATCTTGTGCTGCGCGGTCGCCCCGGCCGCCGTGCACACGGTCACGTCCAGCGGAGAACTGGCCACGGCTATTTCCGCTGCAGCCGATGGGGACATCATCGAAATGGTGGCCGGGAACTACGACTACGTGAACGGCCGTGTCATCACCACGGGCTTGACCCTGCGCAGCCAGAGTGGCGATCCCGCCGATGTGGCGATCAGCCTGACCTACCTGACCCAGGGAATCCTGGCGGTCGACTCTTTTGTCGGAACGCAACCGGTGCGTCTGGAGGGCATCACGTTCCAGTACCTGGATCTCCAGGGCGGGACGGTCTTCATTGGGCATGAGGGCCACCTGATCATTGACCGTTGTGTTTTCCAGTCCAGCATGGCCTACGTCATGTTGGAGGTCGGCGGCACCACCGAAATTCTGGAAACACAGTTCCTCGGACTCCACTCCTCCGCCGTCCTGGCGAACACGGGTCACCTGACCATGAGCGGGTGCCTGTGGCAAGGCAACGAAACACCCAACCTGATCACCATTGATCAAGGTAGCCTGGACATGTCCATGTGTTCGCTTGTGGAGAACCACGGCACCCCTCTGCTCCTGGCCGACGTGGAAGCCAGCATTTCTCACACCCTTTTCCAGGACAACATCATGGGTGCGGCCGCGGTCCATATGGCTCTTTTCGGAAACCTGGTCATGGACAACTGCACACTGGTGGGCAACACCTTGGGCTATGGCGCGTTGAATGTGGGGCCATTGTCCGTTGCCCATTTGACCCAGTGCACCATCCTGGACAACACCATCCGGGATGGAACCCTCAGGCCTGCGGCCGAGCTGACCCTGATCTGCTGTGAAGTGGATCAATCCCGCTGGGACATTCAAGGGGGAACCTGGACCCTGGACAACAGCGACTGTGCCGTGGCCAACATCCAGGAAACCCTGGGCGGCATGAAGGCCATGTTCAATCGGTAGCTTCCAAAAAAAACCCCCGAGGAATGCCCTCGGGGGTTTGCTCTGCCATGGACTGTGAATTGACGAGATCCCCGTCGCTTCAGGATCAGAGGTCGATGAGTTCGTGATCCTCCATGGGAATCACCTGATCCATGTAGGCCTCGTCCATCTGGGGTTTCCTGGGCGCCTTCGCTCTCGGCTTTTGCGCCTTGCTGGTGTTCCAGGCGGGAACAGCGGCCCGGGGCCCCTCGGCCTCCTCGGCGCTGCCACCCTTCACCGCGCGGGTCAGTTCCCTGGCCATGTGCTGGACTTCCACCGCCTGGCTGCTCAGCTCCTCGCTGGAGGCCGCCGACTCCTCGGCATTGGCCGCATTGGACTGGGTAATGCTCTCGATCTGGTTGACCGCCTTGGTGATTTCACTGATCCCCGTGGCCTGCTCGCCACTGGCGGTGGACACCTGTTCGATCAGTTCCCCGACTGTCCCAACATGGCTCTGGATCTCCGCCAGGAACCCGGCCACTTCCTGAGCGACCTTCACGCCATTGTCGGCATTGGCCTGGGAGTCGGTGATCAGGTGTGCCGTGTTCTTGGCCGCCTCGGCACTGCGTCCGGCGAGGTTGCGCACCTCCTCGGCCACCACGGCAAATCCCTTGCCCGCATCGCCGGCACGTGCGGCCTCGACCGCCGCATTCAACGCCAGCAAGTTGGTCTGGAAAGCGATCTCGTCGATGGTCTTCAGAATGCGGGCTGTCTCGTCCGAGGATTGCTTGATCTGGCTGATGGCCTGTCCCATGCGCTCCATGGACTGCACACCCTGGTCAGCCGCCTTGACGGCCTCTGTCGAGGTGTGACTGGTTTTTCGAGCGTTGTCGGCCGTCTGGCTGGTGGTCGCAGCGATCTCTTCGAGGGAGGCGGAAATTTCTTCAAGAGAAGCCGCCTGTTCGCTGGCACCTTCGGCCCCCAGCTGACTGCTGCTGGCCACCTGGGCCGCAGCACTGGCCACCTGCTCACTGGTCAGACGCAACGTATCGGCAATGCGGGAGAAACGGTGGTCCGTGGAGCGGGCCAGGAAGAACCAGACCAGCGAGGCCATGCTCAGGCTGATCAGACTGATCAGGCCAATGAACAATATTGTCTGCCGGCTGACGGCCTCGAATTCCCGCTGAGCACCGTAGAACTCGTCCTCGTAGGCACTGACCCCGATCACCCAGTCCCAGGGAGCGTAGTACTTGACCCGGGCCACTTTCATTCTTGGTTTCGAAGCACCCTTGTCCAGCCAGGGGTAAAAAATGTTGGTCGCCTCGTCGGTCTTCATCGCCAACGCAGTGCGGCACATATCCTGGATGAACAGGTTCCCGTCGGCGTCCTTGGCCTCCCAGATGCTTTCCCCATCCCGCTGCCCACCCTTGGAAATCACATAATTTCCCTGTGAGTCCAGGACGAAGACATAACCGGTTTTCCCGACGGGAATATCCATGATGGCCTGACGCAATGCCGTGGCGCTTTCCATGGGCACCCCGAAGTAGTTGATCCCCACCACGCTCCCGGACGCATCCTTGATGGGTTCGTAGGC